>NZ_JBHWUE010000017.1:0-126699 GCF_042738615.1 Rhodococcus sp. NPDC059968
TGTGTCACCAGCCCTGGGTTGTTGTTCGAGGCGGTGCAGGCGCGCCGCGGACTGGCCGACGGGCCGTCGTGGATTCTCGACCAGGTGTTTCCCGCGGGTCGGGCGGCGCCGATGGTGACCGTCCTCGACGGGCACCCGCACACCCTGGCGTTCCTGGCCGGGATCAACCACGTTCCCGGTGCCGCGCTCGGGGTCAGCCGGTTCGGGCAGGTCGGCTCCCTCGACGACGTCTACCGCTACCACGGCATCGACACCGATGCCGTCGTCCGCGCCGCCCTCGACATCTCCTGAACATCTCGATACCTTTTGGGTATCAAAGTATCCAGAACTAGTGTTGGACTTGAATGGTTGTCGCTCCTAGCCTTGGACACAGCGCGCACCGACAGTGACGCGATTGCGAACGAGGAGAACGAAACCCATGGCCACTGCGTCCCCCCAAGAGATTGCCCACAAGCTCGGCTCCGGTCTGTTGTCGTTCCCGGTCACCCATTTCAAGAATGACCACTCGTTCGACGAGGCCGCGTACCGCGAGAACATCGGCTGGCTCGGGCAGTTCGACGCCTCCGGTTTGTTCGCCGCGGGCGGCACGGGCGAGTTCTTCTCGCTCACCCCGCCCGAGGTGGAGCAGGTGGTCCGGGCCGCGGTGCAGGAGGCGCCCGACGGTCTTCCGGTGATTGCGCCTGCCGGTTACGGCACGGCCACCGCCGTGCAGATGGCCCGGTCAGCCGAGAGCGTCGGCGCGCACGGCATCCTGCTGCTTCCCCCGTATCTCACGGAGGCAAGCCAGGACGGTCTCGTCGCCCACGTCAAAGAGGTTTGTGCTGCAACCACTCTCGGTGTGACGATCTACAGTCGCGCCAATGCCGTCTACACCGAGGCCGCTGTCGCGGAGCTCGCGGACAGCTGCCCGAACCTGGTCGGTTTCAAGGACGGTGTCGGCAACATCGAGCAGATGACGCGCATCTACGCCGGCCTCGGCGACCGGCTCACCTACGTCGGCGGACTGCCCACCGCCGAGATGTTCGCCTTGCCGTATCTCGCACTGGGCGTCACCACGTACTCCTCGGCCATCTACAACTTCGTGCCGTGGTTCGCGATCGACTTCTACAACGCGCTCCGCAGCGGCGACAACGCGTTCGTCATCAACGCGCTCAACGAGTTCGTGATCCCGTACTGCAACCTGCGCAACAAGAAGCAGGGTTACGCGGTCAGCATCATCAAGGCCGGAATGACGGTGATCGACCGACCCGCCGGCCCCGTCCGTGCGCCGTTGACCGACCTCGACGCCGTCGAACTGGCCGAGCTCGCCGACCTGATCAAGAAGGTGAGCTGAGTCGCACCGTCCGCGGATTCATCATCGGAGAACGCCATGACACTCACCGCAGCACGTGCACAACTCGCCCTCGATCTCGCTCGGCGCCATGCCGCGACACTCGACGTCGCCGTTGCCGTCAGCGTTGTCGACGACGCCGGAAAACTGATGTGCTGCTCCCGAACCGACGGCGCTGCCGCGGAACTGCTCGACTCCGCGACCCGTACTGCACTCGGCGCCGCCCGGCGAAGGTCGGGCACGACTGACGGGCGAGAGGTAGAGCCGGCGCCCGGTGTGAGGGTCGACTGCGGCGAGGTCCCTGCGTGGACACCGCATCCCGCCGACAAGACCGCTGCGGTGGGCGTACTCGCGGTCGCGACGTCCGTCAGTGGTGCCGGGCCACGCATCGTCGAGACCGTCATCGACGAGATCCACCGGTTCGACGAGCGACACCGCCGCAACATTTCGTGACTAGCCCGATCCGCCTCCAGCGGGCCCGTTCGGCGACTATCATCGCCAGCACAGTGGGAGGCGGATCAATGGCCGAACAGATCGACGACTACTTCACCTCTGTCGTGTCGGGGCTGGTCCCCGGGGAGAGTCGCTCCGGTGTCCGTCCGGAGGATCCGATCCAGCCGCCGTCACCGTTGTCGGTGCAGGGCGCTCTGGACCTCTTCGACGCCCAGGTCGGCAGCAGGCATCTCGATCTGGCGGCCCGCTGGTTGCGGTCGCGAGGCAAGGGTTTCTACACGATCGGCTCGTCCGGGCACGAGAGCAACGCCGCCGTCGCGGCCGCGCTGCGACCTACCGATCCCGCTCTGCTGCATTACCGTTCCGGTGGCTTCTTCTTGGCGCGGGCGCGGCAGGTGGACGGCAGTGATCCGCTGCGCGACGTCCTGCTCGGACTCGTGGCGGCGACGGAGGAACCGATATCGGGTGGTAGGCACAAGGTGTTCGGCCGCCGCGACCTCAACATCATTCCCCAAACCTCCACCATCGCTTCACATCTCCCACGCGCTGTCGGGGTCGCCTTCTCGATCGCCCGGTCGGAGAAGCTGCACGTGCCCTCGCCGTGGCCGGCCGACGCAGTCGCCGTGTGCAGCTTCGGGGACGCGTCCGCGAACCACTCCACGGCCGTCGGTGCCATCAATACCGCGGTGCATGCCGCCTACCAGGGGTTGCCGTTGCCGCTGCTGCTGGTATGCGAGGACAACGGGATCGGGATCAGCACCAAGACACCGCAGGGCTGGATCGCCGCGAACTTCGGCAACCGTGAAGGCCTCGAGTACTTCGAGGCGGACGGCTCCGACCTGCCGGCGGCGTACGCAACGGCGAAGCATGCCGCCGACTGGGTCCGCAGGCACCGGAAGCCCGCGTTCCTGCACCTGCGCACCGTCCGGTTGATGGGTCACGCCGGCTCCGATGTCGAGGCCGCGTACCGGACGTCCGCCGAGATCACCGCCGACTTCGACCGCGACCCGGTGCTGTGCACGGCGAAACTACTGGTCGAGCGAGGACACCTGAGCCCGACCGATATCCTCGACCTCTACGAGAAGAAGCGCGCCGAGGTCCTCGGACTGGCCGAACAGGTCGGCGAGCTGCCGCAGCTCGACAGTCCCGCGGCGGTGATGAAACCCCTCGCCGACTGTGCCGAGCAGGCCGCCGCGACCGTGCCGGAGCGCGTCGACCCGGACCGTCGCGCGCAGTTCATCGGATCACCGCTTCCCGAGGAGGAAGGTCCGCTGACCACCGGTCTCGCGATCAACCGTGCCCTGCTCGACGTGCTGGCCCGATACCCCGAGGCGCTGGTGTTCGGGGAGGACGTCGCCCGCAAGGGCGGGGTCTACGGGGTGACTCGTGGCCTGATGAAGAAGGCCGGGTCGGCGCGCGTGTTCGACACGCTTCTCGACGAGCAGGCGATCCTGGGACTCGCGCTGGGCGCGGGGGTGTCCGGTCTGCTGCCCATCCCGGAAATCCAGTACTTGGCCTATCTGCACAACGCCGCCGACCAGATCCGGGGGGAAGGCGCGACATTGCAGTTCTTCTCCGACCGCCAGTACCGCAACCCGATGGTGGTGCGGGTCGCCGGATACGGGTACCAGAAGGGGTTCGGCGGGCATTTCCACAACGACAATGCGGTCGCCGCTCTGCGCGACATTCCCGGCATCGTCGTGGCGTCGCCGGCACGCCCCGACGACGCCGCGGCCATGATGCACACGTGCGCCGCGGCCGCCCGCACCGCCGGGGCGCTGTGTGTGTATCTGGAACCCATTGCGCTGTACCACACCCGGGATCTGCACGAGGACGGTGACGAGCAGTGGCTGGCATCGTATCCGGATCCTGTGAAGCAGGCAGAGAACCACGTGCCGATCGGCTCCGCTCGCACTTACGGTGACGGCACCGACCTGACCATCGTCACGTTCGGCAACGGAGTACGTATGAGCCTGCGGGTCGCCCGCCGGCTCGAACAGGCGCACATCGCTGCGCGCGTGGTGGATATGCGCTGGCTCGCACCGCTACCCGTCCACGACATCGTCCGGGAGGCGAACGCGACCGGCCGGGTGCTCGTCGTCGACGAGACCCGCAAGTCGGGAGGTGTGTCCGAAGGTGTGGTCGCGGCGTTGGTCGACGACGCCTTCACCGGAGTACTCGCACGCGTCACGAGCGACGACAGCTTCATCCCGCTCGGCGACGCCGCACTCGAGGTCCTGCTCTCCGAGGAGACCATCGAGGCCGCGGCGGTCAAACTCGTGAGCCGCTAGCGCCCGCATCCCTCGCGCTTCGCTATGACGGCAACGTCAACCGGTATCCCCTCCGCCATTGCCAAGCTGTTGTCCGGTCGGGCATGTTCGAACTGCATCTCTCCACACCGGCGGACAGGAACATTTCATGAGTGGCGATCAGCGACCCCACATCGTGGTGATGGGGGTGACCGGCTGCGGGAAGACGACAGTCGCGCAGCAACTTTCCGAACTGACCGGCCACTGGTTCCTCGACGCCGACGACCTGCATCCGCCGTCGAACGTCGAGAAGATGGCCGCCGGTATCCCGCTGACCGACGACGACCGGGCACCGTGGCTCGCAGTCGTCCGTGACCGGCTGCAGGAGCTGTCCGATCAGGGACGCCGTGGTGTGGTGGCGTGCTCGGCGCTGCGGCGGAGCTACCGGAACATCCTCCGCGACGTCTCCGACCTGGTGCTGTTCGTCCACCTCACGGGGGATCGGGACGTGATCCACGGCCGGATGCAGGCGCGGAACGGGCACTTCATGCCGCCTGCCCTGCTCAATTCCCAGTTCGCGCTCCTCGAGCCGTTCGACGCCGACGAGTTCGGAGTGGTCCTGGACGTCGATCCGGCACCCGACGTGATCGCACGGGCCGCCGCCGAATACCTGCACGAAGAACGAAAGGTTGTCACACAGTGAGTTCGCACGGGAGTTTCGATGTCGAGGGCAAGATCGCGCTCGTCACGGGGTCGAGTCGGGGAATCGGCTTCGCACTCGCCAACGGACTCGCCGAGGCGGGTGCGGAGGTCGTGCTCAACGGCCGCGACGCCGACGCCCTCGCCCGCAGCCGCGACGAGATCGTCCGCGCCACCGGTGCGACAGTCCACACCTGCGCCTTCGACGTGACCGCTCCCGCCGAGGTCGCCGCCGCCGCGCAGCGGGTCGAGAACGAGATCGGTCCCGTCGAGATCGTCGTGAACAACACCGGCGTCCAGCACCGCAGCCCACTGCTCGAGTTCGGCGACGACGACTTCCGTCGCGTACTCGACACCAACCTGAGCAGCGCGTTCTTCGTCGGCCGCGAGTTCGCGCGGGCGATGGTCCGGCGGGGGCGCGGGAAGATCGTCAACATCTGTTCGGTCCAGAGTGAACTCGGCCGGGCGGGCATCGCCCCGTACGCCGCGAGCAAGGGTGGGCTGAAGATGCTCACGCGCGGAATGTGCGCCGACTGGGCACCGTTGGGGCTGCAGGCCAATGCCATCGCACCCGGGTACTTCGACACCCAGCTCACCGAGGCGCTCCTGAACGATGCCGACTTCAGTGCGTGGCTGACCAAGCGCACGCCCGCCGGGCGGTGGGGGCGCACGGAGGAACTCGTCGGCGCACTGCTCTTCCTCTCGTCGCCGGCGTCGGACTTCGTCAACGGCCAGATCCTGTACGTCGACGGCGGCCTGACCGCCGTAGTGTGATCCCCACCCGACCGACTCGAAAGACCATGATGCCGAACACCGCAACGCCTCGTATCCACCTCGGACCGAATCCGGACGCCGCCCTCATGAAAGGGATCGAGCGGGGCGGAGGCGTACTCACGCCGCTTGCCGACGCCGAAGCCGTGGTGTGGGCGCAGGGTCCCGACACGTTCCCCGCGCAGTTGCCGGACTCGGTGCGGTGGGTGCAGCTGCCCTCGGCGGGTGTGGAGCCGTGGATTTCCGCCGGGATCGTCGACACCGACCGGACCTGGACGTCCGCGGCCGGCGCCTACGCCGGTAACGTCGCGGAACACGGAGTTCTGCTGCTCCTGGCCGGGATCCGCGCCCTCACCGAGCAGGTGCGCGCGACCTCGTGGCGCAAGGCCGAGTTCGACCCGCAGGTGGGCACCCTGCGCGGGGCGACGGTCGCCATCGTCGGGTGCGGTGGCATCGGCCGGGCGATGATCCCGCTGCTCGACGCGTTCGGCGTTCGGGTGCTGGCCGTGACCCGTTCGGGAACCCCGGTCCCGGGTGCCGTCGAGACGCTGCCGTCCGATCGGACGTCGGAAATCTGGTCGAGAGCAGACCATTTCGTCATCGCCGCACCGGCGACGGCGGCGACCGCGCAGATCGTCGACGAGGCCGCGCTCGCGCAGATGAAATCGACGGCATGGATCGTGAATGTGGCACGCGGCTCCCTCATCGACACCGCGGGGCTCGTCGACGCGCTGCGCACCGGATCGATCGGCGGCGCCGCCCTCGACGTCACCGATCCCGAACCCCTTCCCGACGGACACCCGCTCTGGACCCTGCCGAACGCGATCATCACGCCGCACGTCGCGAATCCGGCGACCGGTCTGACGCGGCTGCTTGCCGATCACGTCGAGTCCAACGTCGAACGCTTCTCTGCCGGAGCGCCTTTGATGGCACCGATCGACCCGACCCGGGGTTACTGAATCCCTCGTTCGGCTTCCGAACTGGTCCTGATGTAGTTGGCGACGACGCTGCGCACCACCTCGCGTACCGCCTCGGCAGGTCCCGAGAGCGGCTGATTGGCGGGTGTTCCGAGGGAGACCTGGACTTCGATCGACGGTTCGATCCGGCGGAGTTCCAGGTTCTCCACATTCATGATGCGGCGTGCCACCGAGAACGGTAATACCGTCGCGCCCAGACCGTTTCGGACCGCCTGCGCCATCAGAGTCACCGATTCCACTTCGCCGACCACCCGCGCGTGCTCGAAGGCGTGTTCGTAGGCCTGCTCCACCACCTTGCGGATGGTGTGCATCGGGCCCGGCAGCAGCAGCGGCAGGTCGACGAGGTCCTTGATGGCGACGGCGGTCCCGGTGTCCCCGGGCAGACCGGTGCCTGCCGGCGCGACGACCATCAGCTCCTCGGTGAGGAGACGCTCGAAGTTGACGCCCTTGATCGGACCGGCGTCGTAGAGCAGCGCCATGTCCATGCGGCCGGTCATCATGGCCTCGCTCAGCACGCCGCCGAAGTTCTCGTTGATGTGCAGGAGGATGCTGGGGTACCGCGACCGCACCGCGGTGAGCAGCGGCAACGCGATGGAACTCACGGTGCTGTATGGCGCGAGCCCGACGGAGACACCGCCCGCCAGTTCTCGACCGACGACGCTCACCTCGGCCTGGGCGCTCTCCACCTGCCGCAGGATCACCTGCGCGTGCCGGTACAGCGCGCGCCCCGCATCGGTGGGTTCCACTCCCTGCTTGCTGCGGATCAGCAGCTGCTGACCGAAGTGGGTCTCCAGCGCCGTCATCTGCTGGCTCAGGGCCGGCTGGGCGATGTGCAAGATGTCGGCCGCCCGCGTGATGCTTCCGGCGTCGACGATGCGGACGAATGAGAACAAGCGTCGGGTATCCACGAGCGATCTGCCTTTCTGACAATGCGGCGACGCACGCACGCCGCGGTTTCGACAAGGTTGCCGGGCGGAAACACCGCTGTAGCCAAATGCGAGGCGCTGTTCTTCCCTTTTTGCATCGCCGCTGTTCAAACACCATAGACGTTCGTTATCGCCTCACGTAAAACAGGTATTAACCGCCCGAACCGGATCCTGCGTAGCGTCCGTCTACATCGAAAGTTCACAGGAACTGCACCAGCGGTTCCACTGCAGGTCCCCATGGGAGGCACCGTGACTGTCAAGATCGATCTCGTCGCCGACCTCGGCGAGAGCTTCGGCGCCTGGACGATGGGCGACGACGACGCGCTGCTCGACGTGCTGACGTCCGCCAACGTCGCGTGCGGATTCCATGCCGGTGACCCCAGGACCATGGACGCCACGGTCCGAGGATGCGTCGCCCGCGGAATCGGCATCGGCGCGCACCCCAGCTTTCCCGACCTCGCAGGGTTCGGCCGGCGCGCGATGGACCTCACCGCAGACGAGGTCCGCACGGACGTTCTGTACCAACTCGGCGCGCTGCACGCCTTCGCGACTTCGCACGGCACGACGCTCTCGCACATCGCACCGCACGGTCGGTTGGGAAATCTCGTCGCGACGCGGGCGGATTACGCACGTGCCGTCGTCGATGCGGTGGAAGCGTTCGACCCGCGGCTGATCGTGCTGGCCCAGGACGGTGAACTCGCCGACCACGCCCGTGACCGCGGGATTCGCGTCGCCATCGTCGCCATTGTCGACCGCGCGTACCGCTCGGACGGCACCCTGGTGCCGCGGTCCGAGGCCGGTGCCGTGATCCACGACCAGGCCACTCTGGTGGCGCGCACGGTGCAGATGGTCACCGAGGGTGTCGTCGAGGCCGTCGACGGCACGCGCATCCCGATCGAGGCCGACACGGTGCTGCTGCACGGTGACGGCGCCGACGCCGTACGCAACGCGCGAGCTATCCGCGACACGCTCCTGCGGGCGGGTGTTGTCATCGCCCCGGTGACCGAGGTTCTCGCGGCCAAGGAAGAGAAGGAGTCCGCGTCGTGTCCGGCGTGACCTGCATCCGGCCGCACCGGGAGTTCGTCCTCTCGGATTGCGGAGACTCCGCGGTACGTCTCACGTCGTTGTCCTCGGATGCGGAGGAGCGCTGGCGGGTGGTCCACACGGTTGCCGCCGCGCTCGACGCACGCGGCGACGAGGTCGCGGTCACCGGCATCATTCCCACGTACGACGCGTTGCTGGTCGAATTCGATTGTGGTGCAACCACCCACGACGCCATTCGTGCGCACGTCGAACGACTGATCGAGCTCCCCGCGGATGCCGCGGCGCGTGGCCCGCGGCAGTTCGAGATCCCGGTCGTCTACGGGGGAGAATTCGGCCCCGACCTCGACGAGGTGGCAGCACACCTCGAACTCTCACCCGCCGAGGTGATCCGACTGCACGGTGCCGGCCCACTGACCATGCGCTGCTTCGGTTCCCCGGGCGGCGCCCCGATGCTGGACGGTCCCGCGTTCCCGCGGCCCGTCCCACGCCGCACGATTCCGCGGCCGCATGTACCGGCAGGCGCCGTCGCAGTCGCGGGCAGGCAGGCCGTCGTCTCCGCGCGTCCCGCTCCGGGAGGCTGGCCGGTGATCGGTCGAACACCGCTGACCATCGTCGACCCGGCGACCGACCCACTGTCCGACTTCCGGCCCGGCGACACGTTCCTCTTCGTTCCGATCACCGCGGCCGAGTGGTCGACGTACGAGGGGGTCCGGCATGGCTGAATCGATCACCGTCACGACACCCGGGCTGACCTCGATCCAGGACCTCGGCCGGCTCCGCGCGTCGCGGTTCGGTCAGATGACCGGCGGAGCCTCGGACCAGTACAGCGCCGACGTGGCGAACGCACTGGTCGGGAGCCCGCGTACGGCGCCTCTGCTCGAACTCGTCGCGATGGACTTCGGCGCCGTCGCGAGCATCGACCTGCTCGTCGCGGTGACCGGAGCGCCGGCGGAGGTGCGGGTCGGGGGTGTCACCCGCCCACAGTGGGAGCCGTTCGTGTGGACCGCGGGCGAAGAACTCACCGTCCGCGGAATCCGCGACGGGCTCAGGGTCTACCTCGCCGTGCACGGAACGATCGACGCGCCCTACCTGCTCGGTAGCTGCGCCCCCGACTCGGTTCTCGGTTTCGGCCGGCAACTGACGGTCGGCGAGTCCGTCGCCATCGACGTCGACGGACCGCCGATCGACCACCCGCACTTCCGGATGCCGCTGTTCCGGCTCGGCGCCCGGCCCGCGGCCTTCACCGGGTGCTGGACCATCGACGTGACCGATGGCCCCGACGTGCACGAATTCGGCGCGACCGCCACCCGATTGTTCGAGACCCCCTTCGTCATCGGCGACAACTCGAACCACATCGGTCTCCGCCTCACGCCGACCGATCCGGGTAGCCCCGTCCCCAGGCGGGACCGGTCCACGGAGGTGCTCTCCCGCGGAGTGCCGATCGGTGCGGTCGAGGTTCCCGCCGGCGACGAGATCCTCGTTCTGCATCGTGGACGAGGGGTGACCGCCGGATACCCGGTACTCGCGGTCGTGACCGCCACCGCCCTGTCCCAGCTCGGCCAGGCACGTCCCGGCCAGGAGGTCCGGTTCAGGAAGGTGACCGTCCCCGACGCCGTGGACGCCTACCGGACACAACGCCGCTCGATAGGGCTCCTCCGCTCCCGCGTGGCGAACGCGTTCGCCAGTCTTCAGATCCCCCTTCACACAGAAACGACATCCGCCCAGCACAGCTCGGTACCCCAGATGGAGTCAGCATGACCAACGCGATCTCACCCGACACGGCCGGGCACACGGCCGATCACGAGGTGCAACCCCGCCAGCTACGCAAAGTCGTTCTCGCAGGCTGCGTGGGCATCTTCGTCGAGCTCTACGACAACGGCATCTTCGCCTTCATGGCGACCGCCCTGGCCATCGTCTTCTTCGACGTCTCCAAGTCGAGTGACGCGCTGATGCTCGTCTTCGCCGGCTACGCGATCTCGTTCTTCGTGCGACCTCTCGGCGCGGTCGTCTGCGGGATCCTGGGGGACCGGATCGGCAGGCAGAAGATGCTCGTCTTCGTCATCATGCTGATCAGCGTCGCCACCGCGGGGATCGGTGTTCTCCCGACCTACGCCGCGATCGGCATCGCCGCACCCGCGTTGTTGATCCTCCTGCGCATCCTGCAGGGATTCTCCGTGGGCGGTGAGGCGGCGGGAGCCATGACCTTCCTCGCCGAGCACTCCCCGGAGGGCAAGCGCGGACTCATCACCAGCTACGCACAGATCGCGTCCTTCCTGGCCCTGCTCACGGGCACGCTGGTCGCGTTCGCGATGTCACCGTGGCTCAACGAGGCCGCCATCAACGGCGGCGGACCGGCCAGCTGGGCCTGGCGTGTGCCGTTCCTCGTCGCGATCCCGATGGGCATCATCGGCTGGTACATCCGCCGGGCCATCAGCGACACCCCGAACTTCGAGAAGCTCAAGGCCGAAGGCGGACTGTCCCGCAACCCGCTGAAGGAAGCGTTCGCGACCCCCGAGCACCGCAAGGCGATGCTGCTCGCGCTGTTCATCCCGCTTATGAACGGCTCCGGATACTACGTGCTTTTCTCCTACATGCCGACGTTCCTCAAGGGTCAGAACATCGGGTTCTCGACCGGCACCGCCCTGCTCGTGACCGCGGCGAGTCTGGTGGCGATCTGCATCGCCATTCCGTTCATGGGTGCTCTCTCGGACCGCGTCGGCCGCAAGAAGGTCATCGCCGGCGCGGCGATCGCCATGGCCATCGGTGCCATCCCCTGTTACGCCCTGATCGCGACCGGCAACTTCGTGCTCGCGGTGCTCGGGGCGTGCATCATGGCGGTGATCTTCGCCGGTCACACGGCCGTCATCCACATCCTCATCGTGGAACTCTTCCCCACCCGGGTCCGGTACTCGGCGTACGGGCTGGGCTACAACATCTCCTCGGCGGTCTTCGGCGGCACGGCGCCCCTGCTCATGACCTGGCTGATTCCTCAGTTCGGAATCTACGTTCCCGCGGTCTACGCCGTCGTCACCGCGGTGGGAACCCTCATCGCCGTCAGCACCATTACCGACCGGGCGCACGTGCCTCTCCGTGACACGCTCTGACGGATCCAGACTCGGCCCGGTGGTCTCCTGACGACTCGAAGACCACCGGGCTGTACCAACTTTCACCACCACCACCAGCAAGGCAAGGGAGCGTTATGCCATTCAACGACTACCGGGCGGCACTCGTCACCGGTGCCAACACCGGAATGGGTGCGGCGGTCACCGAGATCCTGACCAAACGCGGACTGACCGTCTACGGTGTGGCCCGCAACAAGGAACGGCTCGACGAGGTCGCGGACCAGACGGGAATGATCCCGCTCGCCGTCGACATCACCGACATCGACGCTTTGAGCGCCGCCGTCGAGGGGCTCGAGATCGACGTGCTGATCAACAACGCGGGAGTGTCGGCCACCGGCAACATCCTGGATGCCTCCGCGGAGTCGGTCGACGCCATGGTGGACGTCAATCTCCGTGCGGTGCTGCACCTGTGCCGGCTGCTGATGCCGGGAATGGTCGAGCGGGACCTCGGCCACATCGTCAACATCAGCTCCATCGCCGGCCTGTACAACTTCTACGGCCACACCGCCTACCACGCCACGAAGGCCGCGGTGCACCAGATCTCGCGGCAACTGCGCAACGACACCATCGGCAAGCGCATCCGCGTGACCGAGATCTGCCCGGGCAGAGTCGAAACCGAGATCTTCGGACGCAACCTCGGCGGGTCGCCGGAGGCGATGAAGGAAGCGTGGGAGACGTATTACGAGGGCTTCGAATCCATCACGACCAAGGACATCGCCGACACGATCGAATTCGCGATCGACGCCCCGCGCCACGTCAATCTCGGACTGATCGAAATCATGCCCACATTCCAGGTACCGGGTGGACTCGACTTCATCCGGCGCAACGATTGAGGCCCGCGGTGAACACTGCACAGCGCGAGTCCGGCGCTCCGCCTCCGACCGAGACCCTCGGGGTGGTGGCGCACGCCGCGGGTGACCTGCGCATCGAATCGGTGCCGCTGCGCCGGCCCGAATCATCCGAGACGATCGTCGAGATCGCCTACGGCGGGATCTGCGGATCCGACCTGCACTACTGGACGCACGGGGCGGCGGGTGAGTCGATTCTGAAGGCGCCCATGCTGCTGGGCCACGAAGTGGTGGGAACGGTGGTGCAGGGAGCGGCCGACGGGAGCGGTCCCGCAGCGGGTGAACGTGTAGCCGTGCATCCCGCCACCCCCGGCGGTCGCGGCGCCAGGTTCCCCGAGGATCGCCCGAACCTCTCGCCGGGATGCACCTACCTCGGTAGTGCAGCGCAATTCCCCCACACCGAAGGGGCATTCGCGAAGTATGCAGTTCTGCCGTCCCGGATGCTGCGGCCGCTGCCGGCCGACCTTCCGCTGCGCACCGCCGCCGTCGCGGAACCCGCCGCCGTCGCATGGCATGCCGTGGCCCGCGCCGGCGGCGTATCCGGGAAGAGCGCTCTCGTCATCGGGTGTGGGCCCATCGGCGCCCTCGTGGTGGCGGTCCTTCGGCGGGCCGGTGCGCGCGAGATCACCGCAGTCGACGTGCACGAGTATCCCCTCACCGTCGCACGGGCGCTCGGCGCCGACCGGACCCTGGACGCCACCGACGCCGAGAGCATCGCGGCCGTCGACGCCGACATCGTGGTCGAGTGCTCCGGCAACCGCTTCGGGCTCGAGTCGGCCATTCGCGGCGCGACGCGCGGCGGCAGAGTCGTGATGCTCGGGCTGCTCCCGACGGGTCTTCAACCTGCGCCGCTCTCGCTCGTCATCACGCGGGAGCTCGAACTCGTCGGTTCCTTCCGATTCAACGACGAGATCGATTCAGTACTAGCCGCTTTGGCGGACGGCAGCCTGAACGTCGAACCGGTGATCAGTCACGAGTTCGGCATCGAGGACGGCCTCGAGGCCTTCGCCGTCGCGAAGGACGCGTCCACGTCCGCGAAGGTGTTGCTGGCGTTCTGATTCCAGCCATGCCGAACGGCTATCACCCGACAAGTAATCGGTCTTGTACAGGCGCGATGTGCCCCCGATAGCCTGGGTGTGAAGGTACCGCCCGACTTCCCGGCTTCTTTCGATCCCACGCCCTCTACCAGGAGGAACAATGTCCACCTTCGTCCCTGCAGCACGAGTCGACCAGATGCGTGAGTCACCGAGTGTGGCAGCTGCGCAACGGGTTCGCGAGCTCCGGGCGTCGGGGCGGGAGATCCTCGACCTGACGGTCGGAGAGCCCGATTTCGACACGCCGGACCACATCAAGGCGGCTGCCGTCGCGGCGATGGAATCCGGTCTCACCAAGTACACCCCTGTCAACGGCATTCCCGCACTGCGGGACGCGATCGCGAAGCGGATGCTCGACCGGACCGGTGTCGAGTTCGCGGACAACGAGATCACCGTCGGCGGAGGTGCCAAGCAGGTCATCTTCCTGGCGCTGATGGCGACGGTGGAGGAGGGCACCGAGGTGATCGTGCCCGCACCGTACTGGGTGTCCTATCCCGACATGGTGACCGTCCACGGCGGAACACCCGTCGTCGTCGACTGCCCGGAGTCCGACCGGTTCCTGCTCACCGCGGAGAAGCTCGCCGCCGCCATCACTCCCGCGACGAAATGGGTGATCCTCAACGCACCGTCGAATCCGACGGGCGCGGTGTACAGCGGGCAGGAACTGGCGGAACTGGCAGCGGTTCTCGACCGGAACCCGCACGTGAACGTGCTGTGCGACGAGATCTACGACGAGATCGTCTTCACCGACTCACCCGTTCCGAACCTGTTGTCGGCCGCGCCGCACCTCCGCGATCGGATCCTGGTCACCAACGGTGTGTCGAAGGCCTACGCGATGACCGGCTGGCGCCTGGGGTACGGCGTCGGGAACAAGGGGCTGATCGGAGCGATCAACAAGCTGCAGTCGCAGAGTTCCTCCTGCCCTTCGTCGATCAGCCAGGCCGCCGCGGCCGAGGCCCTCACCGGGGATCAGAGTTTCGTCACCACGTCCGTCGCGAGCTATCGCGCCCGGCGGGACGTCATCTTCGAATTGTTTTCCGGCATAGACGGTCTGGAACCCGTACTGCCGCAGGGCGCGTTCTACCTGTTCGTCGGATGTGCGGGCCTCGTGGGCAAACGGACTCCCGACGGCACGCTGCTCGAGAACGACCAGGACGTGGTGCTCTTCCTTCTCGACCACGCGTCGGTGGCCACCATCCAGGGTTCCGCGTACGGCGCCCAGTCGTACTTCCGCGTCTCGTTCGCCACGTCCGAGGACGTGCTCAGGAACGCGGCCGCCGCGGTCGAGAAGGCCGTCGCGTCGCTCAGCTGATCCCACCCGCCATACACGACATACGGAGACAACATGGTTCACGTCACTACCAAGATCGACCGCGCCGACAAGGCCGCGATCGACCGACTGGGCGCCTACTCGGCCGCCACCATCCACGAGGCGCAGGGCCGCAAGGGCGCACTGGATTCGGGGATCAAGCCCATCGATCGCGACATGTCGTTCTGCGGAACGGCCTTCACCGTCGTGTGCCATCCGCGCGACAACATCATGCTCCAGGTCGCCATCAGCTACGCGCAACCCGGTGACGTGCTCGTCGTGTCCTCCGGCGATCAGCCCGCAGGACAGTTCGGTGACGTGCTGGCCAATGCGTGCGTGGCCCGGGGCATCAGCGCACTGGTCACGGACGGCGGAGTGCGGGACAGCCGGGAGATCCGCGAACTCGGGTTTCCCGTCTTCTCCAAGCACGTGTGCATCGAGGGGACGGTGAAGGAATCCCTCGGTCCCGTCAACCAGCCGTTGGTGTTCGGCGGCCAGATCATCTATCCCGGCGACGTGATCAAGGGTGACTGCGACGGAGTGGTCGTGGTCCGACGCGACGAGGTCCAGTTCGCCATCGACGCTTCCCGTGAGCGCGACGCCGCCGAAGCCGCCTACATCGAGCGGTACAAGAAGGGCGAAACCCCGATCCAGGTCAGCAATCTCGCCCAAGTGCTCGAGGCGAAGGGTCTCACCGTCGACCAGTGAGCCGGCCGCTCCCCGCCGCAGAGGTCCATCAGAGTTCCACGACGAAGGCGTAGGTCATGACTGTTCAAGACTTGGCTCCACCGGTTTCGGCACCGGATCGCGCTGCCCCGGGAGCTTTGGCCCACCGTGCCGCGCTGACGCAATTGCGTGATGCGACGGACATTCTCGGTCTCGACGAGGGCATGTATCGGCTGCTGGCCACTCCCCGGCGATCGCTGACCGTGTCGGTGCCGCTGCGGCGCGAAAATGGAAGCGTCGAAGTCTATTCCGGATACCGTGTCCAGCACAACCTCACGCGCGGGCCGGGCAAGGGCGGGGTGCGGTTCCACCCCGACAGCGACATCGACGAGGTGACGGCGCTCGCGATGTGGATGACCTGGAAATGTGCGCTGCTCGGGCTGCCCTACGGCGGAGCGAAGGGTGGCATCGCGATCGATCCGCGGGGGCTGACGCTGTCGGAGAAGGAACGGCTGACCCGGCGCTACACGCAGGAGATCCTCCCGTTCATCGGCCCCGACAAAGACATTCCCGCGCCCGATGTCAACACGGACGAGTCCACCATGGCCTGGATGATGGACACCTACTCCGTCAATGCGGGCTACTCCGTCCACGGGGCCACGACGGGGAAGCCGCTCACCGTCGGTGGATCGAACGGCCGCGCCGGCGCCACCTCCCGCGGGGTCGTGCTCGCCGCACTCGACGCGATGCGCCACCAGAACATCGACCCCACGGGACGCACTGTCGCGGTGCAGGGGTTCGGCAAGGTCGGTGCCGGTGCCGCGCGGTTCTTCGCCGAGGAGGGCTGCCGCGTGGTGGCGGCGTCCGACATCAGCGGAGGGTGCTACCGGGCAGGCGGACTCGACATCCCGAACCTCGAGGCGTGGGTCGCGGCGGGCGGATCCCTCGCGACCTACCCGGACGCGGACTCCGTCACCAACCGGGAACTCCTCGGCCTCGACGTCGACGTTCTGGTTCCCGCCGCGATGGACGGCGTCCTGACCGCGGACAATGCCGCCGATGTCCGCGCCCGCATGATCGTCGAAGGCGCCAACGGGCCGACATCACCCGAGGCCGACGCCATCCTGCAGAGCAACGGCGTCACCGTGGTCCCGGACATTCTGGCGAACGCCGGCGGGGTGGTCGTGTCGTACCTCGAATGGGTCCAGAACCTGCAGGCGTTCTCGTGGACCGGTGCCGAGGTGGACCGGAAGCTCTGCGTGTTCATGCAGAACGCCTCGCGTAGCGTGTGGGCCCTCGTTGCGGAGAAATCCCTGACGCTGCGTCGCGCTGCCCACGTCATCGGCGTCGGGCAGGTCGCGGAGGCGCACGAGGCGCGGGGCCTGTTTCCCTGACTGCCGTCCCACGGAGCGATTATGCCGTGAACACCTGCTTGGAGGATTCTTCGCGGAGACGATGTTCGTCCTCGCCGGGTGTGTCCGAGCCGCCGGTCAGCTCGTCGAGGAGGATGTATCCCCCGTAGCCGAGGCCGGCGACGGCGAGGACGGCGGCGTACAGCCGGTCGAGCATCAGTTTCTCCGTATCGTCTGCGGAAACCCCCGAGCCGGGAAAGTATGCCCCCGGACCGGCTGATCCGGGTACTGCCCGAACGGACGGTTCAAAGACTCTCCTTGACAGACCTCAAGGTAAGGAAACCTTGCAATCGTGATGTGACTCTGGTCTCATTGTGGGATGTCCACCTCTGTCGGCGGCCCAGCGTCTGTCTCTCTCGTGAGCCGAGACGTCGAGGAGGCGCGTCACGTGGGCGGGCGGCTCTTCTATCCGCATTCCGTGGAAGTTCTCGGCGACCAGCGGAGCTTCGGCATACACCTCGATGCTGCCGAGTTGGGTCCCGTCACGATGGGCTGGCTGTCCTACGACACCGAGGTCGAGATCGAGACCGGTGAACTCGAGGACTGGTACCAGGTCAACGTGCCGGTGAGTGGCCGGTTGAAGACGAGTTCGGGCGCCGAACGGATCATCGCGACCCCGTCGTGCGCCGCCGTGTATCGCGCGGACCGCGGATCGGTGCTCCAGGGCTGGGGGCAGGAGACCCGACGGATCCTGGGGATGAAGATCGATCGCCGCGCCGTCGAGGAGCAACTCGCACTGCTCCTCGGACGCCCGATCCGCAATCCGATCGCCTTCGACCTCGCGTTGGACATCACCACCGGGCACGGGCAGCAGTGGTGGTCAGTCATGCAGGCACTGTCGGTGCAACTGCGCGACACCGACGCGCTCTTCCGTCACCCGCTACTGCTGGCGCCGCTGACGCAGAGCGTGATCGTGTCGCTGCTGCTGGCATCGCGGCACGACTACAGCGAGCAGTTGGCGGCGACCGTCGCCCCCGCCTGCCCGGCGGCGGTCGAGCACGCCAAGCAGTACGTCGAGGCGCACGCAGCCGAGCCGTTGACCGCCCTCGAGATCGCCGGCGCGGTCGGGGTGAGTCTGCGTGCGCTGCAACACGGGTTCCAGACGTCGTTGCAGACCACCCCGATGCGCTATCTACGGGACCTCCGGCTGCAGAAGGTCCGCGGCGACCTGCTGGCGGCCGACCCCGAGACGGCAGGCGTCGCCGAGATCGCATACCGGTGGGGTTTCAACCACCTGGGCCGCTTCGCCGGGCAGTACCGCGAGATGTTCGGTGAAAGCCCATCTGCGGCACTGCGTTCGACTACTCCCGCCTGATCAGAACCGGAGGACCGGTTTGATCGAGGCGCCGCTGGTCATGTCCGCCACGGCGGTGTTGATGTCGTCGAACGCGTAGTGCGTGATGAGGCGGTCGATCGGCAGCCGGCCCGACTTGACGAGGTCGACGAGCACGGGGATGAGAGTCTGGGTTTCGCTGTCGCCGAGCGTGAGACCCACGATGGTGCGGCCCGGGATCATGGCGTTGACGTCGACCGGCACCTCGGTGCCGAAGGCGGGTGCGCCGACGATGACGGCCGTGCCGCGAGGTGCGAGCGCGTCGATCGCGGTCCGCAGCACCCCGACGTTGCCGGTGGTCTCGACCGCGCCGTCGACGCCGCCGGGAACGATCTTCGCCAGTTCCTCGGCGGTGTCGACCTCGGCAGCGTTGATCACCTGGGTCGCGCCGAGTTCGCGGGCGAGATCGAGCCGCGCCGGGACCCGGTCGACGACGATCACCTTCGACGCCGGGGTCAGAGCCGCAGCCATCACGGCCGACAACCCGACAGCGCCCGCTCCGGTGACGAGTATGGTCTGCCCGGGTCGGGGGTTGAGCACGTTCCACACGGCCCCGACTCCGGTCTGCACACCGCACCCCAGCGGCGCCAGTACGTCGAGTGGGGCGTCCGGGTCGACCTTGACCGCACTGCGTACGTCGACGATGGCGTGCCGGGCGAACGACGACTGCCCGAAGAAGTGCCCACCGATAGCCTCGCCGCCGCGACTGACGGGGCTGGTGCCGTCAGCGCGCCCGCCCCCGATCAGGTTGAGTGGCAACCAGGTTGCGCAGTAGGCCGGATGACCGTCGCGGCAGTTCCCGCACGAGCCGCACGAGCTGAACGACAGGAGGACGTGATCACCGACGTCGACTGTCGTCACGCCGGCGCCGATCTTCTCGACGATCCCGGCTCCCTCGTGCCCGAGCACACCGGGCAGCGGGAACGGCAACGCGCCCGAGGCCACTCCCAGGTCGGTGTGGCACAGGCCCGCTGCGACGAGACGAACAAGGATCTCGTCGGGGCGTGGTTCGTCGAGGTCGACTGTGGACACGGTGAACTTCGCTCCGCCGGTTTCGACGACGGCGGCAGTGGTGCTGGTGATCATGGATGCTCCTGAAAGGTGGGTGCGCACTAAGCGAGGGAGATGACGACGGACTTGACCTTGGAATACGACTCGAGGGCCTCCGGGCCGTATTCGCGGCCGAATCCGGAGTTCTTCACGCCACCGAACGGGACGGCGGGGTCGAGCATCGCCCAGTCGTTGACCCACACGATTCCGGCCTGCAACCGGGCGGCGACGCGGTGGGCGCGGGCGACGTTCGACGTCTGCAGGCCCGAGGCGAGCCCGTATTCGGTGCTGTTGGCCAGCGCGATCGCCTCGTCCTCGGTGTCGAACGGTTGCACCGTCAGCACCGGTCCGAAGATTTCCTCCTGCACCACCCGGGAAGAGTTGTCGAGATCGGCGATGACGGTCGGCTCGTAGAAGAAGCCGCCGTTCAGGTCCAGACGTTCGCCGCCGGCGACGATGCGGCCACCGTCGGCGCGGGCAATCTGCACGTACTCCTCGACCTTCCGCACGTGCTTGTCCCCGGCCATCGGTCCGACGACGGTAGTCGGGTCGAACGGGTCACCCACGGGCACACCGGGAACGGCCTGGCCGAGGATGCCGACCACGGTCTCGTAGAGCGGGCGGGCCACGAGCAGTCGCGGGCCGCCCATGCAGAACTGTCCGGTGTTGAACACGAAGCCCTTGATGATCGCGCCGATCGCCTTGTCCACGTCGGCGTCCTCGAAGACGAGGTGCGCGGCGTTGCCGCCGAGTTCCATGGTTACGGGTGTGAGGTTCTCTCCGGCGACGCTCGCGGCGTGCCGGCCGACAGCAGTCGATCCGGTGAACGCGATCTTGTCGATCCCCTTGTGCTGCAACAGGGCTTCGCCGACGGTCGACCCCTTGCCGGTGACGACGTTGACGACACCCGCGGGAACCCCTGCCTCGGTGAGGATCTCCGCCATCAGCAGGGCGCTCAGCGGGGTGTCCTCCGCGGGCTTGTGGACCACGGTGTTCCCGGCGGCCAGGGCGGGAGCGATCTTCGACGTACTGAGGATGAGCGGGAAGTTGAACGGGGTGATGGCCCCGACGACCCCGAGGGGTTCGCGGCGAGTGTAGGCGTGGGCGTCGAGTGGCGTCTCCCGGTTCGATCCGCCCGCGGTCTGCGCGAGCGCGGCGCAGTACTCGTACTGTTCGGCGGTGGTCACCACGTCGACCGGTCGGCACAGGGAGACGGGCTTGCCGACATCGACGCTCTCGACGGCGACGATCTCGTCGGCCCGTTCGCGGACGAGTGCGGCGACACGGAGCAGGATCCGGGCCCGTTCGCGGCCGGGCAGTCCCGACCATCGGCCGTCGTCGAACGCGGCACGTGCGGCGCGTACGGCGGAGTCGAGATCGTTCGCGTCCGCCTCGGCGACGGTGGTGACGGGATTCCCGGTGGACGGGTCGACGATCTCGAATCGTCCCCCGGCAGCGGCCTCGCGCCACTGCCCGTCGATGAACAACTGGCGCGGCCCGATCTGCGGGCGGGTGATGACGGCGGTGTCGTCGGTGACTGTCATGTCGCTGCCTTCGCTTCGTGTGAGCTGCCGACCGTGTTCGGCAGGGTTCCTGGTGTTTGTCGTTGCGGTCGAACCCGGCTCGGGCGAACTAAGATCGTCAGGAAACCTGAGGTCCGAGTTCGTGGGCCTCGAGCTCGAGGCGCGGGGAGAAGTGGACGATGGCGGCGGACCTTCCGGACGAGATCGACGAGACACCGCTCGACGGGGAGTACGCGCACGACTCCGCGCCGACCCTGCTGTACGCGATCAAGCAGGTCGAGCTGGCGATCCGGTCCCACATGGATGCCCTGCTGCGGCCGATGGCCATCACCGCGTTGCAGTACACGGCGCTGACGGTCCTGCGCCGCCGCGACGGGTTGTCGTCCGCCGAGCTGGCACGAAACTCCTTCGTCACCGCGCAGACGATGGGCGAAATGCTCGCCGCGCTGGAGCGCCGCGGGCTGGTGACCCGGCGCGTCGACCCCGCCAATCGTCGCCGCATGCTCACCAGCCTCACCGCGGAGGCTCTGGACCTTCTCGCCGAGTACGACGCGAGTATCTGCGGTCTGGAGGAACAGATGCTCGCCGACATGAGTGTTCGTCAGCGCGAGGCGTTCCGCGGATACCTCAGCCGCTGCCGGATCGCCCTGGCCGAGACGCACGCGCACTGAGGCGCGTGGGGCGTCAGAGGTTCTGGCCACGGAACCGCTGCGGCCACACACCGGACTTGCCGGGCGCGATGATGCCGTTGGGGTCGAGCGCGTCCTTGATCTTCTCGTGGAACTTCAGCAGCGCACCGTCGCCCCAGTCGAACGTCGCCATCACGTCGTCCATCAGGGCGTTGTGGGTGCGATATTCGCCGTAGCCCGCTTCGGCGGCCTCGCGGACGAGGACCTTCGTCATCTGCAGGATTTCCTCACGAGCGTCGGGAATCGCCGTGTCGTAGATGAACAGGCACACATGGTGCATCTCGCGGAGTCCGACGATGAATTGCGCCGCGTAGTCCTTGGCGTATTCGTCGGCGCGAGCGCGGACCATCTCGAACTGCTTCATCGCCTCGCGCCCGTCCGGCGCCGACACCGGGGAGAATCCGATGTGCCCGCCGTTGGGCACCCAGTCCAGGAGTTGCAGTTCGTCCAGGCTGGGGATGCCGTTGTTGATCTTGTGCCTGTCCTGCAACACATGTCCACCGCGGTCGTCGCGTTCCTCGTGCGTGAAGAAGCGGGCACCGGGAATCTGGCCGAACGCCTCCTTGATCATCCCGTAGTACATCTCGATCAGCGGCGGCGGTCCGTACAGGGTGCCGTAGAAGTTCCAGAATCCGAGGTCGAGATCCTTCTTCATCCGCTCGATCGCTTCGGCCGGCATCGGCCCGTCGCCGTCGAACCATTCGGTGCGCTTCGACACCGCGGCCGCGTCCATGAAGATGTTGCGCAGCACCGGAACATTCTGCAGCGGAGCCATATTGATGCGCAGCGGCAGCATGATGTCGACGATCTGCTCCAGATCCTCCTCCTTGTCGAAGGTGATCAGGAACGACTGCGATGCGGGCGGCCGTTGCATCAGGGCGATCCCCATCTTGGTGACGATCCCGAGATTGGACTGGGTGAACATGCCGTCCGGGAAGGGGCCGAAACCGTAGGGGAACAGTTGCCACGCGTCGCTGCCGGGCAGTGCGCCCATGCCGGTCCGCATCACATCACCCTGCGGCAGAACCACTTCCAGCCCCGTCTGCCACATGAAGTGATCGCCGTACGGGGTGTACCCGACGCCGCGGTCCAGGGTGTTACCGACCACACTGCCCCATCCCAGGTCGGGGCAGTCGAGCATCAGGCCGGAATCGTGACTCTGGAGGTACTCGTACAGGTCGAAGTAGGTGACCCCGGGTTCGAGCAGTGCGTAACCGTACTTCTCGTTGACCTCGAGGATTCGGTTCATCCGTTCGCCGGTCTTGACGATCACCGAACCCGACAGCCTCGGAGCGGCGCCGCCGTAACCGTTGTTCTTTCCGGTCGAGACCGGGGAGAGGGGGATGCCGTACTCGTTGGCGATCCGGACGATGTCCTGGACCTGCTCGGTCGACTCCGGTGAGACGACGGCCGACGGCATGTTGGCCTCGGCAGCGCCGACCGGGTACGGGTCGCGGAACGCTTCGAGTTCGTCTGCGGTCGACAGGACCCACTTGTCACCCACGACGTCGCGGAAGCGCTGGAGCGCCGCGTCGAATCGCTCGTCGGAAACGCCAGGGGGAAGGGTTCGCGCCATTCTTGACTGCTCCTCGTTCGGCGGCCGCCTCGCGGCGGCCGGGTCGTACGCAAGACCTGCGACAGCTGTTCGCTGAATATCAGGTTTCCTTGCTTACAAGTGTGAGGGGCGTCACTGGAAGGGGCAATCCGCTATGCGCTGGGCGTGATGTGGATTTCGTCGGCATCCGTGCAGGTCAGCGGGCTTCTCGCCGAGAGGTCTATCCGGTTTGCGCAAAACGGCGGCGGTGGCCGGGTCACCCGTCAGGGAGCCCCGGCCACCGCCGCTTGCGCCTGCGTTGCTCAGGGTTTGAGCTGGATCTTCACCGCACCGTCCTGCTTCTTCTGGAAGATCTCGTAGGCGTGGGGTGCCTGTTCGAGGGGGAGTTCGTGGGTGGCGAAGGTGTCGACGCCGAGTGGGTCGTCGTCGCCGAGGAGCGGCATGATGTCGTCGACCCACTTCTTGATGTTGGCCTGGCCCATGCGCAGCTGAATCTGCTTGTCGAACAAGGTGAGCATGGGAATCGGGTCGGCCATGCCGCCGTAGACGCCGATGATGGAAATGGTGCCTCCGCGGCGGACGATGTCGATCGCCGAATACAGCGCGCCGAGACGGTCGACACCCGCCTTCTGCATGAGGGGCGCCGCGACCGCATCGGGAAGGTACCCGACGATCTGCTGGGCGAGTTTGCCGATCGGTGAACCGTGCGCCTCCATGCCGACCGCGTCGATCACCGAGTCGGTGCCCCGACCGTCGGTCGCATCGCGGATGACGTCGGCGAGGTCGCCGCCGTGCTCGTCCAGGTCCAGGGTTTCGATGCCCCGGGCCTTGGCGCGAGCAAGACGTTCAGGGACGTTGTCGACCGCGATGACCCGGACGCCCTTGTGGTGGGCGATGCGCGCCGCCATGTCTCCGATCGGTCCGAGGCCGAGCACGGTGACCGACCCGCCCTCGGGGATCGCGGCGTACTCGACCGACTGCCACGCCGTCGGCAGCACATCGGACAGGTAGACGAAACGGGAATCCGGCGGGCCCTCGGGAACTTTCATGTGGGTGAACTGGGCTTGGGGGACGCGCAGGTACTCGGCTTGTCCTCCCGGCACCTCGCCGTAGAGCTTGGAGAAACCGAACAGCGCCGCTCCCTTGCCCTGTTCGCGAACCTGCGTCGTTTCACACTGCGTGTACAGCTGCAAGTTGCACATGAAACAGTCGCCGCACGAGATCTGGAACGGGATCACGACGCGGTCGCCGATCTTCAGGTTGCCCGCCTCCGCCCCGACTTCCTCGACGATCCCCATCGGTTCGTGGCCGAGAATGTCCCCTTGTCCCATGAACGGACCGAGAGTTTCGTACAGGTGCAGATCGGAACCGCAGATGTTCGTCGTCGTGACGCTGATGATGGCGTCCGTCGGGTGTTGGATCTTCGGATCGGCGACGGTGTCGACGCTGACCTTTCGTTTGCCTTGCCACGTGACTGCTCGCACTGGGAACCAAACCTCTCATCGGCCGATGTCCGTACTCGGGTGCCCGACGGGAGATGGCGGTAAACCGTGCTCGGGGTGCGTGCTACTTGACGGCGATGACGTCGACGGGACGAATGTCGGGGTCCTTGGCGAGTAGCTCGGGGCCGACGTTGCCCAGTGCCTGGGGGATGGCTCCGGTCAGATGCGCCTGCCGGGCTTCCTCGTTCTCGAACGTGTCGAAGATGCCGTATGTCGTGTCGCTGACTTTGAACGCGTACCAGGTGACGGTGCCGTGTTCTTCTGCCGCCAGGGCGCGTCCCTGCTCCAGGAACGCGGCCAGTTCTTCGCCCTTGCCGGGCTTGGCCTCGAGCAGTGCCAGTATTCCTCTGTCGATCGTCATGATGTCTCCTCCTCATCGGTTTCCGGCGTCGTCCACCCCTGACGCTATGGGCGACGAGCGGCAAGCGGGGCGGCGGACGCGCCACCTTTGTTACCGTTTCCGTCATGAGAGTCGCGGTGCTCGCCGTGGACGGCATGTTCGATTCGGGTCTGAGTGTCATGCTCGACGTCCTGGCGACGGCTGACGCCCTGCGCGACGACGCGGAGGCCGGTGACCAGGCGTTCACGGTCACCCCGGTCGCCGTCGGATCGTCGGTCCGCACCGGTCACGGACTCGTCCTGGCCACCACCCCGCTGAGGGAGGTCGCCGAGCCGCCCGACGTCCTCGTCATGCCCGCCGTCGGGGTGAAGACGCCGGATCGGATCGTCGACGTCGTGCGCGGGCATCCCGCCCTCGACTGGGTCGCGGAGGGTCGCAGTTCCGGGGTTGCCCTCGCCGCGGCCTGCAGCGGGACGTTCTTCCTGGCCGAGGCCGGGGTGCTCGACGGCTTGACCGCGACGACGAGTTGGTGGCTCGGGCCGGCGTTCCGCGCCCGCTATGCCCGCGTCGACCTCGACGAGCGGCGCACGCTCATCCACGACGACCGGGTGACGACGGCCGGGGCGGCGTTCGCACACATCGATCTCGCGCTGACGATCGTCCAGCAGAACAGCCCCGCGCTGGCGGATCTCGTCGCGCGGTACCTCCTGATCGGCGACCGGCCCTCGCAGGCAATCTTCGCGGTGCCGTCCCTGCTCGCTACCGCCGATCCGACGATGACCGCCTTCGAACGGTGGATTCGCGATCACCTCGCGGAACCGTTGCCGATCAACGCGGTCGCACACGCGATCGGGGTGAGTGAACGAACGCTGCAACGCACCACCGCCGCTGTGCTGGGTATGTCGCCGGTGGAATTCGTTCAGGAGATCCGACTCGATCAGGCGACGTTCCTCCTGCGCACGACACAGCAGAGCGTCGACACGATCGCGTCCGCTGTGGGCTACCAGAACTCGGCCACACTCCGCGCGCTGATTCGCCGTCGGCGTCACACGAGCACAACCGAGATCCGGCGTGGCAATGCGTCATTCGGTCCCGAACATAGGAGGAGCGGGCGGGGAGCGCGGACCGGTCGGTAGTTGCGCACTGGCGCCGGACGGACTCGGGCGGGACGATCGATGGTGACGAACGGAGAGGAGCATCGTGAATCGAAATCAGCCGTTCGTGTGCGAGATGGCGTTCCACATCGTGCACCTGCACCGGGCGGGGGAGACGGACAAGGCGCTGAATCTGCGAAAGCAGCCGCAGGGAATGACCGTCGACGACGAACAACTTCACCGCGCGGTCGCGCAGATCTACGGGCTGCCCGACCAGTCGACCGAGGCGATGGAGGAGTGGGTGCGCTCCCAGTACCTGGCGGACGGACGTGACAAGGGCTATCTGTCCGACGACGAGGCGTCCGCCCCTCTGTGGCTCCTGGCCGGCAAGGCGCACACCTACTACGGCGACCTGAAACCGCAGGCGAGCTGAGGGCCCCCGCACTCTGCTATTCGGCGCGGGCCGAGACGAGGGCGGCGAGACCGTCGAAGATCCGAGCCAGGCCGAATTCCAGCGCGTCGTCCTGCCCTGACATGGAGCTGGCCGACGCGAACGCGGCTGTCACCTGGGGGTAGCGGTCGGCGTGGTCGGCGAGGATTCCCGTCATGATCGCGTTCAGGGACTTCTCGGGTGTGTCGGTTTCGGCGCCGGGTGCCGTCGTCTGCTGAGCGAGGCTGCGCACGTGGCCGGTGATCAGGACCACCGCGTCCAGGCGTTCCCCGCCGGTGAGTCCGGTGTCGCGCAGCGCCTCGAGGCCGGTTTCGAGCCAGTCCAGTTCGTTCGGGCCCAGCACTCGCGGACCGACCGCGACGTCGACTACCCACGGATGCCGCCGGAGGCCCGCCCACATCCGGAGAGCCCACTCGTGGAGCGCAGCGCGCCAGCCGCCGTCGATCTCGGACAGGTCGGGCGCGGGTCCGAGAGCGGCATCGAGCATGAGGGCGGTCAACTCCGCCTTGCCGGGGGTGTAGCGGTAGAGGGACATCTTGGTGAACCCGAGGTCCTCTGCGAGGCGCTGCATCGACAGCGTGGCGAGGCCCTCGGCATCCGCCATCGAGATCGCGGTGGCGACGATCTGCGCGAGGCTCAGCGCAGGTTTCGGTCCCCGCTTCGGTCTCTCCGACGATCCCCACAGCAGCTCGGCGGTACGGGGCTGGGTGACCATCTGCGCTCCTCCGGGCCGACTCTTGATCCGGAATAGTGTCTACCATACACTGAATTGCGTCCGTCAGACGCAATTAATCCGTGGAGGCTCCCATGCCGAATAGAACCGTCCTGATCTCGGGTGCAAGCATCGCCGGGCCTGCTCTGGCGTTCTGGCTCAGCCGCTGCGGATACGCCGTCACCGTCGTCGAGCGGGCACCGGACCTCCGGCTCGGCGGCCAGGCCGTCGACTTCAAGGGGGAGATTCACCGAAAAGTGTTGGAGAGGATGGGAATACTCGACGACGTGCACCTCAGGCAGACCGGGAAGACCGACCTCCTAATCGTCGACGAACGCGACAGGCACTTGGCGACCATCCCCGGGGAATTCGTCGGCGGCGACGTCGAAATCCTGCGGGGCGACCTGACCGAGATCCTCTACCGGCGCACCGCGGATTCGTGCGAGTACCTCTTCGGCGATTCCGTCACCGCTCTGATCGACACGGACTCGGGCGTCGACGTCACGTTCGAGAAGTCGGACGCACGCCGGTTCGACCTGGTGTTCGGCGCCGACGGCATCCACTCGGCCGTCCGCCGGCACCGGTTCGGGCCGGAGGACGAGTTCGTCCGATTCCTCGGGTACTACTACGCCGTCGTCGGGACCACGCGCTCGGCGAGTGACGAATCGCCGGACAGGGAACGCGGGACGGGACTGATGTACAACGAGCCGGGACGGATGGCCGTCGTCGGTGGACCGAAGGCTCCGGAGTTGTTCGTCTTCGCCTCCGACAAGATCGAGTACGACCGCGCCGACATCACCCAGCAGAAACGAATGCTGACCACCGCGTATGCCGATGCGGGTTGGCGCGTGCCCCGCCTGCTCGCGCAACTGGACGACGCGCCTGACTTCTACCTCGACTCGATCGCGAGGGTCGAGACCGATACCTACACCGCCGGCCGTGTGGCCTTGGTCGGCGACGCCGCGTACGGAAATACGCTGGGCGGCTTCGGGACCGGACTCGCCCTCGTGGGTGCGTATGTACTGGCGGGTGAGCTCGCTGCCGCCGACGCCGACCACCGCGTGGCGTTCGGACGCTACAACGAGCAGATGCTTGGGTACGCGAAGATCGCCCGCAAGGGCAGCGCCGGACCGTTTCTCGCGCCGAAGTCGGCGACTCGAATCAGGCTGCGAAACTGGACGTTCAAGTCCACGTTCCTGTTCGGCCTGATGATGAAGCTGACCGACTCCTTCGCCACCGACATCGATCTGCAGGACTACCCGGCGCTGCGATCAGCCTGGTGTGCCGGCGATGTTGACCATCCATGAAATGCCGAACTTGTCTGTACAGGCACCGAATTCGTCTCCCCACATCTGCTTCTCCAGGGGCACGGACACGGATCCGCCGTTGGCGAGCTTGGCCCAGTAGCCGCGGAGTTCGTCGCCGTCGTCTCCGCTCAGGCTCACCGCGATGTTGGTCCCCGGGTTGTGTTCCATACCGGGCGGGGTGTCTGCACCCATGAGCGTGTAGCCGTTGTCCGACTCGAGCATGGCGTGCATGATCTTGTCTGCGCCCTCGCCCTCCGGCGCGCCGTATTCACCGAACGTGTTCAACGCAAGGGTGCCGCCGAAGACGTCCTTGTAGAACTCCATTGCCTGCCGCGCGTTGCCGTCGAAGCTGATGTAGGGGTTGAGCCGAGAGGTCATGGGACATGCTCCTTCTTCGTGCCGGAACCGACAGCAACGACGGTACAACGACCGGCCGACACGATGTGGGGAACGGACGGCCGAGGCGGATCAGTGCGTCGAGACCGTCGCGAACGCCGCCCACAGCACCGGTGAGTGCTCGATCGTCCGCTCGTCCCGCCAGGCGGCCACCCGGTCGCGTTGCCAGTCGCAGAGGGCGCCGACCGCGTCGGGCAGTTCGTGCGCCGTGTCGATCGAGCAGATTGCGTCCTGCAGCGGCCGCGCGTGCGATGCGGCGCCGGCGATGCGCTGGAACGCGAGGTCGGTGGGCAGGGCCCAGCGGCTGGCGGTGACGAGTTCCGCCCCGCCGGCGATCATCGCGGAGACCAGTCCGAGTGCCTCGCTGAACCGCAGGTCACCGCCGCTCTCGCAGGCGATCAGCGCAACCCTGCTCGGGATCGGCCACAACTCCGCGCCGCGGATCGGCTCGGCCGTGAGCGTGTGCGTTCCCAGCAGAAGGTCCTTCGCGGACAACGGCCGGTGGGCGCGGGTCGGCTCCGCGAACCCGACGGAGTCCGCGGCGCAGGCGAGGTGCAGTTCGGCGTGCTCGCTCTGACCGGATTCGGGTGCCGCCGCGGTGACGTGCCCGACGTAGACCAGCCGGCCCGCACCCTCACGCAACGCTGCACCGAGCCACTCCCGGTCGACGTCTTCGCGGCGGAAACAGTCCGTCGAACCGTCCACGGAAGGGAGCAGCCGGCCCTCGTCGGCGTACGTCGCGACCCGCTGCGACAGCGGGTTGTCCGCGGCCATCCGCCCCAGGACCGAGCCGAGTTCCGAATCCGCACGGAAGCCCGGCACCCGCGGGTCGAGCACCGCGACGACCGGGAGTTGCCGGGTGTGCGCCCAGGTTCGGACCGGTCGGCCGGGCGAGTGGACGATGCTGAGCGGAGCCAGCAGGCTGACATCGGCGATGTCGACGAGACGCAGCCCGGCGTCGGGTGCGATCAGTTCCCACGGCACCTGAGCGACGCGGGGCGACGGTTGGATCCGGAGGTGCGGCCGCACACCGCGGGCGAGCAGGTCGTGCAATTGCTGCGCGAGGACGAACGGAACGAATGTGCGTGAAAGAAGCTGAGCCAGATCATGCTCCGACTCGTAGGCGGAGAAACCGCCCGCCGTCAGCGCGTGGTGCAGTCCCTGCGGATCCGTGAGGTCGGGCAGGGCCCGGGCCAATGCGGCGAGGGCTTCGTCCACCTGCGCGGCGGGTGCGACGCCGACACCGCCGGGATGCGAGTCGTGGGTCCACCGCCACGACGTGTACAGATCGCCGGCGTCGGCCATCCGCACGATCGCGGTCGGTTGTTCGTGCGAGGTCACCATGCGCCCGCCACCCGGCGGTCGCGGACGTACTGTCGCGGAACGGTCAGCAGGTGACACAGGTGAGTCGGCACCGTCCCAGCATCCCCTACCCACCCAGGTCGTGGCGTGTGTACCGGGCACGCGGGTCGATTTGAAAGCCGAAAGCCGTGCCTGACATGCAGGCACGGCTCGTCGACCTCGGCGGAGCTATCCGACCGTTGCGGCGGTGGAATCCTCGGCGGGGACGCCCGTCCGGATGAGCCGATCGAATGCGCTCAGTGCTGCCGTTGCCCCGGCACCAGCGGCGATCACGATCTGCTTGTACGGCACCGTCGTGCAGTCGCCGGCGGCGAACACGCCGGGCACCGACGTCTGGCCGCGGTCGTCGATCGCGATCTCGCCACGATCGGACAACTCGACCGACCCGGCCAGCCACTCGGTGTTGGGCAGGAGGCCGATCTGGACGAAGACACCCTCGATGTCGAGCGTGTGCGAGGTATCGGTCGAGCGGTCCTGGTAGGTCAGGCCGGTGACCTTGTTTCCGTCCCCGAGGACCTCCGTCGTGAGCGTGTTCAGGAGGATGTCGGCGTTCGGGAGGCTGCGCAGTTTGCGCTGCAGCACCTCGTCGGCGCGGAGCACCGAGTCGAACTCGACGAGAGTGACGTGCTCGACGATTCCTGCGAGATCGATCGCGGCCTCGACTCCGGAGTTACCGCCACCGATCACGGCGACGCGCTTGCCCTTGAACAGCGGTCCGTCGCAGTGCGGGCAGTACGTCACACCCTTGTTCCGGTACATGTCCTCGCCGGGCACGTTCATCGAGCGCCACCGCGCACCCGTCGACAGGATCACCGTGCGTGCGAGAAGAGAAGCACCGCTTTCCAGCTCGATCTCGACGAGGCCGTTCTCGGTGGCGGCAGGCACGAGCTTCGCGGCCCGCTGCGTGTTCATGATGTCGACGCCGTACTGGCGGACGTGATTCTCGAGCGCCGACCCGAACTGGGGACCCTCGGTGTAGGGAACGGAGATGAAGTTCTCGATCGCCATGGTGTCGAGTACCTGACCGCCGAAGCGCTGAGCGGCGATTCCGGTGCGAATTCCCTTGCGCGCGGCATATACCGCGGCCGCGGCGCCGGACGGACCGCCTCCGACGACGAGCACGTCGAACGGATCCTTCTGGGCGATCGCGGCGGCTGCGCGGTCGGCGGCGCCGACGTCGAGCTTGCCGGCGATTTCCTCCAGGCTCATCCGGCCGGAGCCGAAGAGTTCGCCGTTGAGGAAGACCGTCGGCACGGCCATGATCTGGCGGCCGTCGACCTCGTCCTGGAACAGCGCGCCGTCGATCGCGACGTGGCTGATGCGCGGATTGAGCACGCACATCAGGTTCAGGGCCTGCACCACGTCCGGGCAGTTCTGGCAGGACAACGAGAAGTAGGTCTCGAAGTGGAAGTCGCCGTCGAGGTCGCGGACCTGCTCGAGCAGCTCGGGGGCCTCCTTCGACGGGTGGCCGCCGACCTGGAGCAAAGCGAGTGCGAGCGAGGTGAACTCGTGGCCGAGAGGGATGCCGGCGAAGCGGACCTCGATGTCCGTGCCGCTGCGGCGGACCGCGAACGACGGGCGTCGCGTGTCGTCGTCGCGGCGTTCGTAGGTGATCTTTTCCGACATCGCCGCGATCTGGGTGAGCAGTTCGGCGAGTTCGACCGACTTGGGTCCGTCGTCGAGTGAGGACACGAGCTCGATCGGCAGGGTCAGCTTTTCGAGCAGGGACTTCAGTTGGCCGGCAAGCGAGGCTTCGAGCATGAGAATCTACTCCATCGATCGGGAGGACAAGGGATCGGAAACCGGAAATTTTGGTTCAGGTGGTCCGGAAGGTGTTGGTGCGACACCGATTTGCCCCCACGGGAGCTGAGCACCGGGAACCGCCCGCACGGGCTCAGGAGACCTGAGCCCGTGCCTGCGGTACGACTGCGCTGCGTCAGATCTTGCCAACGAGATCGAGCGACGGGGCGAGGGTCTCTTCGCCCTCTTCCCACTTGGCCGGGCAGACCTCGCCCGGGTGCGACCGGACGTACTGAGCGGCCTTGACCTTGCGAACCAGCTCGGCGGCATTGCGCCCGATGCCTTCCGCGGTGACCTCGGTGAACTGGATGACACCGTCGGGGTCGACGAGGAAGGTGCCGCGGTCGGCCAATCCCTCGTTCTCGCGGAGGACCTCGAAGTTCCTGCTGATCTCCTGGGTCGGGTCGCCGATCATGGCGTACTTGATCTTGCCGATGGTGTCGGAAGATCCGTGCCACGCCTTGTGCGTGAAGTGAGTGTCGGTGGACACCGAGAAGACCTCGACGCCCAGTCGCTGCAGTTCCTCGTGGTGGTCGGCGAGGTCGCCGAGTTCCGTCGGGCAGACGAAGGTGAAGTCGGCCGGGTAGAAGTAGAAGACCGCCCACTTGTCCTTGATGTCGTCCGCGGACACGGTGATGAACGCGCCGTCCTTGAAGGCGTTCGCGGCGAAGGGCTTGATCTGCGTGTTGACCAGGGCCATTGAAACCTCTATTCGTGGAGACGGGAAGTCGATAGCGACGAGGCTATCCAGCAGATTGGAATAGGTCCAATCTATGAGACCTATTCGATAGATTGGATGGGGCTATCAATGGGCGCCGAATCGGCAGCGTTGCAGGTCAGTGCCACACACCACCCACACCGACGGACGCACGGTGTGACGACCGCGACACTCATTGCACCGAAAGTCCTCGTAGGGAATGGAAGCGGAGTTCGACGGGCGAGGTCACGATGCGGGCACCACCCGGCTGTCGCGGACCTCGCGCCCATAGCGTTCCTCGGCGACCGCGATCGAGGTACCCAGTGCAATCCGCCCATCCGGCGTCACGCCGAGCCGCGGAGGAAGGGGCACCGGCAGACCGGCGCCGGCCGCGACTCCGGCCAGTGCGGCGCCGAGCAGGAACGAACCCTCGGTGACGGTCGCGCCGGCCGGGGGAAGGTCCGGCAACTCCAGGGGGAGGCGCGCCGGCGTGCTGTGCCCGGCCCGGCCGACGTCCACCGTCGTCCCCGCGCACTGCGCTTCGACGAGATCGGCCACCAGGCGCGCGTCACCCGAGGTGTACGCGAGCCGGAACGCCAATTGCATCGCCGGATCGGCGATCTCGCGGTTCCACTGCACACGCTGACGCCCGTTCGGGAGTGTGTACCGCACGGCGTCGATGGCGATCGCCGCGGGCACGGCGAGCGCGGTGGCGCGTGCCAGCACGGCGCTGTCGGGGGGTGTCGGCGGCCGCGAGCGCGGACTCGAGGAGGGCTGCGTGCCAGAAGTCGACCTGCGCACAGTGCAGCCCGAGCCCCAGCCCGCGGTACGTGTCGAACGCGGCGGCGAGCAGTCTCTCCCCCTCGTCGGGTCGCCCTTCGCCGAAGGCGACGGTGGCGAGACGGGTCTCGACGTCCGCGACGTCGAGTACCGCTCCGGAACTCCGGAAATAGTCGAGGCTGCGGCGATAGAGTGTCGTCGCGCGTTCGGTGTCGCCCCGGCCCTCGGCGAGAAACGCCAGCACCTTCGATCCGATCCCCGCCCGGTGGCCGATCCCGCCGCGCTCGAAATTCGTCTGGCTCGACAGCAGCAGCGGCTCCGCGTCGTCGGGTCGCCCCGAGCGGACGTGCATGATGCCCAGGTTCTGCTGCGTTTCGGCGACCGCGTTGACGTCGCCCGCGGCCTCGAACGCGTGGAGCGCCTGCCCGGCGAAGTCGTCGGAGAGGTCGAAGCGCCCGGTCTCGAAGTGGATGGCGGCCAGGTTCATGAGCGGGTGACCCGCCAGCGCGGGGGCGAAGCGCACTGCCGCGTCGAGGGACTCGGTGGCGATGTCGGCCGCGTGCGCCCACTGCTGCCGGTGCATCGCGACCGCGGTCAGTGACAGCAGGCACGCGACCCGCAGGTCGCCCTGATCGTCGGCTGCCGCGAGCAGTCCCCGCGCCTGCTCGAGCGCGTCCTGTGCGCCGTCGAGGTCGCCGATGTGCTGCAATGCCTGCGACAGGTTGACCAGCGCCGCGGGACGCATCCGGATCGCGTCGGCCGGCATTGCCGCGAGGGCTTCCCGGTAGAGTTCGACGGCCCTCGTGTGATCGCCCAGCTCGTCGGACATACTGGCCGCGTTGATGATCGCGCTCGTCCGAAAATCGCCGGTGGTCGATCGGGCAACCTGCTCGAACGTCCGGAGTGCCTCGCCGACGTCTCCCCGCGAATACGCTGCGGCCCCCGTGGCGAGGAGGTCACGCGCTTCGTCCGGGCCGAGCGTCTGTTCTCCCACGTCAGAAGTCCGAATCCGAGGCAGCCGCCGCTGTCTCGGCGAGCAGGGATGCGTCCGACCCGTCGTCCGCCGCCATCTCCGAAGCCCGACGTAGCCGCCGGCGGACCAGGGCCCGAACCCGCTCCCGGACCTCCGGGCCGCCACCGTCCGCGGAACCGTTCACGCCGAACCCGGGCAGATACACATCCACGGACACCCCCGCCTCCGAGCCCTGCGGTGCGGCCGACTCGCCGAACCAGACATCCCCCGACAGTCGCAGCGCGACGTCGACGGTGCCCGAAGCGGTGCCGAGCAGCGCGTGTGGACGCACATGTTCCGGAACGGGTTCGGAGAGACCCGGTATCGCAACGACATTCACCCGCACGGTCGTGCTCCCGGCGGCGCGCACCACCTCCCACGACACCGCACGCTCGGACGCGTCGACGAGCCCGGGTGGGTACCGGCGCCAGTCGGATCCGGTGGTACCCCGCGCCAGGACGAGCGTGCTCGGCAGCGTCGCGGCCGCCGCGCCGGCCGCGAGGGCGTAGTCGTCTGCCCGCGCGGGACGGTCGGCGAGCACCGGGCCGGTCGGCACGACGGCGTCGTCCCCGTCGACGAGTAGATCGCATTTCTCGACGAGGGTGGCGATCTCGCCGTTCAACAGCCCCTCGTCGAGCGGCGGGACGGCGTCGACCGTCGAGGTCGGCCACCACCGCGCCGCCCAGTGCGCGTACGCGAGTCGCCGTGCGGCTGCAGCCACCCGGGGTCTTGCCGGCGCGACCGTGACGTCGCGTCCGGAGCCGGCCGCCACGGCGAGCGCGACTTCCGCGCCGAACACGGCCCACACCCAGTTCTGTGCCGATTCGACGTCGTCGAGCACCGCGACCGGGACCGTGTGGTCTGCGAGCACACTCCACGACAGGTGCCCGCCGTGGACCTCCAGTACTGCCACGTCGATACCTGCGGCGTCGTCGAGGACGCTCGGTGCGTCGCCGGGGGCGATGATCCAGACCCCGTCGGGCGCGCGCTCGATCCGCACCGTGCCGGTCGTCAACTCGCCCTCGATTCGGCAGCAGCCGCCGCATCAGCGAGCGGAATTGCGCTGAGCGCCTGCTTGACCCGCATGCGGTGATCGAGGATGACCGATCGCGCCACCCCGTCGAGGAGGTCCCAGAGCTCGTCCGGTTCGTGGACGGAGAACTCGCGCACGTCGCGGCCGTGGAGGCGGACCCACAGGCGGCGGAGGTAGGGCCGCCAGGGCTCGAGGAGTTCGGCGGCGATGGCCGTCAGCGGATTCGCTTCGGGTAGCGACGCGGCGTCGGCGTTCACCATGAGGCGGCGTGCCTGCAGGACGTACGCCTCCCGTCGCCAGCGGCCGTTGATCACCCGGACGGCGGTCGTGTCCGTGGCCGCAGGAGAGGACGCCGTTCCGATCGGGCGGAGACCGGTCGCCAGTGCGGCGCCCGTCGTCGCCGCGACCCGCAGAGACTCGTCGAGAAGCGCCCAGGGCGAACAGCTTCGGGCGATCTCGGTGGTGACCAGTTCGTGGATCGGTGGCAGCTCCGCACGATCGGTCGACGCGCGGAGCACCGTGAAGACGCGTTCGTAGACGGATCGGTCGAACGGGAGCGCGAGCGCCGTAGTGGACGCCGACGTTCCGAGACGTGGCGGTCCGGGGAGGGGATGCACCGTCAGGCCGAACCGGTGAGCCGAGACCTCGGTCGTCCACAACGCAATCCCGTGGTGAGTGCCCGCATGACCGGCGACCAGGCTGTCGAGAGCCCACCGCCCGTTGTCACCGTCCTGCTCGAGGCGCGCCCCGGGACAGGCGTCGAGGACCATGTCGATCTCGGCGGTGTGGTCGCCGGTGGCCGCGCCCGACAGCGGTCGCCGTCCCCACGCGACGTCGATCAGAGCGTTCAGTTCGCGTGCCCGCGCCGGGTCGGTGACGTGTGCTTTCAACGCCTGAGTGGTGCGGCCGGCCGCGAAATCGTGCACGTTGCGCAGCGTGTCCTCGGCGACGGATTCGTCCCGGAGCGGGTCGGGGGCGCCCGAACCGGTCGCGAGTTCGAAACAGCGTTGGAAGTACAGGTCCTGGGGGTTGCCGTCCGTGATCCGCAGCGCCCGGCGAACCCGTTTGAGCAGGGTGAACCAGGCGGCGGTGGCCCGGAGCGCGTCAGCGGAGGCGTGCACCCGGGTGGCGAGCAACTGCGCCCCGTCGGACGAGACGATCGGACCGGCGCACAGCGGGTTCTGCACCGGGCGGATGACCAGCGGATCGAGGATCAGTTTCACGGTGCGGCTCAGCGGTCCGCCGTCCGGCCCACTGAGCGGTTCGACGCCGTCCAGCTCGCGCCACACCTCGTCGAGGACCATCGCCCGCGGTCGCCGAGCGGCCACTGAGCTCCTCGATGCCGTCCGCATTCGAGCAGGTTACCGCAGGGATGCCCCGTCGACGTGTCGACAAATCTGGGATCGGTAGGGCGCGAGTAGTTCCTACCTTTCTCACATCGGCTCCAGTCCGCGAGCCGAAGGAATCGACGACGGGCGCCGTGCGCCCCTCACGAAACGTGAAGGACGGATCATGAACAAGATCGTTCGGACTCAGAAGCGCGTCTACACCGCCGGCATCGTGGCGGCCGCCGCTGTCGCCCTGCTCGTCTCGGGCTGCAGCGACACCAGTGACAGCAGTTCCGGTGGTGGAAGCTCCGAACAGTCCCCGGCCGCCGCGAGCCCGGCGGGTGCGTCCTCGGCCGCGGTCGACGGTAAGGCACTGGACGCCGACTTCGACGCCACCTGCGCCAAGCAGGGCGACATGCTGGCGTTGGCACTGGCGGACACCGCCAACGCGACGTACGGCGACCTGGCGGTCTCCGCGACGATCACCGGCACCGACACGGTGCAGGCCGTCGGAATCGCGGGCAGCAAGGGCGGGTCGAACGGCCTCCCGTACGCCCTCGGCTTCGGGCAGGGAATGCCCGGCGGCTCCGCGACGGTCGTGAAAGACGGCGATATCTACACGATCACCGGTGAAGGCGTCGGTGCGCCCGACATGAGCAACCCGACCGCGCCGAGTTCGGCGAAGTTCGACATCACGTTCGCATGCTCGACCGTCGTGGGCGGCTGAGCCGGCTCGCCGGGGACGCGCGCGAAGTTGCGGCAACCGAGTTCGCGCGCGTCCCTCCAGTTCTTCCACCCCAGTTCAGGCACGGAAAGGACACATCATGAAGAAGCTCGTGCGCACCGCCGCTCTGGTGTTTCTCGTCGGGTCGGTCGGCTACTACCTGTGGTACTGCCTCGGCGATCGGGGACGGTCGAACTACGGAATCGAAGCGCTGTCGTGGGTCGGCCCGCAGATGATCTGGCCGATCGTCGCGGTCAGCGTGGTCGTGGTCTGTTTCGCCGTCACCGGCGACAGCGTGCTGGCAGCGTTCACGGGACGCAACAGTGCCGCGTTCCCGCACGGAGCGGTCGGGATCGGGACGGTGCGGTCGGTGCGTCAGACGGGGATGACGCTCAACGATCAACCGGAAGTGCGGATCGACCTCGTGGTGGAGGGCGCCGACGGCACGATCTTCGAATCGCACGCCAGGATGATCGTGCCGCTGACCGAGTTGGCGCTTCTCCGTCCGGGTGTCGTTCTCCCCGTCCGCTACCTGCCGGGCCGCACCGACAAGGTCGAGATCGATCGCTCGGGAGACACGTCGACGGCGCAGGACGCGTTGAACCGATCCATGATTCGTCAGGGCCTCACCACCCCGGGCAAGCTCGACATCGCGGCCCGCGGCGTTCCCGCGCAGGCGGTGGTGCAGTCGCTCAGTGTGCCCGGCGAGATCCGCGACGGAAACTCGAAGGTCGATCTCGGGCTGGTGGTCACGCGGCCCGACGGCACGACGTTCACGACGCGTGTCGAGAAGTTCCTGCCGCCGCGCAGTGTCGGGCACGTCCAGGTCGGCCGGGTGGTGACGGTCCATTATCTGCCGGGGAACGAGCAGGAGGTCGTCATCGCCCTGCCGGCGAACGTGTAATGACGGGATCAGTCCCCGGCACCGTCCCGGGGCGGTAGTCCCAGCGACCGGACGAGAAGGAGGAGTTGGTCGCGCAGCGACCCGACGTCACCGACCGCGGCGGTGAGGGCCGCATCCTCCTTCTCGAGGGTCAGTAGGTGGCGGTAGATCGCGCGACCCGACTCGGTGATCGCGACCCGCTTGCGCCGCTCGTCGCGCGGATCGATCTCCCGGTGACGTGCCCGGTTCGCTCGAGTCGGTCGATGGTGCGGCCGATGGTCTGGTCCGTCACCCGCGAGGCCTTCGCGATGTCCCGTTGCGAGGCCGGCCGGTCGGAGATCGAACATCGCAATCCGGGCATCCGGTCGTCGAACCGTCCCGCATTGGAGAGCACGTGACCACAACTGCCCCGCCCACGCCCGGTTCGTCGCCTTCGGTGGATTCTGCCAGCCCTGCTGGTGATCGTCTGGCTGGCCGTCGGCGGTTTCGGTGGTCCGTTCGCCGGCAAACTCTCCATGGTCCAGAACGACAGCACGTCGTTTCTGCCCGCGTCGGCCGAGGCCACCGAGGTGTCCGCGCTGCAGAAGGCTTCATCGACACGCGGTTCGTGCCCGCGATCGTCGTCGCCGAGCGGACGTCGGGGATCACCGCGACCGACACCGAGTTCCTCTCGGGAACCGCGGCCTCCCTCGCCGGTTCGGAGGGGTTCGGTGACGAGGTGTCGCCGCCGATCCCGTCCGTCGACGGTCGGGCGCTGCAGATGTTCGTGCCCGTCGACAGCTCGGGGGAGGTCGGCGACAGTGTCACGGAACTCCGGGACGCGCTCGGCGCCGCACCGGGAGGTCTCACCGTCCTCGTCACCGGGCCCGCCGGTCAGGTGGCGGACCTGTCCGCGGCGTTCGCAGGCATCGACGGGCTGCTGTTCCTGGTGGCTGGTGTCGTCGTGATCCTCATCCTCATCGTCGTCTACCGCAGTCCGATCCCCCCGTTCGCGATGATCACCTCCGCCGTCTTCGCGCTGGGACTGTCGAGTCTCCTCGTCTACCTGCTCGCCGACGCAGGCGTGATCGCGCTGAACGGGCAGAGCCAGGGAATCCTGTTCATCCTGGTATTCGGCGCCGCGACCGACTACGCACTGCTGCTCGTGTCCCGCTACCGCGAGGAACTGCGGATCGAGCAGGACAAGTACCGCGCGATGCGGACCGCGTGGCGGGCGACGCTCGAACCCGTCGCCGCCTCCGCGGGCACGGTCATCGCCGGCGTGCTCTGCCTGCTGCTGTCCGATCTCAACTCCAACCGCGGACTCGGACCGGTGGCGGCCATCGGCATCGCGGCGTCGTTCGTCGCGTCCATGACGTACCTCCCCGCGGTGCTCGTGCTCCTCGGCCGGACGGCGTACTGGCCGACCCGGCCCGCCTTCGACGCGCGGCACGCCGAGAAGGACGAGGCCGCAGACCACAAGTTCTGGGCCGCGCTCGCGGCGCGGATCGGTGCGCACCCGCGCCGATTCTGGGTGGCGTCCGGCCTGGTGCTGGTGCTCTTCGCGCTCCTGATGCCCCAGTTCGAGGCGAGCGGGGTCGCGGAGTCCGAGACGTTCCTTCTCGACGTCGATTCCGTTGCGGGCCAGCAGATCCTCGGCGACCACTTCGACGCCGGTTCCGGTTCGCCGGCGGTGATCATCGCGAACGAGGGCTCCCGCGACGCGGTGGTCGACGCTGCCCGGGTCGACGGGGTCGGCGACATCACCGTGCTGTCGACCCCCGGCACGCAGGACCCACTGGTGGTGGACTGCCGGGTGGCGATCGAAGCCACTCTGACCGATCCGGCCGATTCCCTCGCGGCCGAGGACACCATCGTCCGCCTGCGTGACGCCGTACACCCGATCGACGGCGCCGACGCCCTGGTCGGTGGCACCACCGCCACGGACCTCGACACCAAGACCACGTCGACGCGTGACCGCACCCTGATCATCCCCGTCGTGATCCTCGTGGTGTTCGCGATCCTGTGCCTGCTGCTGCGTTCGCTACTCGTGCCGCTGCTGCTGATGGGAACGGTGGTCCTGTCCTTCGCTGCGACGCTGGGCATCTCGTCGTTGGTCTTCGAGCACATCTTCGGGTTCCCGGGTGCCGACCCCGTCGTCCCGCTGTTCGCGTTCGTGTTCCTCGTCGCCCTCGGAATCGACTACAACATCTTCCTCATGACCCGGGGCCGGGAAGAGGCACGGCGCATCGGCACGCGCCGGGGAGCGCTCCGCGGCCTGACCGTCACCGGCGGAGTGATCACGTCGGCGGGAGTGGTTCTGGCGGCGACCTTCTCGGCGCTCGCAGTGATCCCGCTGATCTTCCTCGCGCAAATCACCTTCATCGTGGCGTTCGGTGTGCTCCTCGACGCACTCCTCGTGCGGTCACTCCTGGTGCCCGCCCTCACCGTCGACATCGGGCAGAAGATCTGGTGGCCGAGCAAGCTCGCGTCGGCACCGGAGGCCGACGAGAACGTCTCTGCGGAGCCTGAATTGGATTCGAGTCGTACGTGAGCGCGTCACGCCAACGCGAGTAGTGCCAGTGCTGCCTGGTCGGGCACGGTGACGTTCAGGCTCGTCAGCTTCTCGAATCTGCCGAGCCGGTTGAGCACCGTGTTGCGGTGGCAGAACAATTGCGCCGCGGTGTCGGTGACGCTTCCCGTCGCGAGGTAGGCGCGCACGGTCTCGAGGATGCGTTCGCGTTCCTCGTCGGTGATCGAGGCGAGCCCGGACAGTAGGTGGGCCGAGAAATCGGTCTGATCGTCGAGCCGGCCCTTGGTGACCCGGGCCCACGCGTCCGTCAGCGTCGTCAGGCCGTGTTCGTCGGGGCGGATCGTCCGGAAGATCTCGTGGGCGGTGTTCGCGGCCGCCGGTACCGCGGCGAGGCCGGATACCGCCGCGACCATGCCGCCGGCCACGTCCTGCAGTTGCCGATGCTGTGTCTCGAGCCCCCGGGTGGGTGTCCGCGGCGCCGGCCACAGAACCACCACGCGGCCGGACTGATTCAGGACGAAGAGTTGTTCGCCACCGGCCGCGAGAGTGTTCGCGATCCTGTGCACTGCCTGGGATGCTTCGGGATCCACGACGACGACTCGGAACGTCGCGTCGGCGTCGACCTTCAGCGCCCGGGCGATCTGTTCGATCTTGCTGGGGACGAGGCCTGCCGGCCCGAACAGTTCCGCCAGGTACGTCTGCTGCTCGTCGCGGGTGAAGGCGGCCATCGCGGCCTTCTCCTCGAGGTAGCTCTGGTGGACGGCGCGAGCGTAGTCGTCGACCACGTTCCACAGGCTGTCGACGTGCAACGCGAGGACGGCCATGTCTGCCGAGTTCGCGCGCCACAGCAGAGCAGACCAGATGATGCCGAAGTCGAGACGGACCGCAGTGACCAGATCTTCGACGGGTATTCCCTGCCGCGCGCGCAGACGACCCAGGTCCGAGGGCAGCGAACTGAGCTGAGTCGTCGTCGCGCCGGCGGTGACGGCTTCGAGTATCAACCGAATCGACTCGCGAGCGGAATCGCGCAGACCGCCCTGGTCGACCAGCCCGGACTGGTAGGCCTCGACAGATTCGAGTCTGTCGAGGAAGGCGGCAGCCAGATCGTCCGTGTTGCGCATGGTTCCGACGATCAGTTCACGCCAACGAGGCAGAGTCTCCTGCTTCCGCTTGGCGAGGTTTCTCACGGCAACGTCCTTTCGCCCGAGTTTGCGGTCAGGTTTCGTCGAGATCTCCGATTCGAGCATCGGGGTAACACGTCGTTGGAGATTCGTTCATCGGCTCTCGTCGCGGTGGGCGAATCACCTGGGGCAGCTCGACCGGCATCGTTGCTCCTTCGCCGTCACATTATGCACATACACAATAATCCTGCCCTTCCTCGAGGCAGATTGCGATTTCCTCCCGCTGCGGGGTGCGGTTTGATTGAAGACACGCCAATTGGACTTTCCTGCCCTTCACCCACGACATTCGGAGCAACACCATGAGCCCCTCGGCAACCCGACAGGTCGGCCCCCCGACCCCGATTCCACGAGACACGTCCCGTCGCGTGGCGTTCGCTGCATTCGTGGGAACGGCGATGGAGTGGTACGACTTCTTTCTGTTCACCACGGCCGCCGCGCTGGTGTTCAATGTGCAGTTTTTCGTCTCCGACAACGCGCTGACGGCGACGCTCGCCTCGTTCGGCACGCTGGCGGTCGGATTCGTTGCGCGTCCGGTGGGTGGACTTCTGTTCGGATGGCTCGGCGACCGGATCGGTCGCAAGAAGATCTTGATGACCACCATCGTCGGTATCGGGGTCGCCACCGTGCTGATCGGCATGCTGCCCAACTACTACTCGATCGGTGTCATCGCGCCGATCGCCCTCATCGTGCTGCGCGTGCTTCAAGGACTGGCCGTCGGAGGCGAGTGGAGCGGTGCGGTCACGATTGCAGCCGAGAACGCCTCACCGGAGGAACGGGCGAAATACGCGTCCATCCCGCAGCTCGGATCCCCGGTCGGCACGATCCTGTCCTCGGGTGCCTTCTTCCTGACCTCGGCCCTGCTGTCGGAGGACGTCTTCGATTCCTGGGGTTGGCGCATTCCCTTCCTGCTGGCCCTGCCGTTGCTGGGAGTGTCCATCCTGATCCGTCGTCAACTCGAGGAGTCCCCCGAATTCGAGGCCTTGCAGGAGGAGGATGCCGTTGCGGAGGCACCACTGCGCCAGGTGTTCGTCGGGGCGTGGCGGCAGCTGCTCGTCGGTGCTTCCGTCATGCTCATCGGCGCAGGCGGCTTCTACTTGATCACGACGTTCATCATCAGCTACGGCAAGCGGGTTCTCGGCCTGGAAGCTTCGATGCTTCTTCTTGCGACCGTCATCGCGGCGGTGATCGAGATTCCCGTCATCATCTCGGGCGGACGATGGGGTTCGCGATTCGGTTCGTGTCGCGTAGTGATCGGCGGTGCCATCGCCACAATGGTCCTCGCGTTCCCGATCTTCTGGGCGATCGGCACCGCGAACCCCTTACTCGTGGTACTCGGGATGAGCGTGGGCGTTGCTGCCGTGTCCTATCCGTACGCGGTCAGCGGGGCCGTACTCACCAGTCTGTTCCCCGCGAAGGTGCGGTACAGCGGCGTCGCCGTCTCGTCGAACATCGCCGGACTGGTATCCGGCTGCGTCCCGTTGATCGCGACCGCCGTGTTGACCGTCACCGGCGACCACCTCTGGCCCGCAGCGATCATTCTCGTTGCCATCGGCGTGATCGCTCTGGCCGGCGGCGTTCTCGCACCGCGATGGAGTGTTGTCGAAGACGGCCTCAAGCACTGACATTCACTCTCGACCCACAGAAGGAACAGTCGTCATGAGCACAGCAGAGCAGCAGATTCCCGCGTCCGGCCCGGCCGCGACGCAGGAGCAGAGCGAATGGGACCTGCGCGTCGAGTTGGCGGCCGTGTACCGCCTCGTCGCGCACTTCCGGATGACCGATCTCATCTTCAGTCATATTTCACAACGACTTCCGGGCGAGGAACCTCGCTTCCTGATCAATCCGTACGGACTGCTGTTCGAGGAGATCACCGCGTCGAACCTCGTCGAGGTGGGTCTCGACGGCGAGCTGTTCACCCCGTCGGAGTACCGGGTCAACCCGGCCGGGTTCGTCATTCACAGTGCCATCCACGCCGCCCGGCCCGATGCGCACTGCGTGCTACACACCCACTCCCGCAACGGTTGTGCGGTGGCAGCTCAGAAGAACGGCCTTCAGCCGGTCAACCAGACGTCGATGGAGTTCTACAACCGGATCGCGTACCACGACTACGAGGGTGTCGCACTGAACGATGCGGAGAAGGTCCGACTCGTCGCGGACCTCGGTGACAAGAACGCGATGATCCTCCGCAACCATGGCCTCCTGACGGTGGGGGACAGCGCGCGCCGGACCTTCCTGCGCATGTTCTATCTCGAGCGGGCATGCGAGATGCAGGTCGCAGCGCAGTCCACCGGCCAGGAACTGATCGTTCCCTCGCCGGAGGTCTGCGAGCACACCGCTCGACAGCTGAACAACGAAAACCGAGTCGGCGCAACCGATGACCACGACAACAGCGACAATTGGGACCTCGCCTGGTCTGCGCTGCTGCGTCTGGTCGATCGCATCGCCCCGGACTACCGGTCCTGAGATGGCGCACAACACGAAACGCCGTGCCGTGGTGGTGGACGGGGTCGGTACGCTCGTCGCCGATCCCGCACTGCTGCCGGACCTCTGGATGCTCGACGTGTTGCCGCATCTGCCGCACGGTGACGACGTCATCGCCATGGCGGTGAATCCGGAGACTGCTCAGGTCGGGCCGGAGGACCTGGATCGGGTCCCGAATCTGCGGCTGCTCGCCGCGACGTCCGCCGGCACCGATCATCTCGACGTCGAGGAGGCACGCCGCCGCGGTATCACCGTCACGAACACCCCGGACTACTGCACCGACGAGGTCGCCGACCACACCACGGCGCTCGTCCTCGGGCTTCTCCGCCAGACGCACCGCCTCGACCGATCGGTTCACCTCGGCGGCTGGACGGTGGGCACCCCCCGTCCCCGGTTCGTACGTGGTGCAACCCTGGGGATCTGGGGTTTCGGTGCGATCGGGCGTGCGGTCGCACACCGCGCACATGCCCTCGGCATGCGTGTGCAGATACATTCGCGCGGGCCGATCGGCGGAGACTTTCCGGACTACACACAGGTGAGCTGGGACGAGCTGATCACCACCAGCGACGTTCTGTCCGTGCACGTGCCGTTGAGCGACGAGACGCGGGGCCGGCTGGACGCACCGGCGCTGCGGTCCATGCGGCGGGACAGCTATCTGGTCAACGTGTCTCGCGGCGGAATCGTCGACGAAGTGGCCCTCGACGCCGCGTTGCGCTCCGGCCACCTGTCGGGAGCCGCGGTCGACGTGCTCAGGACCGAACCGCCCGCCGAGGGTCACGTTCTCTCCTCCACACCGAATCTGGTCATCACACCGCACGCAGCGTGGATCTCCGAGTTGTCGATCCACGCCCCGTTCCGCATGTTCGCCGAGGCTGTGGCAGCGCTTCCGGAGTAACCGGACCGGTAGCCTGAGCGGTCGAAGACATGTGTATGCCCACCCACACGACGAAAGTCGTGTGGGTGGGCATACGTGTCACGCCCGAGCGAATCCGCCGCAGGGGATGCCTGTGGGAATGCACAACGATCCTGCGCGAACCGGTTGAGGTTCGTCATCCCGAAAACATGCCTGGACGTGCTTGTATTGATGCATCCGCAGTCGCACACGATGTCGACTCCGCTACCCGGACGCCGGGGCCGGCGGACGCAGATCCACTCCCGGGAGGAATCCACATGACCACCGCCAGCAAGACCGATTTGGATCGTTCCGTGGTCGCGGACTTCGAGCAGTTGTCACAGTTCGGCGCGACACCGGGTGGCGGCGTCGACCGGCAGGCCGCCACCGATGCCGACGGGGCCCAGCGGGCCTGGCTCGCCGAGTGGCTCGTCGCCCGAGGCTTTCGTGTCGAATACGATCGTGCAGGCAACCAGTTCGGCCTGCTGGAAATCCATCCCGGTGCCCCCTATGTTCTGACGGGCTCGCATCTCGACAGTCAGCCGCTCGGTGGCCGCTACGACGGCGCGTACGGGGTGCTCGCCTCGGCGCACGCCGCTCAGCGCGTCGCGCAGGAGTGGCGGGAGGGCAACATTGCGCCGAAGTACAACCTTGCGGTGGTCAACTGGTTCAACGAGGAAGGCTGCCGGTTCAAGCCGAGCATGATGGGCAGTTCCGTCTTCACCGGCAAACTCGATGTGGAACAGGCGTTGTCGACCACCGATCGCGACGGAGTCTCGGTCGCGGAGGCACTGTCCGGTGTCGGCTGCCTGGGATCGGGTGCCGGACCGCAGGCCGCCGCATACGCCGAGATCCACATCGAGCAGGGTCGAAATCTCGAGAACGACGGAATTACCATCGGCGTGGTCGACTCCACGTGGGCGGCGCAGAAGTACGAACTGGTGGTCCACGGCGATCAGTCCCATACCGGGTCGGCGACGATGCCCGATCGGCAGGACGCGCTCCTCGGTGCCTCCCTGCTGGTGGTGGCGGCGCGCGAGCTGGCGGAGGATTTCGCGGCCGCGCCGCTGCACACCTCCGTCAGCCAGATGACCATCGAGCCCAACTCCCCGGTCGTCATCGCCCGGGAAGTGCGGATGCACCTCGACCTGCGATCGCCGAACGAATCGGTCGTCGATCTCGCCAACGAGCGACTGATGGCCCGGTTCGCCGAGATCGAATCCCGCGCTCAGGTGCGCATCGAGAAAGCCACCGCGCATTCCTGGGGAGTGGCGGACTACCAGCCCGAGGGTGTGAAGCTCTCGATGGCCGCCGCGGAAGACCTGGGTCTGACATATCGGCAGATCATGACTGTCGCCGGGCACGATTCGGTGAACATGAAGGATGTTGTTCCGACGGTGATGTTGTTCGTGCCGAGCGTCGACGGAATCTCGCACAACGAGCACGAATTCACGACCGACGACGATGTGTGCGCCGGTGTGGACCTGTTGACCGAGGTGGTCGGCCGCCTCGCCGTCGGAGAACTCGACGAGACCGCGTAATCGGAATCCGAATCAACCGCGCCGGCCCAGTCGGCGCGGTTGATTCAGCTCTGCTGCGCCGCGAGCGCGACCATGGCGAGCGCCGCGTCGGCCGGTTTCGTGATGTCGAGCCCGGTCAGCTCCTCGATTCGGTGAAGCCGGTTCAGCACGGTGTTCCGATGGCAGTAGATGGTCGAGGCCGTTCCCAGCAGGCTGCCGGTGTGCAGATAGGCCGCCATTGTCTCCAGCAGCCGCTCGTTCTCCCGCTCGGTCGCCTCGCGTAGAGGGACCAGAACGTATTGCCCTAGATCGCAACCGATCTCGGCGAGATACTTCTTCGCCAGCATCGGCCACGAGGCCTTCAGATCGGTGACGCGTTCCTCGTCCGGCCCGAGCTGATCGACCATTCTGCTCGCGGCCAGCGCTGCCAGGGGGATGTCCGCGATCGCGCGGGCGATCGGCGCCACCGCCGCTCGAACCTTGTCGAGTAGCGCCAGTTCACGGGTCGTCACCACCATCGGTGAGGCGGCGGGAATCTGCCAGAACGCGATGAGGTGGCGCCCCTGCTCGTGCGTGAAGACCCGTTCGGTGAAGTGCGCCTTGTCGATATTGTGCCGCAGCGTCACCGCCGACTCGCTGGGAACTGCCACGACACGGTAGTAGGACGACACCGAGACTCCGAGAGCGCGGGCGATCTGCACATGGTTGACCTCGAACTGGCCGACGGCGTCGAACAGGAGGCTGATCTGCTGCCGCTGGAGGTCTTGGCGTTCGCGGGTCAACTGGTCCTGTTCCGCCAGGTACGCGGCCTGAGCGAAGCGGGCGAAGGTGTCGACGACGTTCCACACCTCCTCGGCGTGCGCGGCGAGCACGTGCGCTTCACTCCGGCCGGCCGTGGACAGCAGTCCCGACCACAGAATCGGGAAATCGAGCCGGATGGCCGTGAGCATCGAATCGAGAGGGATGCCGTCGCGCGCCCTCCGCCTCCCGAGGCGGGAGGCCAGCCGCTCGACCGCTCCGACCTGCGTGGGATCGACGAGGGCACGAAGCATCAGTGCGAACACGTCACTGCTGGTGGCGCGGAGTTCGGCCTCGCGGAGCCCGGCATCGCGGTACTCGCCGGCATCGAGCAGCCGCTTCATGAACTGTTCGACCAACGTGCCCAGGTTCTCGCTCTGCCGCGACACCAGACCGTGCCACCGCTGAGTCTCTTGTCGGTTGGTCATCGCCACCGTTCTCCGTTCCTACTGTACTAACGCACAAATGCGCCGCCGGACCGGTCGCGAGCCCTCGGCGCCCGTTCGGAGATCCACGTGGTCGGGTCCGGCGTCGCGGCGAAGTCGTGAGGAGGCACTTGCTCCGGGTGACAATCGTGGACCATCCGAACCCAGTGTGTACAGCGGATCGGACGAGCACCAGGAACCTTCCCGAATCGATGTGCTTTCGCCCATTTCTGCCTCTCGTTTTCGTTGACCGCTGTCATTGGATGTGGCGCACTTCACCAGCAGACTTGAATTCGCAAAGTTCCCAAAACAATTCCGGAGTTTCCCAGTGCGTATTGCCGTCCTTCAAGCAACGTCCGTGGTCGGGCACATCGACGCGAATCTCGACACCCTCGCCGCCGCGGCCTCGGATGCGGCGGACGGTGGTGCGGACATCCTCGTCACCCCCGAACTGTTTCCCACGGGCTATGCGCCGGAAAGGATTCACCACCTCGACGGTGCGCCTGTGCGCCAGGCGGTCTCGAAGCTGGCCGAGCGTAGTGGCATCGCCGTCGTCGCCTCTACCGTCGAACAGTCCGATTCCGGACGGTATATCACCGCCACCCTGTTCGGTGGTGACGGCACACCGGTGCTCCACTACCGGAAGTCACACCTCTTCGGCACGGAGGAGGCGCAGTTCTTCACCGCGGGCACGGAACTGTCGCCCATCGTTCGTTTCGGTGATCTCACAGTCGCGCTGGGGATCTGCTACGACGTCGAGTTCCCGGAGTATGTTCGCGCTCTCGCCGTCGGAGGGGCCGAACTGGTGCTCGTGCCCACGGCGGTTCCCACCCGCGTGTCTTCCGCCTTCGATTCCGCCGCCGTGCCAGGTCTGCTCGTGCCGGCGCGCGCACTCGAGAACACGGTGGCGATCGCGTACGCCAATCAGTGCGGCACCGGCTTCGCCGGCCGCAGTTGCATCGTCGCCCCGGACGGATCCTTCGCGGCGGAGGCCGAGAACGAGCCGAAGCTGATCTTCGCCGACCTCACGAGCGAAGCGATTCGCGGCGCCAGAGCCGACAATCCGTACCTGCACTCGCGCCGGCTCGACTTGTACTGACCAGAAACGTCTTCCGAACCGACCACCCTGAAGGAGTAGCGTGTCTTCCCCTGCCCCGATCACGATGCTGATCCCCGATTTCCCGTTTCCCTACGACGAGTACGTTCGTCATCCCGCCGGGATCGGCGCCGTGCCGAGCGACGCGTACGGTCGCAAGGTTGCCGTCGTCGGCGCCGGCATGGCCGGACTCATCGCAGCGTACGAGCTCATGAAGATGGGCCTGCATCCGGTGATCTACGAGTCCGCGGAGATCGGCGGGCGGATGCGAGGCAAAAGATTCGGGACCGCCGGGGGACCGGTAGCCGATCTCGGCGGGATGCGGTTCCCGGTGTCTGGACAGACGTTCTTCCACTATGTCGATCTGCTCGGGTTGAACACCGCACCGTTCCCCAACCCGCTGACCGACGCGAGCTCGAGCACGGTCGTCGAGTTGGGCGGCAAGGCGCACTACGCCCACACCCCGGACGAGCTGCCCGAGTTCTTCCACGACGTCTCCACGGCATGGAGCGACTGCCTCGAGGAGCGAGCCGCATTCACCGAGATGCAGACCGCAATCCGAGACCGCGACCTGAAGAAGATCAAACGCATCTGGAACGAGCTGGTGCCTGCATTCGACGGAATGTCCTTCTACGGATACCTGGAATCGTCGAAAGCTTTCTCCGCGCTGCCTTTCGAATACCGAGAGGCATTCGGCCAGGTCGGTTTCGGCACCGGCGGATGGGACACCAACTTCCCGGACTCGATGCTCGAGGTTCTGCGCGTCGTCTACGTCGACGCGGATGCGCACCAGCAGCGCATCCTGGGCGGCGCCGATCAGGTGCCGCACGGGCTGTGGAACCACGCTCCTGAGGACCTTGTCCATTGGCCGGACGGAACAACTCTTGCGTCCCTCCACAACGGCTCGCCCCGGTCCGGGGTACAGCGGATCAGGCGAGACCGTACACCGAGCGGAGATCCCGGCCGGATCGCGATCACGGATCGGTGGGGAAACGACGAGTCGTACGACGCGGCCGTCGTCACCTGTCAGTCGTGGCTCCTGTCGGCCCGCATCGATTGCAGTGAAGAGTTGTTCAGCCAAAAGCTCTGGATGGCAATCGAACGCAGCCACTACATGCAGGCCTCGAAGACGTTCGTGATGGTGGATCGCCCGTTCTGGAAGGACGTCGATCCCGAGACGGGACGCGACGTCATGAGCACGACCCTGACCGACCGCATCACCCGCGGCACGTACCTGCTCGATGACGGACCGGACAAGCCGGCGTTGATCTGCCTGTCGTACACCTGGAACGACGACTCCCTCAAGTGGATGCCACTCGACGCCGACGAGCGCGTGAAGATGATGCTCCACTCACTCGCCCAGATCTACCCCGGTGTCGACATCGCCTCACATATCATCGGCGAGCCTGTCACCGTCTCGTGGGAGGCGGATCCCCATTTCATGGGTGCCTTCAGCGACAACCTGCCCGGGCACTACCGCTACCAGGAGCGGTTGTTCACACACTTCGAACAGTCGGACTTCGAACCCGGGCACAAGGGGATCTATCTCGCCGGTGACGACATCTCGTTCACCGGTGGATGGGCGGAAGGCGCCGTCACCACCGGCCTCAACGCGGTGTGGGGTGTCATGAATCAGTTCGGTGGCGCCACGCCGCCGTCGAATCCCGGTCCCGGCGACCTTTTCGACTCGATCAAACCTGTTCGACTGGACTAGGAGAGCACTGTGAGTACGAGCCATTCACCCGAATCGCCTGCGGTACACATTCCGTCGGACTCCTCGACACGCATCGCCCATGAGGGGGACGAGGACTACAAGAAGGACCTCAAGACCCGGCAGATCCGGATGATCGCGATCGGCGGCGCGATCGGAACCGGGCTGTTCCTCGGAGCCGGCGGCCGCCTCGCATCAGCCGGACCTGCCCTGGTGGTCGTGTACGCGGTCACCGGTTTCTTCGCCTTTCTGATGCTCCGCGCGATGGGTGAGCTGGTGCTCCATCGGCCGACGTCCGGATCCTTCGTGTCGTATGCACGGGAGTTCTACGGCGAGAAGATGGCGTTCGTCGCCGGGTGGATGTACTGGATGCTGTGGGCGATCACCTCGATCGTCGACGTCACTGCCGCCGCGATCTACGTCCACTATTGGCACTTCTTCACGTCGGTTCCGCAGTGGGTCCTCGCGTTGGGCGCATTGGCGATCGTGCTGTTCGTCAACCTGTTGTCCGTCAAGGTCTTCGGGGAACTCGAGTTCTGGTTCGCGATCATCAAAGTCGTTGCGCTCGTCTCGTTCCTGGTGATCGGCGGGATCGTCGTTGCACTCCGCTTCCCCGTCGACGGTCACGCGACCGGCTTCACGCTCATCTCGGACAACGGTGGGTGGCTCCCACACGGCATGCTTCCCCTGGTCATCGTGATCGTCGGCGTCACGTTCGCCTACTCCGGCATCGAACTGGTCGGCATCGCGGCTGGAGAGACACCGAATCCCGCCAAGATCATGCCCCGTGCGATCAACAGTGTGATCGTCCGCATCATGGTGTTCTACGTCGGTGCCGTCCTGCTGCTCGTCCTGCTGCTGCCGTACACCGACTACAGTCCGACGCAGAGCCCGTTCGTCACGTTCTTCACCCAGCTGAGCATACCCGGCGCCGGCAACGTCATGAACTTCGTGGTGCTGACCGCGGCGCTGTCCAGCCTGAATGCCGGTCTGTACTCGACGGGCAGAGTCCTCCGGTCGATGGCGATGAGCGGGACGGCACCACGATTCACAGCGCGCATGAGCGGCTCCGGCGTGCCCTACGGCGGAGTCCTCCTCACCGCGGTGGTGACGCTGATCGGGGTGGAACTGAACTACGTCGTCCCCGACCACGCATTCGAGATCGCGATCAACGTGTCCTCGCTCGGCACACTGACGACGTGGGCGGTGATCGTGCTGTGCCAGATGAAGTTGCACCGTTGGGCGACTCGGGGAGTGGCGGAACGCCCGGCGTTCAGAATGCCGTTCGCCCCGTACTCGTCGTATGCGACGCTGGTGTTCGTCGCGGTGGTCCTGATTCTCATGGCGCTCGACTATCCGGTCGGGACGTATACGGTCGCGTCGGTTGTCGTCGTCATCCCGGCACTGGTCGCGGGATGGTTCGCCGTTCGGCACCACGTGCAGCTTCTTGCGGGTCGGCAGCAGACGCACCGGTGATCGATATCCCGACTGTGCCCACCGGTGCCCCCGCTCCGCACGCGTACTCGGATGTTTCCAGCAGATGTCGCGATCGTCACATCGCTTCTCACCCGGGAACTCGAGGGTGCCAGGCGGCCAGTCATTCTCTACGAGAACGGCTCCCGGATCACGATGCTGCTCGCCCTCATCGTCTACGAATGTCCGCGACGGCCGGGTCCGTAGCGCGCTGACCGGTTGGGCGGCAGGTCCTGGACCGGGCGGTGGGAATCTGCCCATCGGGGAGTTGTAAACAGTGTGTGTTTCCCTATTGAATGTGTCTCCTGTCACAGCGGATAGTTGATGCCATCGGGAGTGGTCAGCTACCCGTAACACTCTTTCCCAGCCGTTCTTTGGAGAACCCATGGCTCAATCTGCAGTCGGCGGCCAGGCGTCGCAAGGTATCAAGAGCAAGATGCGCAAGATCGCCACGGCCAGTGTTATCGGCACAACCGTCGAGTGGTACGACCTCTTTGTCTTTGCCACGGCCTCGGCCCTGGTCTTCAACAAGATCTTCTTCCCGAGCTTCGACGCGCTCGTCGGAACCATGTTGGCCTTCGGCACGTTTGCCGCCGCGTACGTCGCGCGGATCGTCGGCGCCGCGCTGTTCGGCCACTTCGGCGACAAGTTGGGCCGCAAGTCCATGTTGCTGATCTCCCTGATCACCATGGGCGCGGCAACATTCTCGATCGGACTGCTACCCACCTACTCGGCGATCGGCGTCATGGCCCCGATCCTGCTGTTGACTCTTCGCGTCATTCAGGGCCTCGCGCTCGGCGGCGAATGGGGCGGCGCGGTACTGATGGTGGTCGAACACTCGCCCAAGACGAAACGTGGATTCTACGGCTCATTGGTCCAGGTCGGGGTTCCCGGCGGAACATTGATCGCCAATCTGGTCTTCCTGATCATCGCCGCAAACACGCCGGAGGAATTTCTCCTTACCTGGGGTTGGCGTATTCCGTTCCTGGCGAGCGCTCTCCTGGTGGCCGTCGGCCTCTACATCCGCTTGACGCTGGAGGAGACACCGTCGTTCCAAGCGGTCAAGGAAGCCGGTGCGAAAGCCAAGATTCCCTTCGTGGTTCTCATGCGCAAGTACTGGAAGCAGGTTCTGCTGGGCGGTATTGCCACCTTGTCCACCGGCACCGCGTTCAACATCATGGTGGCCTTCGGACTCACCTACGGCAAGCAGCAGCTCGGCTTCTCCAGTGACACCATGCTGCTGGCGGTTCTGATTGCCTGCGCCACAGGGCTGTTCATGATTCCGGCGTTCGGCGCACTGTCCGACCGCATCGGGCGCAAACCCGTGATCATCGGCGGCATTGTCGCCGAGGCTCTCGTCGCCTTCCCCATGTTCTGGATGATGGATACCAAGTCCGTCCCGATGGTGATCTTCGCCTATATCATGATGATGACCGCCTTTTCGGCCAACTACGGCCCCATCGCCACATTCTTGGCCGAGCTGTTCGGGCCCCGGGTCCGGTACTCGGGTCTGTCCATCGCCTACATGCTCTCCGGACTGCTGGGGAGTGCCGCAACCCCCGCCATCACGACGGCGCTCTTGAGTGCCACGGGCTCAGGGTCCTCCGTGGCCTGGTACATGATCGGATCGGCGGCAGTCTCTATCGTTGCTCTGCTGCTGCTGACGGAAACTCTGCGAAACAGCCTCGACTCGGCCGACGAAGCGCCGGCCGAGAGTTCTCTCCCGGAGGCGGATCCTGAGCGGGTCCGGGTCTGATGCGGCGTATAGGTGTAGTGTCCGGCGACGTGCGTCCGGTCGGACCGTTCTCTCACGCAGTGGTGGCCAACGGGTTCGTGTTCACCTCGGGTCAGCTCCCGGTCATCTCGAACCTCGGCGATCAGCCGGACGCCTTCGACGAGAAGGTGCGTCAGACTCTGGCAAATCTGGAGGCGACGCTGCGCGAGGCCGGATCTTCCCTGCAGAACGTGGTCAAGGTGAACACCTACCTCACCGACCCGGGGCAGTTGGAGCCATACAACGCGGTCTATTCGGAGTTCTTTGGGAGCGACCTGCCCGCCCGAACCACGGTGTGCGTCAATATCTTCGGTATCGCCCTCGAGATCGAGTGCGTGGCCGTCCTCGCCGAGAACTCGATCCCGGAAGGAACATCATGACTCGAGCTCAATCGTCCACTCCGCAGCAGATGCTGCCCACCTCGTCGGCGCTGCTGGCCAAGCTTCACCGGGTCAGCTTTCCGACCATCGGGCACTACCTCGAAGAGGGGTTCGTGGATCCGGCCATCCGTTCTCTTCTCTCCGATGTGCGTGTGGTGGGCCGCGCACTGACGGTGCGCATTGCCGATGCGGATGCGGTGGCGATGAATCACGCATTGAATGCCCTGACACCGGGTGACGTGCTGATCGTCGACATGGGAGGCGACGCGGTTCACGCTTCGGTCGGAGCTGTCACCTCCTGCGCGGCACTGTCCGCCGGCGCGGTCGGAATCGTCGTCGACGGAGTGGTAACCGACATCGTCGAACTGCGACAGGGTGGTCTGCCGGTATTTGCCCGCGGCACTTCGATTCTCACCACCAAGAAGCATGACGGCGACAACAGCGCGATCAACGTACCGGTCACGGTTGGCGGTGTTTCGGTCAACCCTGGTGATATTGTCCTCGCCGACGACAACGGTGTCCTGGTCCTGACTCCGGACGGTGCGGCAGATGTCGTCGATCTGGCTCTCGCGTCCGATGCTGCCGAACCCGAAACTCTTGCCCGTCTCCGGGCCGGCGAAGCCGTCGCCGACGTGCTCTATATGGGAGAGAAGACAATTAGACCGTGAAGGAACCACCGAGGTGAACCCGGGGTCAGGCACAGGGTTCACCTCGTGTACAGGACGGCGGCCTCCAACATGCTGTCGATGAAGGGGCGCGGCACGGTCGGCCAGTCCGGAGGCCACCGTCCGGCGAGCTGATCGTCGCGGAGCGCACGCAGGAGGGGCACGACCTGCGGTCCACCGTCGAGCGGGTAGCGAACCATGCTTTGTTCGGCGCACTGCGCGGCGATCGACGCGAGCAGGCTCTTGGCCTCATCGGTGCGTTCCGCGGTTGCCAGGCATGCCACCAGTAGTCGTTTGGCCTGCAGCAGTGCCCGGTCCCGGCCGCGTCCCTCGAGCCGAGCCTCCCATTCGGTGACCCACTCGCAGGCAAGGTCAACACGCTCCGGGGAGTCCTCGTCGAGCAGCAGTCTGATGGCGGTGGCCTCCTCGAGTTGCGCGGTGATCTCCTCGATGCCGTCGACCGGGCGTTGGCGCGCGGCATACTCGACGGGTGTCCGCGCCTCGATGCCGGGTGCGACGGGGAGTCCCAGCCTGACCCGCTCGTTCTCGAGCTTTGCCCGCAGCCTTGGCAGAGATAGTGTTTCGGCGGCCAAAGCGCACTCGGCCAGACGTCGGCCGGCCTCTCCTCGATCACCACGCAGTGCTTTGATCCGGGCCCCGATCACGTAGCGGGCAAGTTTGAAATCGACTCCGCCGCCTTCGGATCCGAGCTGGTAGCTCTCGTCCAACAGCCGTTCGGCCTCGACTATCTCACCGCGCTCGTACAGCAGCTCGCCGAGAAGTGCACAGGCGAGACGTGCCGCATGCGAATGGATCCCGCCAGACCGCCTCGCGACGTGAAGGGCTCTGCGGAAACTGTCCTCGGCAGCGGTGAGGTCGAGCTGTTCGCTGGCCGCGATCCCGCGGTAACAGTGTCCGTGCATCATGTTGTACGGAGCGTCGTTGGCCTCGTGGTAGCCGAGGGCCCAGTCCTGCAATCGGCGGACTTCTTCGAAGTCGAATCGGTAGAGCGCGGCGAAGGTAGCGATGTTGGCCGCGTTGGACACGAGCCAAGGTGTCAAGGTGTCGGGCCGGGACAGTGCCTCCGAAACGAGTTCGTCGATGCCCTCGATCCGATCCGCGCGGAGCCGCATCGTGGCCTTTACCAGGTCGATCTCGACCCGCAGTTCGGCGATTGCGGTGTCGGTGAGAGCGCTTCGCTCGAAGGCGTTGTCGATACGGGCCAATGCTCGTTGCGTTGGTCCGGCGCGATGCAACCGAATGTTTGCCCATGCGATGGTGAGTTGAAGTCGGGGGCTGGACGCCACGATGGTCGGCGGTAGCTTGTCGACGAGGGCAAGTAGGGCGATGAATTGAGAGTGTTCGATGAGGTGCATGCCGTCGCGTTCGACGAGTTCGACCGCGCGCCGCCCGTCGCCGGCGGCGAGGGCGTGGTCGACGGCCTCGCCCACGAGGTGATGGTCGGCGAACCACCCTGAGGCGGCGCGGTGGAGCACTTCCAACCTGCCGGGATGGTCGCGTTCGAGCCTGCGCTGCAGGAACTGTGCGAACAGGTGGTGGTAGCGGAACCATTCGCGGTCCTCGTCGAGCCGGCACAGAAACAGATCTCGCTCCTCGATCTCCTCCAGCAGGGCTTGTCCTCCGTCGACCTCGGTCAGGGTGCAGGCGAGCGGGGCGCAGATCCGTTCAGTGACCGAGGTGGCGAGGAGGAAGTCGAGGATCCGGGGTTCGAGGGTGCTGAGGACGTTCTCGGCGAGGAACTCGCCGATGGCGTGGTGGCGTCCGGAGAGGTGGCCGATCAGCTGCGCGGGGTCGTCGGCACCGCGCAACGACAGCGACACCAACTGCAGCGCCGCGACCCATCCGTCGGTGGAGGCGGTAAGGTCGGCGACGTCCTCGGTCTCCAGGTCCAGCCCGCCGAGGCCGACCAGGAACGAGTGGGACTCGGTGGTGCTGAAACGCAGAGCGGCCGAGTCGATTTCGACGAGTTCGTCGCGGACCCGCATCCGGCTCAACGGCAGTCCCGCCTGCGTCCGGCTGGTGACGATGAGCTGCAGGTGGTGGCATCCGTTGTCGAGTAGGAACTCCAACGCGGCGATGGTCGCGGGATTCGTGACCCGGTGCCAGTCGTCGATCACGACCGCGACACGTTCGCTCGTTTCGTGGATCTCGTTGATCAGCGCGGTCAGCACGTATCGTTCGGCCTGGTCGCCGTGTTCCTCGAGTGCAGCGCCCAGCTCCCGTGCCAGCTGGGGGCGTACCCGCCGGATCGCCTCGATCAGGTGCGCGAGGAACCAGACGACGTTGTCGTCGTCGCGGTCGACGGTCAGCCACGCGACCGCCACGCCGTCGGCGGCGAGTGCCTCGCACCATTGGGCGGCGAGGGTGGACTTGCCGTAGCCGGTGGGCGCGTGGATGACGGTGAGCCGGCGCCATTGGCCCGCGCGCAGCGCCTCGATCAGCCGGGCGCGACCGACCAGTGCCTTGGCCGGAATCGGCGGCCGATACTTGGTCGCGGGGGTCGGTGGGGTCATCGCGGTCGGACGCCTGCTGACGCCCGTCGTGCGTGGGTTGGTCGGGCCGGACACAGTCCACCGCGTGCCGCGGGCGTGCTCGCCCGGCTGCTCGTCTTCCGGCATGGTGGGCAGGGCCATCTCGTCGACGCTCAGGCCGTTCCGCCGCTGCGCTTCGCGCAGCTTTTCCCCGAACTCGATGGCGGTGGCGGGCCGGTCGGCGGGGTGTCCGGCCATGGCGCGGGAGATGGCGGCGGACACCAGGTCGGGGATGCCGCGGTCGCGCAGGTCCGGCACCGGCTGTGTGGTGATTCGCAGGAATTGGGCCACGACCTGCTCACCGCTTCGGCGTTCGAACGCGGCATGTCCGGTGATCGCACAGAACAAGGTGGCGCCCAGGCTGTAGACGTCGGAGGCGGGGGTCGGTTTGTGGCCCCCCATGATCTCGGGGGCGGTGAACGCGGGCGAGCCGGTGACGGTGCCGGTGGTGGTCTCGAAGCCGCCGGCGACCCGGGCGATCCCGAAGTCGGTCAGCTGCGGCTCCCCGTACGCGGTGAGCAGGATGTTCGCCGGCTTGACGTCCCGATGCAGGGTGCCGATCCGGTGCGCGGTCTCCAGTGCCCCGGCCAGCTTGACGCCCACAGAAAGCGCCTCGCCCCACTCGAGCGGCCCGTACCGCCGCACCCGCGAGTCGAGGGAGCCGTGCAGGTGGCACTGCATCACGATGTAGGGCCGGCCGGAGCCGGTGGCGCCGACCTGCAGAATGTTGACGATGTGCGGATGGCCCGACAGCTGACCCATCGCCCGCTGCTCACGCAGAAACCGTTCCAGGTTCTCCGGGTCGAGGTCGGCGGTGAGCACCTTGATCGCCACCGTGCGATCCAACTCCGGCTGTCGACATCGGTAGACGACGCCGAACCCGCCGCGCCCGATCTCCTGCGCGTCCTCGAACCCCGCCGCGTCCAGCTCCGCGGTGATCCCCACGATCGCGTCCCGCTGGGTCGCGAGTGGATCGAACTCGGCCATCGACGGCCTCAATCCTCGGCTCCGAGGTCCGCTACCGGTGCTGCCAGTCCACCGACATCCACTCACGGCGCGCGACGCAAGGCCCCTGCGAACCGGTGGGGCCTCACCCCGCACACCAAGCGCTCCCACTCGAGCCGGTCACTTCAGAATAACGCGGAACCCACCCGCGCAGATCACAGCATCTGAGTCAGCTGCGAGCCACGGACGATCAGTCGTCGCAGTATGCCCACTCTCCCGCGGCCCGGTCGTGTGCGGCCCCGGCATCACACTCTTGGGCAAACTCACAAGGATTGTGAGTGTTTCGGTTGCGGTTTGCGATTTCCCGCGGGCCTGAGGCGGTGTTGCATGGATCACACAGCAGGCGCCCTATTGTTCATTTGCGATTTCGGAGCATATCCATGAGACCCACGCCGGTCCGACCGACTGACCGGTTGACGCCGGCCACACCCGACTACCGCATCGAGAACCTGTCCGGACCGCACCGCAAAGGAAAGGCCCCCATCATGACTACTGATTTCGTGAAGACCGAAGACGCCGTGCTCCTCGCCGACTTCCACACGCTGTCACGCTTCGGCGCGACGCCCGCAGGTGGGGTCGATCGACAAGCAGCGACAACGCAGGACGGGGAGCAGCGGGCCTGGCTGCACACGTGGCTGACTGAACGCGGGTTCGACGTGCGCTATGACAGGATCGGCAATCAATTCGCTTTGTCGACGTTGACGCCCGGCGCGCCGTACGTTCTGAGCGGCTCGCATCTCGACAGTCAGCCACTCGGTGGACGCTACGACGGGGCGTACGGAGTGCTCGCGTCGGCGCACGCCGTCGATCGGGCAGTGAATCGTTGGAGCCAATCGGATTCGCAGCCCAAATACAACGTGGCAGTGGTGAACTGGTTCAATGAGGAAGGCTGCCGGTTCAAACCCAGCATGATGGGTAGCTCGGTGTTCACCGGAAAGCTGGCCGTCGAAACGGCTCTGGCAACGACAGATCATTCCGGAACGACGGTCGAAGAAGCATTGGCTGACATCGGCTGCATCGGCACGTACGACGGACCCGATGTGGCAGCGTACGCCGAAATTCATATCGAACAGGGACGCAGCCTCGAGAACACCGGCACCACCATCGGTCTGGTCGAAGCGACCTGGGCGGCACGCAAGTACGAACTCGTCGTGCGCGGAGCGCAGTCCCACACCGGGTCGACGATCATGGCGGACCGGCAGGACGCGTTGCTCGGTGCATCGTTACTGGTGGTTGCCGCTCGCGAACTCGCGGACCGTCACGGCAGCACGCCCCTGCACACGTCGGTGAGCGAGATGACGGTCGAACCCAACTCCCCGGTTGTCATCGCGCGCGAGGTCCGGATGCACATGGACCTGCGATCACCCGATGAGGCATTGCTCGACGTCGCGGCGAAGGAACTGGCCGAGATGATTCCCGGCATCGCGGAACGTGCAAGGGTAAGCATCGAACAGATCCAGACCCACGCCTGGGGCGTCGCACCGTTTCAGCGTGCCGGAGTCGACTTGGCACGCGATACTGCCACCAACCTCGGATTGAGTCATCAATGCATGATGACCGTCGCCGGCCACGACTCGGTCAATATGAAGGACGTTGCGCCGTCCGTGATGCTCTTCGTTCCCAGCGTCGACGGAATCTCCCACAACGAGAAAGAATTCACTGGCGACAGCGACATCTGCGCGGGCGCGGACCTGTTGACGGTCCTGCTGTACCGGCTCATGGCCGGCGAACTGGATGGATGCCGGTGACGTTCAGCGGGGAGTAGGTGCATTGGTGATCGGATATCCAACCATGACCACCGATGCAGTGGCGCCGCATGTGTACTTCGCGGAAGCTGCAGGTATCGATGGTTCGGTTCGCGTTCTCGGTGTTCACGCCTGTGGCGTTCCGGCAGTCGATGTCGCGGCCGTGAGAACCGTCCTTACTCACGAACTCGAGGGTTCCGGGCGGCCACTTTTCCTCTACGAGATTGCCTCCCGGATCACGGTGCTACTCAGCGGTGACACCGACGCCGAAGGGTGCAGAGAGTTGCTCGTCGGCTTGCCTCCCGCGATTCGCTCACGGTTGCGTGTCGGGCTGAGCGCAGCGCAGCCGGTCGCTGAGGTGGCGAATGCCTCGCGGCAGGCACACGTTGCCGCGGCCGCCGCGTCGGAGGGAGCTGCTGTGTTGGATTTCGGGGAGATCGCGGGCGGCCAGGTCTTGGTGTCGTCGCCGTGTCGTGAGGTACTACGGGTGTTGGGCGAGTCGACACTCGGGCGTGTGGACGACTATGACCGCGTCAACCGTACAGCTCTACTGCCGACACTTCGGGCTCTCCTCGAAGCGAATGGTCACAACGAATCCGCGGCTGCGGTCCTGGGTATTCATCGCCATACTCTCCGCACCCGAATCGCTCGAATCGAGCGCATTCTCGAATGCTCATTGGCCTCGGCGTATGTGCGCGCCGAGCTGCTGCTCTCCCTCATCGTGTGCGATTACCCGAGACGGCCCGCTCCGTGACACCCGCTGACAGGCCGACTGTTCCGTCGGCCTGTCAGCGAGATCGACTACTCGGCGAGCTCTTCCCCTGCGCACCATCGACTCCGGCGCACCACGAAGTGGTTCAGTGCGGGACGGGTGCAGCGACATTCATTCCGAATGTCCTCGCCCGGTTGAGAACTTGATGAGCCCTGGCGAGCCGAGGCAGATCGCTTCCCTTTCGTGCGTTGGCTCCATCGGGTCCGAGGAGGGCGATCAATTCTTTCGCGTCCGAGATCTCCCGGCTGGTCGGACTGAGGGCCGTGTTGATCGTGCCGGCATGTGACGCGTGTAAGCACATGCGGCCGGTCATTCCCAGACCGGCTGCATACTCGGTTTCGTCGACGGCGAGGATCTGATCTTCGGGCACTGTCGGACCGTCTATCGGGGCGGGCAATCCCGCCGCACGACTCACCACGACCAGCCGAGAACGCGCGTAGGTCAGGGCGCTACGGTCGACGCCGGCTCCGACGTCCATGCGGAAGTCGCCGCTTCCGAAGGCCAGCCGACCCACCCGCGGGTGCGTGGCGATCGCTCCTGCAGCCTCGAGACCGGCGGCGGATTCGATGAAGGCAATGACCGGTGTGGTGGCACGAAGTCCTTCCGCAATCTTGTCGACATCGATCGCCGAGTCCGTCTTGGCGAGCATGACGCCGAGAAGGCCTGGTGACTCGCGGAGTTCCGCGACGTCGTCCTTCCAGAAATCGCTGGTGACGTCGTTGATACGGACCCACGCGCGTCGATGGTGAAGCGCGTTCACGACCTGGGTGCGTGCGGCGTGCTTCTTGCCGGGAGGTACGGCGTCCTCCAGGTCGAGGATATCGGCGTCGGCGCCGGATCCCCTCGACTGCGGGAGGTCGGATGCTCCGGAGATCAGAAACCAGGATCGTGCCACGGTGTAGGGCAATTCCTGGCTTCGCCCCCCGCTCCTCGATTCGTCCGTCCAGGTATCGATGTTGTTACTCGATTTCACTTTTCCACTTCCATTGTTCGTCGGGGGCGTCCTCCAGGGACCATGGAATCGCATGCCAGGTGATCGGGACGTGCAACCAGGCCCAGGCTTCGCAATCTCGGAGGGTCCGCAGTATCCAATGTCGGCCGGAACCGTTCGATGACAGCGGATGTCCGTGCGAAGAATTCTGGTCGTCACGTGTGTCGAGGCACCTGGTGTTCAGTCGATCGGACCGGCGTTCCACCACGATCTGCTCCACGAAACGTGAGCACTCCAGAGGGCGGTCGGTGAGGATCACATCCGCGTTCATCGCTGTACAGATGCGATCCACGAACCTGTCCTCGAGCGGTGTCGTGGGCACTGCCGCAGCAGCGTCCGCGAATCCGACTGCGTCCACGAGGATTCTGCGGTCCCGTTCGTCCTCGACGTGAACGAGGACGGTGTCGCCGCTGCCGACGCCGACTGCGCGAAGACGATCGAGGATGTGGCGGGAGGGTGAGCCCGGCAGGCAAGAGGACGTCATGATCGGCTCCTGGATCGTGGGGATGCAGAGCGGCCGGCGGAACCGCGTGTCGCGGATCCGCCGGCCGAACTCGTTCAGTTGTCGAGAGCGCGCAGCGCGGCTGTGACTGCGCAGGTCTTCGCCAGGTCGACCTCGCCGTCCCCACGAACCGCATCCACGACGAGTTCGAAGCGATGCAGATCGCGCGAATGGGCCTCGCACCACGCAGCGACTGCGTCGCCCGTCGCCGTGCCGTCGTCACGAAGCACCCGGACTGTCAGCGCATGATGCAGGTCGGACAGGTCGTCGTGCACCGCCGACGCGGCCAGCACATCCCAGTGGGTGGAACCCGTGCGATCCGACAACGCGTCGACCACCCAGCCGATGCCGAGTCGCTGCCCGAGTTCGTGATGCACCTCGGCCACCCGCTCCACCGAGATCCCCAGTAAGTCCGCGGTGTCCGCGAACTGGAGTGCACCGGGTAGATCTGCATCGAGCGAACGTTCGCCCCGGGGGAGTTCGACGAGCTTGCGGACGGAATCCGCAAATCGGTCTATCTCCCTCTCCGGCACCACGATTCCGCGTCGTCGGCGTAACAACCACGAGACGGCGTGTTCGATCAACCAGCTGGTGTCGAGTAGTGACTCCGGTCGTTCGATGCCGGTGCCCGGACCCTCGAGTGCTCGTTCCCACAGCGCATCCAGCTCGTAGATCGCGCTCACGGCAGCGTATGCCGAAGCGACCTCCGGAGTGGTGATTCCGAAGCGCTCCTGTAGCCAGAAGATGGCTCCCGGGCCCACGCGGTTGATCAGCTCGTCGGCGATCGACGTCGCAATGATCTCCCGTCGCAAGGGATGGGCTGCGATCTGAGCGGCAACGTTCTCGGTGATGGCGTCCGGAAAATACTTGGTGAGGCGCGCCGCGAATACTTCGTCGTCCGGCACGGTGGAGGCGAGCAGTTCCTGTGAGACCAAATTCTTCGACTGCGCAAGGAGAATCGCGATCTCCGGTCGTGTGAGTCCGTGCCCGGAGCTCGCGCGGCGCTTCAATTCCGCGGGCGAGGGCAGTCCCTCGGTCCGTGGATTGATTCCGCCTACCTTTTCGAGGTTGCCGATCAACCGGACGTGCCTGTCGAGGAGATGGCGGGCTTGTGCGGAGGCGAGGCTGATGGCCAGAATCTGGCTCGCGCTGTCGTCGAGTACCCGCGAGGCGACGTCGTCGGCGACCCGCGCCAGCAGGGGCGCCCGTCGTTCCGGCGAGAGGGTGCCCGCTCGCACTGCTGCGTCGAGCGCGATCTTGATGTTCACCTCGAAATCCGAGGTGGCGACTCCCGCCGCGTTGTCGATGAAGTCTGCGTTGATGCGCCCGCCATCCCCCGCGTAGTCGATTCTGGCCTGCTGCGTCAACCCGAGGTTGCCGCCTTCGCCTATCACCGCGCACCGGAGTTCCCCTGCCGACACTCGTACGCGATCGTTGGCCGGATCCTGAGCGTCGACGTCGGTCTCGCTCGCGGCCCTGACGTAGGTGCCGATGCCGCCGTTCCAGAGCAGGTCGACCGGTGCGCGAAGCAACGCCTGGATCAGTTCGTCGGGGTCGAGCGATGAGGACTCGATGCCGAGGCGCACCCGCACCTGTGGTGACAGGGTGATCGATTTCGCCGATCGAGACCACACACCTCCACCGGTCGAGATCTTCTCGCGGTCGTAGTCCGTCCAGGACGACGTCGGCAGTCCGAAGAGGCGCTCGCGCTCGCGGTACGACACGGCGGCATCGGGGTCGGGATCGAGGAAGATGTGCCGGTGGTCGAACGCACCGACGAGCCTGATGTTCCGCGACAGCAGCATCCCGTTGCCGAACACGTCGCCGGACATGTCGCCGATGCCCACCACCGAGAACTCGTCGGTTTCGATATCGTGGCCTGCCTCCGCGAAGTGCCTTTCGACGGAGAGCCACGCTCCGCGCGCGGTGATGCCCATGGCCTTGTGGTCGTATCCAGCCGAGCCGCCCGACGCAAACGCGTCGCCCAGCCAGAAGTTGTACTCCGCCGCAATGCTGTTCGCCAGATCCGAGAAGGTGGCGGTGCCCTTGTCCGCGGCGACGACGAGGTATGCGTCCTCGCCGTCGAGGCACAGAGTGTCGGCCGGATGGACGACGGCCCCATCGATGATGTTGTCGGTGATATCGAGGAGCCCGCGGATGAAGGTCGCGTATCCCGCCCGCGCCGGAGTGTCGGCCGAACGAACGACGAAGGCCCCCTTGGCTCCCATCGGGACGATAGGAGCGTTCTTGACCGACTGAGTCTTCATCAGACCCAGTACTTCGGTCCGGAAATCCTCGCTACGGTTCGACCAGCGCAGACCACCGCGTGCTACAGCGCCGCTTCGGACGTGGATCCCTTCCACTTCGTCGGAGTGAACGAAGATTTCACGAAAGGGAACTACTCGCCCTCGCGTTGCCAACCGTCCGGAATCGATCTTGAAGGAGAGGTAGGGCTTCGGCTGTCCCTGCGCGTCGCGCTGGAACCAGTTGGTGCGTACCACGGCCAGGACGAACGCCTGGAGGGCTCGTCGGATCCTGTCCTCGTCGAGGGTGGTCGCGCTGTCGACCAGGTCGGTCAGCGCGGCATTCGCCCTCTCGGGGTCGCCGGTCCGAGCAGGGTCGAGCCGTGCCTGGAAGAGCGTGACCAGGGCACGGACGAAATCGGGATTACTCGCCAGCGAGTCGACAAGATAGGTCTCGGAGAATCCGAGTTGAGTTTGCCGGAGAAAGCGGCACATCGCACGGACGAGCACGGCCTCGCGCCAGTCGATTCCCGCCGTCGCGACGAGACGGGCGTACTGATCGATTCTCCACCGGCCGGCCGAACCTGCCTCGAACGCCGCCGCGATGTGATTCAGCACCGGGGTGGAGAAGGACGATCCCGCGAAAGAAAACTCGTGCACCGATCCGGTGACCTCGGCACCGTCGGTGGAAACCTGGCGATGCGCTGCGGTGCGGAGACCGAAGCTTTCGAACATCGCGCAGACATCGACCAGCAGGGGTTCCGTCCCGGGCCACCCCACCGCCGCCGCCATGCCGGCGGCGGTGTGCTCGAACGTGACCTGTGGACGTCCTGACGCCGTGGGTGAATAGTCGACCGTGGTCTCGGTCTGGATAGTCATCGTCGTGTCCTCATCATCGAAGTGCCGGTACGTGTGACGTTGTGGGTTGCCCGGCTATCGGAGCGCGATGTACTTGATCTCGAGGTATTCCTCGATACCTTCGCTGCCGCTCTCACGGCCGAGCCCGGATTCCTTCACCCCACCGAACGGTGCCGCGACATCGGAGATGATGCCCCGGTTGACGCCGACCATCCCGGACTCGAGTGCGCTGGACACCCTCAACGCTCGGTCGAGGTTTTCGGTGTAGATGTACGCAGCCAGACCGAATTCGGTGTCGTTGGCCGCGGCGACGCCTTCGTCCTCGCCGTCGAACCCGATGATGGCTGCGACCGGCCCGAAGACCTCTTCCTTCAGAATCCGCGCGTCGGCCGGCACATCAGCCAACACCGTCGGCTCGTAGAAATAGCCCTCGCCGGCGGCGTAGCAGCCACCGGTCGTGACGACAGCGCCTTTGTCCACGGCGTCCGTCACCAACTCTGCAACACTCGACCGCTGCTTCTCGGTGATCAGCGGTCCCACCTGTGTGCCGTCGAGGTCCCCGGGCCCTACTTTCAGTGCTTTCATACCAGCGGTCAGCTTCTCGATGAACTCGGCGCGTACCACGTTGTCGACGTGGATCCGGTTGGCGGCTGTGCACGCCTCACCGGTGTTGCGCATCTTCGCAGCCATCGCGCCCTCGACGGCCTCGTCGATGTCGGCATCGGCGAACACGACGAACGGCGCGTTGCCACCCAATTCCATCGACGTCCGCAACACACGTGTCGCGGACTGCTGCAGCAGGATCTTTCCCACGCCGGTGGAGCCGGTGAAAGTGACCTTCCGAAGTCGATGATCGTCGAACAGCGGAGCGGTGAGCTTGGACGAACTCGAGGTCGGCAGGATCGAGAGCACGCCCGCCGGAAGGCCCGCCTGCCGGAAGACCTCGCCGAGCAGGAGCATCGTCAGCGGTGTTTCGGCGGCGGGCTTCACCACCATCGTGCACCCGGCCGCGAATGCCGGTGCGATCTTCCGGGTGCCCATCGCAAGAGGAAAGTTCCACGGCGTGATCGCCAGCGTGGGGCCGACCGGTTCCTTCGTGACCAGAATCCGGCCGTTGCCCGACGGTGACTGCGTGTAACGGCCGTTGATCCGCACAGCTTCCTCGGAGAACCAGCGCAGGAATTCACCGCCGTACGTCACCTCTCCGTAGCTCTCGGTGAGAGGCTTACCCATCTCGAGAGTCATCAGCAACGCGAAGTCGTCCCGGCGCTGGATGACCAATTCCCAGGCCCGGCGAAGTATGTCGGAACGCTCGCGAGCCGGCATCGATGCCCATCGGGCCTGCGCCTCCGCGGCGGCGTCGAGCGCCCGTACGCCGTCCTCCGGCGTCGCGTCGGCCACCTCGATCAGTACCTCGCCGGTTGCGGGATTGCGGACCGGGAACGTCTTGCCGCCGGTGGCCGGCACCTGCTCGCCACCGATCCACAGGTCGGTCGGAAGTGAGGCCAGAAGGGTCTGGGTGTCGGTCATGTGTATTCCTTCAGGTTTCGAGGTGATCGTTGGCCGCGCGTGGGATCAGCGACGCGCGTGCGCGCGGACTGCGTCTTCGAGGACGGTGAGGGCCTCGTCGAGTAGGTCGTCGCCGATGACCAGGGGTGGCAGCAGGCGGATGACGTTCCCGTACGTACCGCAGGTGAGAATGATGACTCCCTGTGACAAGGCCTCGGCGGCAACCGCTTTGGTCAGTTCCGGGTCGGGTTCGGTGGTGCCGGGCCGGACGATCTCGATGGCCAGCATGGCGCCACGACCGCGTACCTCTCCGATGACACCGATCTCTTTCGCGAAAGCTTCGAGGCGCGGTTTGACGGAATTCTCGATCTGGCGCGCGCGGGCCGGTAGGTCCCACTCGCGCATCGTGTCGATCGTGGCGAGCGCAGCCGCGCAGGCCACCGGGTTTCCTCCATAGGTTCCGCCGAGCCCTCCGGCGTGTACCGAGTCCATGAGGTCGGCGCGGCCGGTGACCGCCGCCAGCGGCATGCCGCCCGCGATCCCCTTTGCCAGGGTGATGAGGTCGGGAACCACGCCTTCGTGCTCGCTCGCGAACCATGCGCCGGTCCGCGCGAAGCCGGTCTGCACCTCGTCTGCGATGAAGAGGACGCCGTTCTCCTTCGCCCAGGCGACCAGGGTGGGAAGGAATCCCGGTGCAGGCACGATGAAGCCGCCCTCACCCTGGATGGGCTCGTAGATTATCGCGGCCACCGAGTCGGCACCGATCTGCTTCTCGATCTGCGTGATCGCCCGGCTCGCTGCCTGCTCGCCCGTGAGGCCGGACTCGTCGCGGTAAGGGTAGGACGCGGGCATGCGGTAGACCTCGGGCGCGAACGGACCGAAGTGCGCCTTGTACGGCATCGACTTCGCCGTCAGTGCCATCGTGAGGTTGGTTCTGCCGTGATAAGCGTGGTCGAACGCGACCACCGCTGTCCGGCCGGTTGCGAGTCGAGCGATCTTGATTGCGTTCTCGACAGCCTCCGCACCGGAGTTGAACAGCACCGAACGCTTCTCGTGGTCTCCCGGGGTCAGTGCGGCGAGTTCCTCGGCGACCCGGACGTACCCCTCGTAGGGGGTCACCATGAAACAGGTGTGGGTGAAGCGTTGCGCCTGCTCCGCCACTGCGGCCGCTACGGCGGGGTTCGATGCGCCGACGCTGGTCACGGCGATTCCGGCGCCGAGATCGATCAGGGAGTTGCCGTCCGCGTCGACGACGACTCCACCGTCCGCGTCGACTGCGTAGACGGGCACCGAGGAACCGACACCTGCAGCGACGAAGTTCGTGCGCCGGGCCGCGATCTCGGCGGAACGCGGGCCGGGAAGCGTGGTGACGAGATGCCTCTTCTGGGCGAGTCGATATGTGAAGTCGGTCATGAATTCTCCCATAGGCGTTGAGGAACCCGACGATGACGGCCGAACCAGTGGGTTCGGCTTTCACGCATCTCCGGTCGATGTCTTCAGCAAGTGTTGCGTCGAGGGCCGCCAACGAATAGTGGCCAAACTGGGCAGAGCGGCTTCGCTGATGCGCCAGAATGGCACACTGGGTGCATGCCGATCACAGTCCGCCAACTCTGCGACACCCAAGCGTTCCACCTGACCGTTCGGGCCGGCGAGGAGCATCTCGAACGTGAGCTGAGCTGGGCACACGTCTCCGAATTGGAAGATCCCACGGCCTTCCTCAGCGGGGGTGAACTCCTACTCACCACTGGGGTGTCGCTACCCGCCGACGCCGAGGCCATAGGGGAGCGGGTGCGGCGACTGGTTGCGGCAGGTGTCGCGGCCGTGGGGTTCGGCGTCGGACTGCGCTTCGACACCGTCCCGGACGCATTTGTCGCGGCGGCCCGCGCCGAACAGCTCCCCTTGGTGGAAGTACCCCTCGCTGTTCCGTTCATTGTCTTGGAAAAGGCTGTATCGCAGGCACTCTCGTCCGACGATCACGCCCGGTTGCAGCGCACGCATCAGCAGCAGCGTCGCCTGATTCATGCGACGCTGGCCGCGGACGGTGCGAGGACCCTGGTGCGGCGCACGGCGGAACTCATCGGCGGCTGGGCCGCGCTGCTCGACGCCGCAGGGCACGTCGTGCACAGCTCGCACCGCACTGTGCGTGGAGCGGTGAACCGCACTGCACCGCAACGCATCGCGCGACCGGGCGAAGTGGTGTTCTCGTCCGAGGGTGGCGAGGACATCATCTCTCAGCCCCTGGCGGCCGTGGACGGCAGAGTGCTCGGGTATCTTGTTGCGGGACGCGAGGGCGTGGTCGGATCGCTGGACCACGGGGTCGTGACGGTGGCAGCCTCCCTCCTGACGTTGTTCGTGCGAAGAACCGACGAGACCCAGCGGGCACTCGCTCGCGCTCGGGCCGCGGCCCTTCGACTCCTGATCGCCGGTCAGATGGCCGCGACCCGGGAGATTTCCCAGGATCTGTGGGGCGGGTTTCCCTCCGAACCGGTCAAGGTGATCACGGCGGTGGGTTCGCAGAGTGGGTTGAACAGCGCGATCGCGGTCCTCGACACCGGACCGAGCGGGGCAGCCATCTTCGGCCGGGTCGAAGGCCACCTGCTGGTGGTGGTCTCCGAAGCCTCAGTTGAAGAGTCGGTTTCGAGGCTCGTCACGGTCTCCGACCTCCGGCTGGGAATCTCGGAGAACGCGTGGTGGGACGAGTTCGCCCGCGCCCGCCGCGAGAGCCGGCAGGCTGCGGACGAGGCCGCACAGCGCAACGAGGGGGCACTGCACTTCGCTCAACTCGGCGGTGAGGGCCTCGCCTCGTACCTCGACAGGTACCGTGCGCGATCCTATGCGGAGAACCATCTCTCGGTATTGCAGGACGCCGGAAGCACGGGACGGGAGGGAAGCCTCTGTCGAACCCTGCGTTCATGGCTGACTCACAACGGTCAAACCGACCCCGCGGCCAAGGACCTCGGAATTCACCGACACACCTTGAGACGTCGTCTCGATCGTATCGAGAATCTTCTGGGCGTCTCGCTGAACTCGCCTGCTACCCGCGCCGAATTGTGGTTCGAGCTCGAACTACTCCGAGGAAGCTCGGATTCGTAGACTTCGATCGACTGACCGTGAGACGTGAGTCCCACTCGGCTGCCGAACAGTTCTCGGAGTCGAGACGTACCGAATGAGCCCGGGGGGCGTCATAGTGGAACGTGATGAACACGACGAAAGGAAGATCGTGGACCAGAGCGCGCTGTTGACCGACGCCTTCGACCGCATTCAGGAGACCGTGCATTCCACGCTGGCCGATCTCCCCGCCGACGCCCTCACGTTTCGGGTGGACGCGAAGGCGAACACCATCGCCTGGCTGATCTGGCATCTGACGCGAGTGCAGGACGACCACGTCGCCGGTGTCGCGGGCACCGCGCAGGTGTGGACGTCCGGTGGGTGGGTGGAGCGGTTCGACCTCCCGTTCCCGGTCGCCGACATCGGTTACGGGCACTCCGCGGACGAGGTGGCGAAGGTGCGGACCGGCGCCGACCTCCTGCGCGAGTATCACGATGCCGTGCACGACCGCACCGTCGATTACGTCCAGTCGATCGGCGCGGACGACCTCGACCGGATCGTCGACGAGCATTGGGATCCGCCAGTCACTCTCGGTGTCCGATTGATCAGCGTCATCTCCGACGATCTGCAGCATGCCGGGCAGGCCGCGTACGTCCGCGGCATCTACGAGCGCCGCTGAGTCCGCGACGACGTCTCGTTGGCGGCGAGCCACGCCTCGACTCGCCGCCGGGAGCGTCGGCCGACGCGTTCCCGGACGGCCGGACTCACTCGCGCCGCACCGTGCAGCGTCCCGTTCCCGACCAGTGCCAGCGGAACGAACCAGGCCGGCACGACCGGCAATCCGAGTTCTCGCATGCCGCGCTTGCCGGAGAACAACCGCTGGATGCTGAGCAGACGCTGGCGGTTGAGCCGGCGTCGCAGGGGCTCTGCATGCGGGTAGTGGAACGTGGCCCACGACTTCTGCAGCGAGTCGGCCAGCACCCTCGAGTTCTCGTCCGGGCCGGGAGCGAACATCCCGATCTGGCACATGTTGCGGCGTCCGGTGTTCTCGTCGTCGACCAGCCAGTGCTCGTCGATCCCCATCAGCCAGCCGATGTACCGCCACAGATGCATGACGTCGCGGCCCTCGTCGGCGGAGACCCACACGCCCAGCGACCGGAGTCCGATGAGGAACGTCGTCGAGAAGAGGGCGAGCGTCCCGGCCTGATCCGACTGGTTGATCGGCATGCCCCAGTCGGACACGTCCCAGCTGTCGTCCTGCAGCAACGTCAGATTGACGAACGCGTGCATCAACCGGACGTGGACGGACAACTGCCAGCCGTGGCGGTCGCGGTCCATGCCGCCGGGCAGGACGCACTCGTACCACCACCACACGGTCTCGGCGACCCGCTGACCGGCACCGTCCCCGACGAGTCTGCCGGTGGCCACGAGTTGGCGGGAGGTGGCGGCGCTGCGGTAGCCGTTCATCAGCGAACCGGTCGCGAGCAGGTCGAGTCCGGTCATACCGCTACGCAGGCAGACGGCGGCCCCGTGCTCGAGGCGGCGATCGTCGACCCACGACGGCCGACGGTCCACTGCGTCGAAGAACGCGACCAGCGGCGGCGCGGCGTCGGGCACGCTGCCGATTCCGTCGGAGAGTGCCTGGGAGAACTGGGTCATCGTCACGGTCTTGTCGACGAGGACGGCCCGCGCCACTGCGGCACCGATCTCGTCCTGACCGACCACCGCCCGGGCGTGGAGTTCCCGCTCCGCCGCAGTGGGCGTCGGGTCGCCGTGCACGAACCGCGACAGCGTCCGCATCGAGCGGCGACCCCACTCCGAGTCCATGTCGAACCGCCGCGGCGGCGTGAAGTCGGCGAAGCCGGGCGCCGACTCCCGGGACTGGGTTTCTGTCATTCCGGTGCACTCGATTCGGTAGTCGAGAAAGGGGCGTTTTTGTGCCTCAGCCCGTGCTCGAGGGACTGTGAGTTACAGTTCACCCCACCGAATCGGACGGGTACAAGTCGCATTGCGCGGCAGATCGGGAGGGCTGCGCGAATGGGCACTGGCCAGCGGAAAGGCCCCTCTCAGCAGCGGTCGCAGGAGACCGTCGCACGCATCTTGTCGGCAACTGGTCAGGTTTTGCGGGCCAAGGGATACACCGGCTGCAGCACGAACGCCATCGCGGAAGCCGCCGGCATCTCGAAGGGATCGGTGTACCAGTACTTCGCGAACAAGGACGAGATCATCGAGGTCCTGATCGACAAGATCATGGAGGAAACCACCGCCACGTTCGGGACGCAGCTCGAGCACGCCGTCGCGAAGGGCACGTTCCTGAAGGACGCGGCGCTGCAGTCCCAGCTCCTCGCCGTCCTGGACAGGTATCGCGACATCCTCGGTTCGCTGCTCAACGACGCTCCGCATCTGGCCCTCACCGCTCACCGTTCGGTCCGGATCGAGGAACGGTGCCGCGACCTGTTGCGTACGTATGTGACGTTGAATCCGGCCGCGATCGGTCCGGGTGTCGACCTCGAAGCGCTGCTGCTGGTACTCACCGTCAGCTACCGGGAGGTGAGTCTCGAATACCTCCGCCGCGACCTCCGCGACCGGCGAAACGAGCTGGCCACCGTCCTCTACGACATGACGATGGGCGGCCTCGCCGGCCGCGCGACACACGGGGTGTAACGCGGAGGGGGTTTCGAGAGAAATACACAGTGAGCCCATGGCGCTGTCGGACCCCGACCCGGCAGCGCCAGGGGCCTTCTTTTTGGCTCCTACCGCCGTCGCCTGGTCGGAGATCCCGGCACCTCCAGCCACACGACCCTCTCGAGCGCGCGCAGATCGCTCTCGATCCGCCGGAACAACTGGTATACGGCGATGAAGGCGAAGATGCCGCCCAGACACAGCGCGCGAACCGTCGCGTTCACGGCGTCGCCGGTGCTTCCGCCGACGAAGCTGAGCCCGGCGACCCCGATCAACGGGACGGCCGCGGCGACGGCGAGGTACCGCGGCATGCCCCGGCCGAGGGCCCGGATGTTGCGTCCGTCGCTTCCGCGCAACTCGCCGTGCGACAGCAGGATCGGGCAGAGGCACCGCACCGCGTAGAACGTGAGAATGAAGAAGGGGTAGGCGAGCGCGACCGCCCCGCACACGGCGAGGGATGCGAGGAGCTGCGTGTATGCGCGCAACGGAATCCCGCCGGCGGTGATCTCCAGGGCGATCGGGTAGGCGACGCCGGCGACGACCCACAGCCCGAAGCTGACCACGACCGCGCGATGACCGAGTCCGAGCGTCGTGGCTCGTGCCTTCTCCAGCACCTCGGAACTGTAGGTTCTGCCGTTGCGGAGGCCGCGCGGCACCGTGAGCGAGAGACGACACCAGTAGACGATGAGCACTGCGCCCAGCGGAAACGCGATCCCGCCGATCACCAGGTGGACGAATTCGAGATCCTGCTGCGCCTCGACGGGCAGCGTGGCGATGATCAGCACCTTGTTGTAGTAGTAGTTGTATCCGGCTGCCAGCAGGTTCGGGATGCCGACGGCGGCGATCACGATGGGAAGCGCCCACCGCCACATCGTGGACCGCACGCTTCCCGGTGCCGGGTCGACGAGATCGCGGGCGTGCGGGTCGAGGCACAGAGCGAACTGCCGCGTCAGCTTCCGGCCACTCGACCACCGGTCGTCCCGGTCAGGGGCGAGCGACTTCACCAGGATGCGCCGCAGCGCGGCGGGACAGTCTTCGGGGAGCGCGGACCGTTCCGGGTCCACTCCCCGGCGTCGCGACTCGAGAAGTACCCGAGGCGACGGCGGCGACGCGGTTCCGTCGTCGTCCGGGAAGGGGCGCGCCCCGGTCAGCAATTCCCACAGCATGACGCCCAACGCGAAGATGTCGCTGCGGGAATCGAGGTCGGAGGCGGTCCGGTGGGTGCTCGGGTCGATCGCCTCGAGCTGCTCGGGCGACATGTAGGCGACGGAACCGCCGATGAATCCTCCGGCGCCGCGATTCTCGACGCTGTCGCTCGAACTGACGTTGAAATCGGCCAGCTTGGGGATGCCTTCGAGTCCCAGCAGCACGTTCGCCGGTTTGATGTCGCGGTGCAGGACGCCGTGCGCCCGGGCGTAGTCGAGCGCGTCGGCCAGCCGCAACCCGATCCACGCGACCGTCTCCGGCCACGACAGCGCGGCGATCTCGTCGCGCACGCTCGAATACTCGGGCCGGATCTCGCCTCTCTCCGCGAGGAGGCGGTCCACCGAATCGAGCAGCAGCTGTCCGGATCGCTGTTCCGGCGGGGTCTTGCGGACCAGTCGCACCACGTCGAGGAGCGTGCCGCCGGGGACGTATTCCATGAACAGCACGCGCAGCCGGCGGTCTTCCAGCACCCGCTGGTCGTAGACGCGGACGATGTACGGGTGGTCGAGCTGTGCGAGTGTCTGCGGCTCGTTGCCGATGTTCCGGGAGATCTTCAGCGCCACCCATCGCTGCATCGAACGCTGCCGGGCGAGGAACACCCGCGCGAACGCGCCGTGACCCAGCTCCATCATCAGATCGAAATCGTCGAGGCGCTCACCGACGTCGAGGTCGTCGCCCGGGCCGAGTTCCGCGGTGACGGTCCGCCGGTCCATGCGGCGGTCGTCATCGAGGAGGGTCTCGAACCGGGCGGCCTGCTGCGGGTATTCGGTGACGTACTCACCGGGATCGACGTCGGCGCCACTCTGACGGCGAACCCGGTACTCCAGATAGACGAGTTCCGGTGGCAGAGGTTCGGCGAGCAACTCCGGGAATTCGAGGCAGTAGTCGGCGATGCGCTTCGGGCGGCCCGACCGCAGCCACCGGTAGTCGAGGTCCACCTTGATCAGCTCGATCAGTGCGGCCCGCCGGATCGCGGCGGTGTCGGGGAGATACTCGGTGAGCTCGGCCGGCGAACCGGAAGACTCCCAATCCGCGACGAGGCGTTCGACGCCACTTTCGACGACGAACACCGGTTCGGCGCCCGACGTCGTCGTCGACGGTGGCAGCTGAGTGTCCTGCCCCAGTTCGGTGGGCGGCCCAGACGCGATCGTCGAATCACTCGGCGGGCGATCGTTCATGGCGGTCCGATTCCGGGCGGTGCAGATTCCGGGAGGTGCATGGGGTGTGTACTTGCCAGGGTATTCCTGACGGTGCGCGAAGGGGTACGGAACAGCAGGGCCTCACGCGCTCCGCAACGGCACTTCCGACAGTGATGTTCTGCAGGAGGAACGCGATCGGCGACGACGGCGGGTACAGGAACAGTCCGACGACGATGAGGTTCGGGCTCCACCGGCGAAAACCGTTGACGGAGCGCCACACGCGTGCAACACTGAACTCGATGGTTCAGTATTCGATTCTCGACGCTACGTTCGCCGCACTGGCAGACCCCACGCGGCGTGGGATCCTCCGCCGGCTCGGAGAGGGCGCCTGCTCGATCAGTGACCTCGCCGAGGTCTTCGAGATGACGCTCACCGGCGTCAAGAAACACGTGCGACTGCTCGAAGAGGCCGGGATGGTCGTGACCGAGAAACGTGGCCGGGTGCGGTACTGCATGCTGGGGACCAATTCCCTCGAGCGTGAGGTGGCCTGGATCCGCGACTACCAGCTGTCGCTGGAAGGGCGCCTGAACCGTCTGGACGAATTCCTCAATCGAACGGAAGGCACGTCATGAGCACCTCGCAGACTCCCACGACCTCGACCGTCTCGACGCCGACGGACCGGGAGATCCACGTCGAACGCATCTTCGACGCTCCCCGCGACCGCGTGTGGGCCGCATTCACGAGACCGGAACTCCTCGCCCAGTGGTGGGGCCGCGGAAACGAACTCGACGTCGAACGCTGGGAATTCGAGCGCGGCGGGCACTGGCGCTTCGTCGAACACTCGGACGGCGACACCCACGGATTCGAGGGAAGGTTCCGGGAGATCACCCCGGAGGAGCGTCTGGTGTACACGTTCGAGTGGGACGGCATGCCCGGCCACGTCATCGTCGAGAACAACACGTACACCGACCTCGGTGACGGACGCACCAAGCTGTCCGTCGTCAGCCAGTTCCACACCCCCGAAGAGCGCGACGGCATGCTGCAGTCCGGCATGGAAGGCGGCATGAACGAGAGCTATGCGGCGCTGGATGCGGTTCTGGCGCAGACGAGCTGGTGATCGTAAGCCGTAAGCCGTAAGCCGTAAGCCGTAAGCCGTCAGGCGGAGGGGGCGGGGATGCTGCCGCCGATCGAATGACGTTGGTGGACTTCGCCCCTCATCCTCGTCATGGTGGGCGCGCCGTCCCCGGCTCCGGACTCCATCTTGGCAAGGATCCTCACCGCCGCCTCCTGTCCCATCTCGGCCAGTGGAGGGGCGTAGGACGTGATTCCGGGTGGAAACACCTCGTACCATTCGGGATTGCCGTGTGCGGCGACGGACAGGTCGTCGGGCACCGACAGGCCGAGGTCGGAGCAGGCGTGCAGGACGCCCAGCGCGATCCGGCTACTGGCGGCGATGACGACGCCGGGCAGGTCGCCGGCGATCGCGTGCATCGCGTCCCGCCCCCATTCCGAGGTGAAGTCGCCCTCGAGGATGCGGAAGCGGTGGCCGGCAGTTCCTTTGGGCACCTCCGGTATTCCCGCACGGTCGACGGCGTTGCGGAACCCGCGCATGCGGTCGGCGGTGGTGCTGTGATCGGCTCCGCCGATGACGAGGGCGAGATCGGTATGTCCTGCCTGCAGGGCCAGTTCGGTGATTGCTTCGATGCCGTATTCGTCGTCGCTGACGACTGCATCGGTCTGTAGCGGGACCGAGTGACGGTTGAGTTGCACGATCGGCACGCCGGTCGGCAGTGTGCGTCGAGCGTCGACGGGGACGTGGATGATTCCGTCGACGCGGTGATCGAGCAGTGAGCGCAGTCCGCGTTCCTCGGATTCGGGATCGTTGCCGCTGGCGCTGACCACAAGTTGGAATCCGGCCTCGAATAGAACCGACTGCAGCACGGCGGCGCTGTCGGTGTAGAACTCGTTCGAAATGTCGGGTAGCAGCAATCCGACGACGCGCGTCTTGTTCTCCCGCAGTGCCTGGGCGACCTTGTTCGGCCGGTAGCCCAACGCATCGGCCGCCTCGAGGATCCTCTTGCGGGTGTCGGGGTCCACGTAGCCGCGCCCGCTCATCGCGCGTGAGGCGGTACCCACCCCCACCTTGGCCAGTGCGGCGACGTCCTGAAGTTTGGGCACAAACCCACCCTACCCAACGTAACTGCAGGTAAAGGCGTCGAGGACGACCGCGGACGTCGATGAAACCTCCTCTCTTGACAGAACGAGTGGCTTGCGCCACAGTCATGTGGAACCGATTCCACATGGCGTGAGTCACAGTCGCGGATGTGGGTGATCCACTGCGTCAGGCGAAAGGCCCTTCGTGTCCATTCAGTCAAGAAACCCGTTCTCTCTCCTCACACATCTGGCAGGGGACGAGGCACAACTCGACATCTTTTCCGCCGACAGCTGCATCGAGAGCTGGTTGGCCACCGAGCGGGCCCTCGCCATCGCGCAGGGTGAGCACGCGGTCATCTCGGCAGACGAGGCTGCGGCGATCGCGGCAGCGGCCCGGATCGACACCATCGACCGCGACTCCCTGTGGGAGACGTCGAAGAACGTCGGGTACCCGATCCTCGGGCTGGTGCGGCAGATCTCCGGGGCACTGCCGGACGGACCGAACGGTCGCGTCCACTACGGTGCGACCACGCAGGACATCATGGATACCGGGCTCGCCCTGCAGCTCGCGCGATCACTGGCCGCACTCGACTGGCAGCTCGGCGAACTCGGAGATGCGCTCGCGGTCCAGGTCGAAGCCCACGCCGGCACCGTGATGCCCGGCCGGACCCACGCCCAGCAGGCGGTGCCGACCACGTTCGGCGCCACCCTCGCGACACTGCTGGGTCAGTTCACCCGTCACCGCGACCGTCTCCAGCAAGCGGTGCCGCGGATCGCCGTGATCTCCCTGTTCGGGGCGGGCGGCACGTCCGCAGCGCTCGGCGCGAAGTCCGCGGACGTCCGAACCCGCGTCGCCGACCTGCTCGGCCTGCACGACACCGAAATCCCGTGGCACGTCGACCGCGACGGTGTCGCCGAATACGGCTGGCTCTGCGCCACCGTCGCGGCGACGTGCGCCAAGCTCGCGCGCAACATCGTCGACCTCTCCCGCACGGAGATCGGCGAGGTCTTCGAGCCCTACAACAGCCACCGCGGTGCGTCGTCGACGATGCCGCAGAAGGTCAACCCGATCTCCTCGGAGGCCATCATTGGACTGTCGCAGACCGCCGGAGCGCTGCTGTCGTCGCTGAGCCGCATCCAGGAAGCGGGCCACGAACGCAGCGCCGGCGAGTGGCAGATCGAGTGGCAGGTGATCCCACAGCTCGGCGTCCTCGCCGGCAGCGCGCTGTCCGAAGCGCTGGTCATCGTCAGGGGCATGCGGGTCGACGCCGACAGGATGCGCGCGAACCTCGACCTCGACGGCGGATTGGTCATGGCCGAGGCGCAGATGATCCAGCTCGCCGAAGCCCTGGGCCGCGAACGCGCCCACGACCTGCTCTACACGGCCGCGACCCGCGCCCGGACCACGCATCGTGTGCTCGCCGACACCCTGCGCGAGGTCGCGGCGGAGGCCGGTGTCGCCGAACTGCTGCCCGCACAACTCGTCACCGCCGACGACTATCTCGGCGAGGCGAAGGACATCGCCGCGAGCGCTGTCCGGGGATGGCACAGCCGCGTCGCAGTCGACGAAGACCTGCCCTCCATTCCCCAGCTTGCAAGGACCTGACATGAGCACATTGACCACCGTGACGGAGCAGCCACCGAAACTCGCAGGAGAGGAACGCTTCGACTACATCCGCGGACGGTTCGGTCTGATCGCCGCTCTGCCCCTGCTCATCGGCATCCTCGTCCTGCCGATCGACATGCCGAACGCCCAGCAGGCCATGCTCGCGGTCCTGACCGTCGTGGTCCTGCTGTGGATCACGGAGCCCGTCCCCATCCCGGTGACCGCGCTGATCGGCATCGCCCTACTCGTCGTCCTCGGCGTCGGTACACCCCAGGAGGTGTACGGCTCCTTCGGCTCCGCGACCGTGTTCCTGGTGATCGGCGCCTTCATCCTGGCTCGCGCAATGACGGTGCACGGGTTGGACCGACGGTTCGCCCTCAAGGTGCTCTCGTTCCCGGGCATCGGTAACAGCACGTACCGGACCGCGGCCGCATTCGGAGTGGTTGCGTGCTTCCTGTCGATGTTCGTGTCGGCGTCGGCGACCGCCGCCATGTTGCTTCCCATCGGTATCGGCGTGGTCAAGACCATCGGCGATCTCATTCAGGCGCAGAACCCGGGCATCAAGACCAACCGCACCAAATTCTCCTGCCTGTTGATGCTTTCCATCGCCTACGGCGCGAGCATCGGGTCGGTCCTCACCCCGATCACCGGCATCGCCAACGTCATCGGCCGCGGCACGATCGAACGCATGACCGGCTACAAGGTGGAACTGTTCGACTGGCTCTCCATGTCGGCCCCATACCTTCTCGTGATGGGTGCGGTCATGTGGGTCGCGCTGATCTTCGTCAACAGGCCCGAGGTGAAGCACATTCGCGGTGGGCAGGACTACTTCCGCGCCCACTACGCAGATCTCGGCCAGATGAACCGCGGCGAACGCAACGTTCTGGTGATCTTCCTCGTCACGGTCGTCCTTTGGGTGTTGCCCTCCCTGGTCACCACTTTCGGCATCACGAGCCCGATCGTCACCGCCTTCACCGACCATCTCAACGAGGGATCCGTCGTGGTCCTCACTGCAGGGCTGCTGTTCTTCCTGCCCCGCGGAAACGGGAGCGGTGAATCCACCCTCACGTGGACCGAGGCCGCGAAGATCGACTGGGGCACGATCCTCCTCGTCGGTGCAGGTCTGACCATCGGCACCATGATGAATGCAACCGGACTCGCCGAAACCCTCGGCACGACCATCGCCCGGGCCACGGGGGTGCAGAGTTCCTGGGTTCTCGCCCTGATCGCCATCGTCATGGGGCTGGTCATCTCCGAAACCACCAGCAACACGGCCAGCGTCGGCATCGTCGTCCCGATCATCATCCCGATCGCCCTCGCCATCGGCGTCGACCCGATCATCCCGGCCATGGCCGGCGTGTTCGGCGCGAACGCCGGAGCCATGCTCCCGGTCTCGACACCACCGAACGCCATCGTCTACGGATCGGGGTACGTGCCGATGATCAAGATGATCAGCACCGGCATCTTCATCGACATCATCTGTATTCCACTGATCTTCGGCGCCGTCGTCGGCATCGGATCCCTCATCGCGCTCCACGTGTGAGCCAACCGACCGTGCAGTGAATCACTCGACGAGCACGCAGCGCGCTCCGCTGAAGATGGTGGGCATGCACTTGTTGCAGTGGATACACAACGACTGGGTGCGCGGCTCGGACCGGATGCGGTTCACCAGGTCGGGTTCGCGCAGCAGCGCCCGGGCCATGGCGACGAATTCGAAGCCCTCGGCCATGGCGGTGTCCATGCCCGCCCGATCGGTGACTCCGCCGAGCAGGACGAGCGGCAACGCCACCGCCGCGCGGATCTGGCGTGCGTGCTCGAGCATGAACAGGTCGCGGTACGGGTAGTTGTGGAGCATCGACCTCCCGGCCAACTGGACGCCGAGACGGACCGGCTGCGGCATGGCTGCCGCGAACTCCCGCACCGGTGCGTCGCCCTTGAACAGGTACATCGGATTGAGAAGCGAACTGCCCATGGTGAGTTCGAGGGCGTCGACACTGCCGTCGTGCTCCAGCAGTCCGGCCACCTGGATGGCCTCGTCGAGCCAGAACCCTCCGGGGACGCCGTCGTCCATGTTCAGCTTGGCGAGAATCGCGACCCGGCCGCCGACGGCGTCGCGCACGGTTCGGGCGACGTCCCGCACCACCCGGGCCCGGTTCTCGAGTGATCCGCCGTAGGAATCGGTGCGACGGTTCAGTTTCGGGCTGAGAAATGAGCTGGCGAAGTAGTTGTGGCCGAAGTGGATCTCGACGGCGTCGAAGCCGGACTCGGCGGCGAGCCGTGCCGCGGTTCCGTGGGCGGCGGTGATCCGGGTGATGTCGGTGGTGGTGGCACTGCGGATCATCCGCATGCTGAGCGGGTTGAACGACCGCGAGGGTGCGAGCGCAGTCAGTCCGGTGGACTTCTCGTTCGCGACGGGTCCGGCGTGGCCGAGTTGGGCAGATGCGGCGGCACCCTCGGCGTGGATGGCGTCGGTGAGTCTGCGCAGCCCGGGGACGGCGTCCGGGCGCATCCACAACTGCCCGCGTTCGGTGCGACCCTCCGGTGCCACGGCGCAGTAGGCCACCGTCGACATCCCGACCCCACCCGCCGCGGGCCGGCGGTGGAACTCGATCAGCTCGTCGGTGACCAGCGCGTCGGGAGTGCGGCCCTCGAACGTGGCCGACTTGATTGTCCGGTTGCGTAACGTGATGGGGCCCAGCGTGGCTGGAGCGAAAACGTCTGGATGTGTGGTCATTCCCGGCCCTTCGTCGCGTGCAGCCGACGGTAGGCCGCGGGGACGTTCGGCGACCGGAACGTGTCCGCTGAGCGGGAGACTGTCACGGTCTCACGGATGACCCCTCGACATCCGTGAGACCGCGGTGTCGTCTCAGCCGACGGTCTCGGGCAGCTTCTCCGGCATCGCGCCGGCGGCCGCACCGCGTTGCCTGCGCCCGAGCACCCAGCAGGCCAGTGTGATCGCACACGTGAACGTGAGCGTCGCGAACAGCTGGTTGCGTGCCGCGTCGTCGAACAACGCCAGCGCGGCGACCGCGGCCAGCAGCGCGAGAGCGACATACGACAGATACGGGAAGCCCCACATCTTCAGCGGCAGATCCGTCCGGCCCGACTTCTCGGCGCGGCGCCGCAACACGATCTGCGAGACGGTGACGAACGTCCACAGCACCAGGATCGTCGAGCCGACCGCGTTGAGCAGCAGCGGGAGAACACGATCCGGGGCCAGGTAATTGAGGACGACGGTGACGAACCCGAATGTCACCGACGCCAGCACCGCCACGCGGGGAACGCCGTTGCCCGACACCCGGCCGAACACCTTCGCCGCCGCCCCACGCTCGGACAGCGAGTAGATCATCCGGGAGCCACTGAACAGCATGGCGTTCAGCGACGACAGCAGTGCGATGACCACGACGACGGTCATGACGGCGCCGGCGCCGGGCACGTGTGCGGCGTTCAGGACCGCGACGAACGGTCCCGTCGCGAGTTCGTCGGCGGTCCACGGCAGCACCGTCACCATGATGAGGACGGAACCGACGTAGAACACCAGGATCCGCCACACGATGGACCGCACCGCCCGGCTCACGTTGCGTCGCGGTTCCGCCGTCTCGGCGGCCGCGATGGCCATCACCTCGGTGCCGCCGAACGCGAAGACCACGATCAGCAGGCCGGCGGCGATGCCGGTGACACCGTTGGGGGCGAACCCGCCGTGGCCGGTGAGGTTCGACAGGCCCGGCGCGTCGAAGCTGGGAAGCCAGCCGAGGATCATCGCGGAACCGACCGCCAGAAACGCGACGATAGCGACGATCTTCAGTGCGGCGAACCAGAATTCGAACTCGCCGAAGCGGGAGACACCCGCCAGGTTCACGGCCGTCAGCACACTCATGTACGCCAGGGCCGCCACCCATTGCGGCACTGCGGGTATGGACGCGGCGGTGATCGCCGCCGCCGCGGTCGCCTCCGCGGCGACCACGATGACGACCTGCACCCAGTACAGCCAGCCGATCGTCCGGCCGGCGACCGGGCCCATCGCGTTTTCGGCGTGGACGGAGAACGCGCCGCTGTCGGGGTCGGCGGCCACCATCTCGCCCATCATCCGCATCACGAGGACGACGAGGAATCCGGCGATGAGGAAGGAGACGAGTACGGCGGGCCCGGCGACGGCGATGCCCGCACCGGAGCCGACGAACAGTCCGGCGCCGATCGCGCCGCCCAGACTCATCATCACCAGCTGGCGTGGTTTCATCGCCTGCTGAAGGCCCTTGGTGACAACGGCTCCGGTGGTGGATGCCGGTGGGTCGTGAACTGTGTTCATGGGATCTCCCGTGCCGTCAGACGAGCTGATCGAGTGCGATCTCGAACGCGGTACCGGCGATTCCGGTCGGCTGCGACGAACGCGCGAAGCAACGCTCGAGCGCCGTCGCGACGGTCGCGGAGACGTCGCCGAAGATCGCCTCGTCCGACACCTCGATGTCGCCCTCCATCAGCAGCGCGAACGCCCGCGCCATGCCGCAGTTGGCGATGAAGTCGGGGACGACGGCGACGCTCTTGTCGGCGTACTCGTAGATGGGGCCGTAGAAGATCTCGTCGTCCGCGAACGGCACGTTGGCGCCGCTCGCCACCACCTCGAGACCGCCCGCGATCAGCCGGTCCACCTGGTCGCGGGTCACGAGACGTGATGCGGCGCAGGGGAGGAAGATCTCGGCGCCGGAACTCCAGATCGCGTCGTTGATCTCCTCGAACGGCACCATGCCTGCTGCGCGCAGTTCGTTGCCCTCCTTGGCCAGGAACAGCGCGCGGATCTGCTCGAAGTCGTAGCCGTCGGTGTTCGACAGCCCACCGTTGCGGTCGAGGATTCCGACGATCCGGGCCCCGGACTGCGCCAGGTAGTACGCGGCGGCGGCGCCGACGTTGCCCCAGCCCTGCATGATCACGCGCTTGCCGCCCAGTTCGCCGCCGTAGACCCGGTAGTAGTGCCGTACCGATTCGGCGACACCCCAACCGGTGATCAGGTCGGACACCGTGTACTTCGCCTGCGGATCGGGAGTGAACCGCGCATCCTCGACGACCTTCGCGACGCCCAGTCGCAGCTGTCCGACCCGCTGGACGCGCTCACGATCGCTGGCCGCGAAGTGTCCGTTGACGACGCCTTCCTGCGGATGCCAGAGGCCGTAGCTCTCGGTGATCGGCACGACCTCGGCCATCTCGTCGACGTTCAGGTCGCCGCCGGTGCCGTAGTACGCCTTGAGGAGCGGGGTCACGGCCTTGAACCAGCGTCGCAGCACCTCGTCCTTGCGCGGGTCGGTCGGGTCGAAGTCGATGCCCGACTTCGCGCCACCGATGGCCGGACCCGAGACGGTGAACTTGACCTCCATGGTCTTCGCGAGCGACTCCACCTCGCGCCGATCGAGACCGCGACGCATCCGGGTTCCGCCGCCGGCGGCGCCGCCACGCAGCGAGTTGATCACCGTCCATCCGCGTGCGGAGGTCTCCGTGTCGTGCCACTCGAAGACGATCTCGGGGGCCTTCTCTTCGAATCGGGTGAGCAGATTCTTCATGGCTTCTCTCGGTTTCTGGACGGCCGGGGGTCGGGGCGATCCGGCCGGTGTTCCCGACCGTGCCCGCGCTGTTACGGCGATCACTGTGGCGGGCACCACTCGTGCGCCGCAACCGGCTGGGCAGCACATAGCCACGATGAACATCACCGAGAAAGAAGTTCGTCGTTTTTCTATTCAGTTTGTGCAGCAGGGCCGATGATCGCGTTGCTAATCCGCGTCTGTGGGGGCCGCGCGGTAGGCCGGCGCCTTCGCCGAGCGCGGCCGGTCGAGGGTCCGCAGGAGGGGCATCGACCGGTACGGGACGATCACCGACAGCACCATCACGCTGGTGGACCGGGCGACGACGCTCGACTTGTTCAGTTCGATCAGCGTCTGCTGCAGCCCGAGGTGGGAGCCGGCGGCGATGCGGCACAGGATGTCGCCGGAACCGGTGGTCGCGAAGGCCTCGAGCACGCCGGGAATCGACTCCAGCTCCGACGTCACGGAATCGAGTGCGCCCTGCGCCGTCTCCAGTGTGACGAACGCCTGCACGTCGAACCCCGCGGCCGCGATGTCGAGGTGCGGCTCGTACCCGGCGATCACGCCCGACTCCTCGAGTTTGCGCACCCGCGCCTGGACGGTGGCCCGCGCGACCTTGATCCGGCGCGACAGCTCCAGCACGCCGGCCTTCGGGTCGTCGTGCATGGCGTCGAGGAGGGCGAAGTCGAGCTCGTCCAACTGCACTGCGTCCTTCATGGCCAGACCTCTCCGGGCGGATTCAACTAGTCCGACTGTATAAGAAAATCGGCTCCAGGGTCGCCGAAGGTGGCACTGTGGCTAGCTTTTGCTGGCTCGGTTGCCTATGTGGACGGTCTGGGTTTTCGTAGTGACCCAAGCAACAGGCCACGCCCCCCGTCCCTCGAACCAGGAAGACAGCGATGACGATCGAGCAGACTCTCACCGACAAGGAACGCCTGGCAGGTCTCGACCTCGGCCAGCTCGAGCAGCTGGTCGGGCTCGTCGAGTACGACGGCACCCGCGACCCGTTCCCGGTCAGCGGCTGGGACGCCGTCGTCTGGGTGGTCGGCAACGCCACCCAGACCGCCCACTACTTCCAGTCCGCGTTCGGGATGACCCTCGTCGCCTACTCCGGACCCACCACCGGCAACCGCGACCACCACGCCTACGTCCTCGAATCCGGGGCCGTCCGGTTCGTCATCAAGGGCGCCGTCGACCCGGACAGCCCGCTGATCGAGCACCACCGGATCCACGGCGACGGCGTCGTCGACATCGCCCTCGCCGTCCCCGACGTCGACAAGTGCATCGCCCACGCCCGCGCCCAGGGCGCCACCGTCCTCGACGAACCCCACGATGTGACCGACGAACACGGCACCGTCCGTCTCGCCGCGATCGCCACCTACGGCGACACCCGCCACACCCTCGTCGACCGCACCCACTACACCGGCCCCTACCTGCCCGGCTACGTCGAGCGGGCGTCGTCGCACACCAAACGCGACGGGGCCCCCAAACGCCTGTTCCAGGCCCTCGACCACGTCGTCGGCAACGTCGAACTCGGCAAGATGGACCACTGGGTCGACTTCTACAACCGGGTCATGGGATTTACGAACATGGCCGAGTTCGTCGGCGCGGACATCGCCACCGACTACTCCGCGCTGATGTCGAAGGTCGTCTCCAACGGCAACCACCGGGTCAAGTTCCCGCTCAACGAGCCCGCCATCGCCAAGAAACGGTCGCAGATCGACGAGTACCTCGACTTCTACCGCGGTCCCGGCGCCCAGCACCTGGCCCTGGCCACCAATGACATCCTCACCGCCGTCGACCAGCTGACCGCCGAGGGCGTCGAATTCCTGGCCACCCCCGACTCCTACTACGAGGACCCCGCACTGCGGGCGCGGATCGGCAACGTCCGCGCCCCGATCGCCGAACTGCAGAAACGCGGCATCCTCGTCGACCGCGACGAAGACGGCTACCTGCTGCAGATCTTCACCAAACCCCTCGTCGACCGCCCCACCGTGTTCTTCGAACTCATCGAACGCCACGGCTCCCTCGGCTTCGGCATCGGCAACTTCAAAGCCCTCTTCGAAGCCATCGAACGCGAACAAGCCGCCCGCGGAAACTTCTGAGCGAGAGGGTCACTCCGCGAGGCCGGTGAGCGAGGACCTTCGTCGACGATTGTGCAGCGACTTTCCCGCCGGATCGGTGCCGTCACGAATACGATGACGCCATGAGCCCTACCGAGGCAGTGGTGGCCGGTGCCGGTCCGACCGGGCTCACGCTCGCGCTGGAACTGGCGCGGCGCGGCGTCGAGGTGCGGATCCTCGACAGGTCGCCCGAGCCGTTCGCGGGTTCGCGGGGAAAGGGATTGACCGCGCGCAGTCAGGAAGTGATGGACGATCTCGGCATCGTCGACGAAATCGTCGAGGCCGGGTTCCGGCACCTGCCCAACCGGGTCGCGGTGCGCGGCCAGGTGGTGAGCGACAGCGACCCGCACGCGGACCTGAGCCCCACGCCTGATCGGCCCTACGACAGCGGTCTGATGATCCCGCAGTGGCGGACCGAGAAAATCCTGCGAGAAAGACTGTCGGAGTTCGGGATCGACGTGGAGCGTGGCGTCGAGGTGGTCGGCTTCGAACAGACCACCGACAAGGTGACCGTCCGGCTCGCCGGCGACGGGACCATCATGACGCGCTACCTGGTGGGCTGCGACGGCGGGCGCAGCGCGGTGCGCAAGGCGCTCGGGGTGTCGTTCGAGGGGACGGGCGGCATCGAAGCCATGCTCCTCGGCGACGTGTCCGTCGACGGCCTGGTCCCGGATCACTGGTATCAGTGGACGCACCCCGAACGGGGGTTCGTCGCGTTGTGCCCATTCCGAGGAATCAACTCCTGGCAGTTCCAGGGAGTGCCGTTCGCGGACTTCGACGAGGAAGGAAACCTGCCCGAACCGTCGCTCGAGTACTTCCAGCGAGTTCTCGACGACATCGCCTGCGACCCCGGCGTGCGGTTGTCCGAACCGACATGGCTGTCCACCTGGCACGTGAACGTGCGGATGGTGGACCGCTTCCGCGACGGTCGGGTGTTCCTGGCCGGGGACGCGGCCCACGTTCACCCGCCGGCCGGTGGGCTCGGGATGAACACCGGTATCCAGGACGCCTACAACCTCGGGTGGAAACTCGCTCTCGTCCTGGCCGGCTCCGCGGACCCGTCGCTCCTCGACACGTACCAGGAGGAACGGTTGCCGCTCGCGCGCTGGACGCTCGGGGTGAGCAGCGCGGGGCTGCAGAAGGTGGCCGCGAACCTCGGACGCGAGGACTCCGAGGGGTTTGCGGGCGCGGTGACCGAAGACGGCCAGCAACTCGGTCTGGGCTACCCGTGGAGTTCGCTGTCTCGGGACGGGGACGTGACGACGGGTGTGCGCGCGGGCGACCGCGCACCCGACGCGCCGTGCCTGAGCCCGGACGGCACGCCGCTGCGACTGTTCGACGTCTTCCGGGGGACGCACTTCACGGTTCTCGGGTTCGGCGGCGGCTCCCGGCACATGCTGCAGGCCCTGGCCGAAGACGCGCCCGACGACGTGAAGTACGTGGTGGTGGGCGATTCCCGTGGCCCCGGCGTGGACGTCGTCGACGACCGCGGTTTGGCGCGCAGCGCATACGGGGCACACGGTGGCACGCTGGTGGTGGTGCGCCCCGACGGTTACGTCGCGCTCACCGCCGCGGCCACCGCGGCCGACGACGTCATCGACTATCTCGGTCGACTGGTCGGGAGGTCGTCCTGACGAAAGGCTGAACGATGCGACACAAGGACGAGGAACGCGACTACGACGAGGCCGATCTCGAGGTCCGGCCCCCGCAGGACCACGCGGCAGGGCCGACCGCCGTCGCGGTGTCGATGAAGCGCGCGCTCGAGCACATGGGTGTGGTCCGTACGGCCGAGACGTTGCTGCAACTGAACCAGGCCGAGGGGTTCGATTGCATGAGCTGTGCGTGGCCCGATCCCGACCCGGGCCACCGCCACGCCGCGGAGTTCTGTGAGAACGGCGCCAAGGCGGTCGCCGAGGAAGCCACCCGCGACCGCGCGACACCCGAATTCTTCGCCCGCCACAGTATCGCCGAGCTCGACTGCCACAGCGAGCACTGGCTGGGGCAGCAGGGCCGGATCACGCATCCGATGGTGAAGCGGCCCGGCGGAACGCACTACGAGCCCATCGAATGGGACGAGGCCTTCGCGCTGATCGGGGATCAGCTGAATTCTCTGGCCAGTCCGGACGAGGCGATCTTCTACACCTCCGGCCGGGCGTCCAACGAGGCGGCGTTCGCGTATCAGCTGTTCGTCCGCGCGTTCGGGACGAACAATCTGCCCGACTGTTCCAACATGTGCCACGAATCGACCAGCATCGCGCTGCAGGAATCGATCGGCATCGGCAAGGCCAGCGTCATGATGGACGACGTCTATCAGGCGAAACTCATTGTCCTGCAGGGGCAGAATCCGGGGACCAACCATCCGCGGATGCTGTCGGCGCTGGAGAAGGCCAAGCAGAACGGTGCGAAGATCCTCTCGATCAACCCGCTCCGCGAGGCGGGTCTGGTCAACTTCAAGAATCCGCAGACGCCCCGCGGCATGGTGGGCCCGGGCACGAACCTGTCCGACATGCACCTGCCCATCGCGCTGAACGGCGACCTGGCCCTGCTCCAGGCGTTCGGCTCGCTGCTCGTCGAATGGGATGCCCTCGACCACGAGTTCATCGACCAGCGCACGATCGGATTCGAGCTGTGGAAGCAGCACGTCACCGACATCGACTGGGACGTCGTCACCCGCACGACCGGGCTGTCGCGGGAACAGATCACCGACGCGGCCCGGCTGCTGCGAGATTCCGACGCCACCGTGTTCTGCTGGGCGATGGGCCTCACCCAGCACCACAACTCGGTGGCGATCATCAAGGAAGTCACCAATATCGCTCTCGCCCAGGGAAACATCGGCAAACCCGGTGCCGGGCTGCTGCCGGTGCGCGGGCACTCGAACGTGCAGGGCGACCGCACGATGGGGATCTGGGAGCGTCCGCCGCGACACTTCCTGGACGCGCTCGCGAAGGAATTCGACTTCGACCCACCCCGCGAGAACGGCTACGACACCGTCGATTCCATCCGGGCCATGCGCGACGGCAAGGCGCACTTCTTCCTCGGACTGGGCGGCAACTTCGTCCAGGCCGCCCCGGACACCGACGTCACCGCCGCCGCACTCCGCAAGACGCGGATGACCGTCCACGTCTCGACGAAGATCAACCGCTCGCATCTCGTCTGCGGTGACACCGCGCTGATCCTGCCGACGAAGGGGCGCACCGAGCAGGACGTCCAGGCCGGTGGGCCGCAATTCATCTCGGTCGAGGACTCGACGTGCTCGGTCCACGCGTCCCGTGGTCCGTTGAAACCGGCCAGCCCACATCTCGATTCGGAGGTCGGCATCGTCACCCGCATCGCCGAGGCCACGATCGGCGACCGCTACGGTCTCGAGTGGAAGAAGATGCGTGACGACTACGCGAACATCCGCCTGCACATCTCGCGGGTGGTGCCCGGCTGTGAGGGGTACGAGGTGAACGTCCGCCGGCCGGGCGGGTTCGTCCTGCCGCATCCGCCGCGCGATTCCCGGACGTTCCCCACCCACTCGGGGCGCGCCGAATTCGCGGTGTCCCCGATCGAGGTGCTGCAGGTGCCGCCGGGGCACGTGATCCTGCAGACGATCCGCAGTCACGATCAGTTCAACACCACGATCTACGGGCTCAGTGACCGCTACCGCGGAATCGAGGGCGGACGCCGCGTGATCTTCCTGCACCACGACGACATCGCCGCCCTCGGATTCGACAACGGCGACATGGTCGACCTCTTCACGCACTGGGTAGACGACGACCGCGTCCGCTGTGCCCACGATTTCCGGATCGTCGAATACGACACGCCCCGGGGTTCGGCCGCCGCCTACTACCCGGAGACCAACCCACTCGTCCCGCTAGATTCCACGGCGGTCGGCAGCAACTGTCCTACGTCGAAGTCCGTCGTCGTGTCCGTGGAACACGCCGGCAAATACAGCGCCGAATGCCCACCGGGCGCGAGCCAGGACGAGGTCGGATCGGACCGATTCCACAAGGCGACCCCTCAGCCGAAGCATCTCTCCTGACGTGAGTGGCATCGTGTGTCCCGGCACGCTTTGCCACTCACCTGCGCAGGTGAGTGGCGATGTGTGCGGGGGTGCGCATCGGCGCTCACGTCACCGGGCGAACCGGACATTCTGCACTTACAGTGAATGACTGTGACCGACTCCGTGCTCGCCGTGGTGTTCGCAGTGGGTGCCGCGCTGTGCATCGCCGTCGGGACGGTGGTCCGTCATCGGAGTGCGGCGCAGATCCCCGACGAGAACGTCGGGATACTCGGACCGATCACGACGCTGGTGCGTCAACCGGTGTGGTGGGTCGGCACCGTCGTCGGGATCGGCGGGTACGCGCTGCAGGCGGCCGCCCTGGGTCTGGGGTCACTGCTGCTGGTGCAGCCGCTCCTCGTGCTGTCGCTGCTGTTCGCGTTGCCGCTGGGTGCCCGGTTCTCCGGGCGCACGGTCACCCGCGCCGACTGGTTGTGGGCCTCCGCCCTCACCGCGGCGATCGCGGTCCTCGTCGTGGTCGGCGACCCGCGGCCGGGCGTCGAGCGCGCGGAGACCCGGCACTGGATCGTGATCTGCCTGATCGGACTGCCCTTCGTCCTCGCGTGCCTCCTGGGTGCGCGGTCGGGCAGCCGGTCGCGCCGCGCGCTGCTGCTCGGGCTGGCGGGTGGCGCGCTGTTCGGGGTGGCCGCCGTACTGACGAAGGGCGTGGTGCACCTCGCGGGTGAGGGACCGAGGCCGCTGTTCACCTCGATCGAGCTGTACGCGCTCGTCGTCGTGGGAGCCGCGGCGGTCGCGCTGCAGCAGTCGGCCTTTCAGGTCGGAGCGCTGCAGGCATCGCTACCCGCGACCACGGTGATGGAGCCACTCGTGGCGTCGCTGCTCGGTTTCGTGGTGCTCGGCGAGTACCTCGACGCCGACCGGAAGGTGACCGCCGTCCTCGTCGTCGCCCTGGTCGCCGTCATCCTGGCGGCGGTGGCCCTGGCGCGCGGCGCCGCCGTCGTGGAGGACACGGGCACGGATCCGGCTCAGCCCCTGTCCCGGTCGCGCAGATAGGCCGCCAACTGTTCGTGGCGTTGTATGCGTGACAAGGCGATTCGACGCGCCGCCACCCATATCAGCGCCGAGATGACGACGGCGAGGGCGACGCACAGTGCGAAGTCCGCGGTGCCGATCCGCGTGTGCACATCGGCGGGTCGCACGAGGCGCCACAGCACAGCCGGGACGACGAAGATCGCGACCGAGAACGCCGGGAACACCCCGTACGGCACCACCAGCAGGATCAGCCACCGGACGACGACGGTGCGCCACCGGTCGCGTTGCTCCCACCGCCACCGCAGCGACCGCTGGTGGTACGGAAAATAGACCCCGACGAGACTCGACCCGGCGAGTGCACCGAACGGGCACAGCGCCACCGCGACCACCACCACCGCGGTGAACAGCCAGTCCTGCTCGGCGAAACCCACGACGATCGCGATGGTCGCGCAGATCGGGGCGATCAGCATCCACAGCGCCACCGCCTTGGCGGCAAGCAACGCACCCAGCGCGTCCCCGTCGTCGAGTGCGGCGAGAATGCGTTCGCGGTCCGGTGCCAGAACGTTGGTGGCGGTGACGTCGGCATACATCCAGCCGGCGAGGGCCAGGGCGAAACCCGACGGTCCGGTCCACTCGAACAACCAGTTCCGGGGCAGCAGGAACCAGGCCCCGACCATCAGGACGGCGTTGAAGGCAACGGTCGCAAGCGTGTCTGCCGGGTTGCGCCAGATTCTGATCCACTCCGCGCGAAGAGCGGCCATGCCGTTCAGCGTAAAGCGTCGGGCGGGCCGTCGGAGCCGTGTCGGCAGGATCCCGGACGATCGGGACGCCGGTCCCTTCCACCTGGGACATCGGGTCGGCGACAGTGGTGCGATCCGAGAGAAAGGCCTGTCGTGACCATCGACGACGAGGAGGCAGCCGGGGTCGTCACCCTGATGGACACCCTCCCCGACCGCCACCGGACCGTGCTGCGACTCCGGCTCGCGCACCGCCTCCCTGCCGTCGAGGTCGCGCGCATCCTCGGGACGAACGTCGAGGCCGTGCTCCTCCTCCAGCACGCGGCGCTCAATCGGCTCCGGCGGCAACTCGCGGCGGCGGCGGTGTGCGACGGCGACGTTCCGGCGGACGGGCGGTACCGATCAACGCTGCGAGATCCAGGCGGAGCTGTCTGTGGGAAGCGCCGAAATTGTCGATGAGCCGCTCGAGCGCGCCATTGTCGGCGTCTGGGAAACGCGAGAAGACTGGTCGGCCTGGCATCATGACGAAGCCTTCCGCTCGACTCGTGAAGAGCTTGTGGGACTTGAGGCCGGCCAGATGGATTCCACGTGGTTCGAGGTGGTCCAGAACACTGCGACTGAAGACTGATCGAGGTGCTCGGTAGCTACCGGCTGGAACAGAATCGCGCATGTCGTCGGCCGGGATACCGATGCCGCGATCCACGATCTCGAGCCGGACCTACGCCGTCCACGGCGCGAGGTCGCCCGGCAAGACACGGGACGCAGCTTTGTCGGTGTTCGCGCAGATGTGTACAGCAACGAAGGGTGGGCTGCCCGGTGTATCGAACTGTGGCGACGGGCCGCCATCTAGTGGTGTGTCTCGCAAATAATTCTTGATCGATTCGATAGAATCCGTATATGAGGGACCCGGTACCCGCTTCGGTGAGCCCCTTGTCGAGCGGATTGCGTCCCGCGTAGGTGCGCAGGTCGGCGACGATGTCATCGGCTCCGCGTTCCCAAGCAGGATAGTAGGTGTGGGCGGCGGGATCGAGGAAGACGAAACGGGCGTTGTTGCCGCGGTTTGCCGGATCGGTCAGCAGCGGCGCCAGCAGCGCGTGCCCGAGGGGGTTGGCGGCGATGAAATCCATGCGCTGGTTGCGCACCCAGGCCGGAGTGCCGGTGACCGCGTCGAGGAAACGTTGGAGAGTCGGTCGGACTGCCTGGTCGTCGCTACGTTTACGTCGCCGGATCGGCTGCGGCTGCGCGGCGCGGGTGAGGGCGTAGAGGTGCCGGGTTTCGGCTTCGTCGAGTTGCAGAGCCCGGGACAGGCTGTCGAGGACGTCATCGGAGACACCGGCCAGGTTGCCACGTTCCATCCGGGCGTAATAGTCGATGCTGATCCCGGCCAGTAGCGCGACTTCCTCGCGCCGCAGTCCCGGTACTCGGCGATGCCCGGTACCGGTGGCGAGTCCGGCCTGGGTCGGGCCGATCCGCCCGCGCCGCGTGCGGAGGAACTCGCGCACCTCGATCTGGTTGTCCATGTCGTGACGGTAGATCGCAGCCTGCACGTGAAGAAGGAACTACCAGTACACGTAACAGCAGGCACTTGCAGCCGCGTTCGCTCGCGCGTCCAATGGCGTTGACTACGGCATCGGTCCTCGTCGTATTCACCACCCGGAAAACATCCTCTCGGCGGACTTCGGACGCGCGATCGACAAGGTCTGATCGGGCTTCACGTGACTTGTCGACTTGGTTACATCCACCAGAATAGGCAGCAATGCTGTGTATTGTTCACGCATAGATCGCGGGAAAGATCGAGTATTGCGTCCTGAATAACAAGCAAGACTGACTAGTTTGGTGGGTGAGAACTGATGGATGAACGTGTCGATCGGTTGAGAGAGAACGTCGTCGCATTCAGCCGCAGGATTCGGAGTAAGAGCTCCGGACATCTGATGTCGCCGACACAGATGCAGGCTCTGTCTCATCTGGATCGGTCGGGGCCGTTGAGTGCACGCGCGCTTGCCGACCTCGAGCAGGTGGCACCGCAGACCATCGCTCGCACGGTCTGCTCCTTGGAGGGCAGGGGGATGGTCACTCGTTCCATCGATCCTAAAGACGCTCGTTCGCAGCTTATTTCGATTACCGAAGTGGGTGTCGGCACGCTTACGGCGGATCGGGCGAGGCGTAGGGAGTGGCTCGCGGCGGCGATCGAGGAACGATGCACCGATGTCGAGCGGGAGTTACTGTTCCTTGCGGGAGGCCTGTTGGCCCGTCTCGCGGAGGCTCCCGGGTCGACCCGGCCGCCGGAGGCGCAGTCGTGACGGCTGTCGGCAATCGGCTCCCGCCTGCATCGGAGGGTCGGCCGATCCCGTTCCGTGTGAGTGGAGCGCTCGCGACCGGTAGTGTTCTGCAGCCGCTGAACTCGTCGATGATCGCCGTTGCCATCGTCGGCATCGCTGCGCAGTTCGGGTCGACCTCGGGAGTGTCCTGGGTCATTTCGGCGATGTACATTACGACGGCGGTGGGTGCGCCCACGGCGGGCCGCATGGGTGCACTCTTCGGAGCGCGACGCGTATTCGTCGGTGGCCTGGTTCTGGCCGGTGCCGGCTCGATCGTGGGAATGCTGGCCCCCGATGTGGGATGGCTTATTGCGGCGTATATTCTTCTTGGCTGCGGTATTTCGGCACACATGCCCAATGCGATGACAATGATCCGCAGCTATGCGCAGCGTTACGGGCGGCAGTCGCGCACCGCGCTCACCACGTTGGTGGTGTGCGGCCAATCCGTCGCTGCCCTCGGGCCCACGATCGGCGGTCTGCTCGTGGGTACATTCGGATGGCAGTCGATTCTGTGGGTGAACCTTCCAGTCGTGTTGCTCAGCGCTATTGCTGTGATGCATGCGGATGTCGGTTTTGCCGGTGGGCGCCCGGCGTCGGTACGCGAAGCGCTCCGTGCGCTCGATGTGGTCGGAATCGGGATGTTCCTTGTCGCGATCACCTCGCTGATGTTGCTGCTCGTCTCGCTTCGAGGCAGTCCCTCGTGGTGGCTGCTGCCTGTGGCCGGAAGCGGACTCGCCCTGTTCGTCTGGTGGGAGTGGCGTGCGCCCGAACCCTTTTTCGATGTTCGTGCTCTGGTGCGCAACCGTGCGCTCAGCAACACTCTCGGTCGGACACTGATCACCTACACCTGCTTCTACTGCGTCTTCTTCGGCATTCCCCAGTGGCTGCAGTATGTGAGGGGGATGAGTGCGATCGAGGCCGGCCTGACGATGCTGCCGGTCGCGGGGGTCAGCGTCTTCTCCACGATTGTCGGGTCTCGTCTCTACCGGAGGGCGGGGGCTCGGGCGACCCTTCTCGTCGGCACGATCGCTCTGATGATCGGGGGCATCCTGATTGCCTCCGTCGAGCGTTCGACAGCGCCCCTGCTGGTCTTGCTGCTTGTCGCTGCGGTGCTGGGCATTCCCAACGGATTCAACAACATCGGCAATCAGAGCCTGGTCAATTCGGTGACCTCGGTCGAGGAGGTCGGCACTGCTATCGGCATGTTCCGCACGATGGCGTTCATCGGAGCCAACCTCTCGGTGGTGGTGCTTCAGGTGACTGCCGGTCACGAGGTCGATGACGCCGGACTGCATCGAATGGGCTGGTTCATCGCCGCCACAGCGTTCGTGCTGGTTGTCGGGGTCGCGTGCTCGCGCAACATGGGTCCGAGGGTCGAGGTGGGAAGAGCCGATTCTCAACCACGCTCGGGGTAGCTCCTGCCTTTCTCCATTGCCGCCAGCCCGTGAAATGATTGCATATACGACCTAGGGTTCCTATATAAGGACAACGCCGCTACGCTCGGGACGGAGAAGACGTCACGAATTCACCGACTCCGGAAGGCTCCCCATGACCGTGTTGGCCGTGCGGCACACAACCCCGGCGTTTCGCACCTACTCCGGTGAGAACGCCCTCGACCTGCTGTCGAAAGAACTCGACCGTCCCGGCCCCCATCGCGTGATGCTGGTCTGCGGCGCCTCGATGCTGGCTCACGACGAGGCGCTTCGTCGGGTCGAATCGGCCATCGGAGAACGGTTGGTGGCGCGCTTCAGCGAAGTGCGCGAGCACAGCCCGGTGCCGTCTGTGGAGAAGGCACGCGATGTGCTGATCGATTCCGGGGCGACCGCGGTTGTGGCGCTGGGCGGCGGCTCCGCCGTCGTCACCGCGCGGGCAGCGGTGATTCTGGCGGGTGAGAACGGAGATGCCCGCGACTTGTGCACCCGACGCGCGGACGACGGCCGGATGATCAGTCCGCGCCTGTCTGCCCCGAAGGTTCCGATGTGGGTCGTCCCGTCCACACCTACGACCGCCTACGCCAAGGCCGGCGCCGCTGTGAGGGATCCCGCGACAGGGGAGAGGCTCGCGCTGTTCGATCCAAAGGCGCGAGCGGCGGGGGTCGTCTTCGATCCGGCGGTAGCAATGACCGCGCCGGCGCCGCTGATACGTTCGTCGTCGCTCAACGCCCTCGCTATGGCAGTTGACGGGATGCAGTCCACGGGCGGGAACCCGCTGGCCGAAGCGCTGCTCGGCCACGCGCTGACCGTGTTGACAACGTGGCTGGGCCGTCTCGGCGACCGGCCCGACGCCGAGGCTGCCGTTCAGTTGATGTTCGGCGCGCTCCTCGCGGGGCAAGGCAGCGACCTCGCCGGAACGGGGTTGGCGCAAGCGCTTTCACATGCGGTGGGGCCGCGGTCTACGGTGGGTAACGGCGTCGTCGAAGCCCTTCTGTTGCCGCACACGATGCGTTTCAATCTCGGCGTGACCGACGAGGCCCTGACTCGGATCGCGCGTCTGCTGGGTGCACGGGGAGCCGTTTCACCGGCCGATGCCATCACCGCCATCGAAGAGGTGTTGACCTCTACACAAATTCCTCTACGACTTCGCGATGTCGGCATCGAGCAGTCCGACCTGCCGGAGATCGTCGAGCACACGCTGCACGACTGGGCCCTCACCGCGGTCCCGCGTCCTGCTGATCGCGACGGGCTGCGCAGCATCCTCGATCAAGCCTGGTAGCGCAAGCTCAGCCCCACACGCTTCGCCTGCGTGTTGTCGGTTCGGGGACTTCTTTGCCCCAAGGTGTTCCCAAATACAACCAAGAGTTCTAATATACGAACTATCGCATTCCGTTGACCTCGGGCCAGCGAGTGCCGCCGACACGAGAACACCGTCACGTCCAGCCGGTCTGCCCTACAGAACCGGCCGTCCATTCACAAGGAGAGACGTTCATGACGACACAGCCGCAGAGCTGGTCCTTTCCCCTGCAGGCAGATAACGGGCCCGCACCGATGCTCATCGACGGGAGTTGGCTCTCGTCGATCTCGGGGCAGACGTTTCCGACCTACGACCCGGGAACGGGAGAGAAGATCGCGGACGTCGCGCTCGGTTCGGAAAAGGATGCCGAGGTTGCGGTCGCGGCCGCCCGCCGCGCCTTCGACGAAGAGCGGTGGATGAAACTGCCGGCGCAACAGCGGGGTGCAATCCTGTGGCGGGCATCCGAGCTGATCAAGGCCTCGGCAGACGAACTGGCCGAGCTCGAGAGCCAGGACATGGGAATCCCGGTTCCCCAAGCCCGCGCCATGGTGCTCGAAGCAGCCGCGCAATTCCAGTACTACGCAGGATGGGCAGACAAGATCCACGGTCGCACCGCCGACCTCGGCCCCGCCGAACGTCGCATCCAGGGTTACACGCTACGAGAACCGGTCGGCGTGGTGGCGATGATCGTGCCCTGGAACGCCCCGCTGATCTCGGCATCGAAGAAACTTGCCCCCGCCCTCGCCGCCGGATGCGCCTGCGTCCTCAAGCCCGCCGCCGAAACCCCCCTCACCGCGCTGTGGCTGGGACAGATCCTCTTCGCAGCCGGCGTCCCTGCGGGTGTGGTCAACATCGTCACAGGCCCCGGCTCGACCGTCGGAGCCGCGCTGGCCGAGCACGACGACGTCGATGCCGTGGCATTCACCGGCTCGACCGAAGTCGGACGCTCGATCATCCGTGCCGGCGCCGGCAACATCAAGAAACTGTCCCTCGAGCTCGGCGGCAAGTCACCGGTCATAGTCATGCCGGACGCCGATCTCACGGCCGCGATTCCCGGAGTGGCAGGCGCCGTCTTCTGGAACACCGGTCAGGTCTGCGCCGCGGGCACCCGACTGTTCGTCCACGAGGCGGTCTTCGACCAGGTCGTGGAAGGTGTCGCGGAAGAAGGCCGTCGACTGCGCATCGGTTACGGAGCGGACCCGGACGTCGATCTCGGTCCGTTGATCTCCCGCAAGCAACTCGAACGCGTCACCGCGTACGTCGACGGCGGTCGAGAGGCCGGCGCCCGCGTCGTGTCAGGCGGCAACCGGATCGGCGACAAGGGCTACTTCTTCGAGCCCACCGTCTTGGCCGACGTCGACCAGACCATGGCCGTCATGCGCGAGGAGATCTTCGGACCTGTCCTCGGGGTGATGCCCTTCTCCGATGTCGACGAGGCCGTCGCCCTCGCAAACGACAGCTCTTTCGGGCTGGCTTCGAGCGTGTGGACACGCGACGGCGCAGTCGGCCACGCGATCGCGCGGCGACTGCGTGCCGGGCGCGTGGGCATCAACGTGCATCGTGCCGGCGGAGTGCACATGCCTGCCGGCGGCTACCGCCAGTCGGGATGGGGTCGCGAGAGCGGTCCCGAGGCGATGGAGAACTACCTCGAGACGAAGTCTGTCGTCTCAACCCTGAGCTGATCCACCCGGAAAAGGCTGCAGCCAACTCACCGCAGGCTCATACATCCACAAGGAGAACCATGACCCAGACACAGGACCCCCAAATCGGGAGCGAACTCGCGCAGGCAAAGTTCACCGACGAGATGCTCGACAACATGCGCGCACTGATCGGTACCGAACTGCGCACCGCCTCGGCGGTGAACAACGAGTACGCAACACGATTGGCCATCCTGCGCTTCTGCGAAGGCATCGGTGACGACAACCCGCTGTGGACCGACGAGGAGTATGCGTCGACCACAGTGCACAAGGGAATCATCGCTCCGCCGTCGTTCATCTTCGCCTGCCTGGGTTCGGTGCAGGTCGGATGGCCCGGCCTCGGCGGATTCCACTGCGAGACCACCATCAACTTCCACGAACCGATCCGCGTCGACGACAAGATCACCGCGAAGGTGGTTTTCGACGGGTTCGACGGCCCGACCGACGCAAGTAACTTCGCCGGCCGACGGATCAAGGACTACCTGCGGCAGGAGTACCGCAACCAGAACGACGAGCTCGCCGCAACATTCATCTGCTCGCGGATGCGGTTCGAGCGCACCGAGATGCAAGCGAAGCGTGAGTCCCGCAAGGTCGAACTTCCACACCCCTGGACCGAGGCCGAGCTCGAACGGATCGAGTCGGACATCCTCGCCGAGACGCCGCGTGGTGCCGAACCGCGCTACTGGGACGACGTTCAGATCGGTGACGACCTCGACGTCATCACGAAGGGCCCGATCGGACTGACCGACGAGATCGCGTTCGTCGCCGCAGGTGCCGCACCGATCCCGCGCATCGCCGCCCACGGTGTCGCGCTGCGCCGATACAAGAAGCACCCCAAGTGGGCCTTCCGCGACCCGTCGACCAGCGCGCTCGAGCCCGTCTACTCCGTGCACTACAACGACTACGCGGCCCGCCTGCAGGGCGCCCAGGTCGCCTACGACGTCGGAATCCAGCGCACCTCCTGGCAGATCCACCAACTGACGAACTGGATGGGAGACGACGCCTTCCTCGAGTCGATCCACGGTCAGTACCGCTCCCACGTCTACCTGTCCGATGTCGTCCGCCTGGGCGGCCGGATCACCGACAAGCTCATCGACGACGCCGGCCACCACGTCGTCCACGTCGAGACCTGGGCAACCAACCAGCGCGATCAGTCCGTGATGCCCGGTTCCGCCGTCATTCGCCTGCCGCACCGCGCGGCCGACGCCGAGGAGAACGCGCAGTGACCCCCGAGCCCACCACCACGGCCTGGGGAACGTCGATCGTCCCCGTCGTTTTCGACGGCCGAGAATTCCGCATGTACGCGGAACGCCCACGAAACCTCGGGTCACTGTTGCCTTTCGCGGACCGCTGGAGCGATCGTGCACACATCGTCCAGGGCGACCGCGTGATGACCTTCGCCCAGTTCCATCAGGCAGTTCGGACACGCACCGCTGAACTGCGAGCACGCGGCGTCACCAGCGGCGATCACGTGGTGATTCTCGGATGGAACAGCCCGGAATGGATCGTGAACTTCTGGGCCACCGTCTCCGCCGGCGGCGTCGCGGTTCTGGCGAACGCCTGGTGGAGCGAGAAGGAACTCGCCGACTCGCTGGACACGGTTGTCCCCGCATTGGTGATCGCCGACGACCGGGTCGTCGACCGGGTGCCGTCCCAGTGGGAGTTGCTCCCCTGGGATCCGCAGTCCGGGACCGACTCGGAGACACAGCTGGAAGCGTCTGTCGATGACATCGACGAGAACGCCCCCGCGACGATCATCTTCACCTCGGGAACCTCGGGCCGCCCCAAGGCCGCCGTCCTTTCGCACCGGTCGCTGCTTGCCGGCCTGCAGATGCTTCTGCACATCACCAGGCGGTTGCCGCATCAGGTCGACGAATCGACTGGCCAGCCCGCCCTGCACACCGGACCCATGTTCCATGTCGGCGGAGTGCAGACCCTCCTGCGGGCGATCTGCGTCGGGGACACGCTGGTAATGCCGGCAGGCCGGTTCGATCCCGTCGAGGCAATGCGACTGATCGAGCAGTGGCGCGTGCAACGGTGGAGCGCGGTGCCGACCATGGTCTCCCGTGTTCTCGAGCATCCGGATGTTCGGACCCGCAACCTCACCACGCTGAGGTCGTTGACCGTCGGCGGCGCCCCGGTGACCCCGGAGTTCGTCGAACGCATCCGCACCGGGCTCTCTGGTGTGGAGCCGCGAATCGCCACCGGCTACGGGCTGACCGAGAACGGCGGACAAGGCGTCGCGGCCTCGGGAGCCGACACCGTCGAGCGACCCGGAACCACCGGACGGGCCCTTCCCTGCGTCGAGATCACGATCGCCCCGGCCACCGAGTTCACGGACGGGGAAATCCTCCTGCGCAGCCCGACACAGATGCTCGGCTACCTCGGGGAAAAGGAAGCGCCGATCGACTCCGATGGCTGGCTGCACACCGGCGACCTCGGACGCCTGGACGACGACGGATACCTGTTCATCACCGGACGCTCGAAGGAGATGATCATCCGCGGCGGTGAGAACATCGCCCCCGCAGCAGTCGAAGCGGCTCTGACGGCCTTGCCGGACGTGGCCGACGCCGTCGTGTTCGGGATGCCTCACCCGGATCTGGGCGAGGAGGTCATGGCGGCGGTCGTTCTCACCCGCGACGTCGATCCAGACACCCTGGCAAGTCAGCTGCGTGGCCGGATCGCATCCTTCGCCATCCCGAGCCGCTGGGTCCCGCACCGCGAGCCCTTCCCGGTCAACCACGCAGGCAAGATCGACAAGAACGCGGTCGTTGCCGCCGCACGACAGCTCCTCGAGGAGGTCCGATGACCAGCGTGGTAGCAGCCCTCACCCAGGGACGGGTGGGCATCGTCGAAGTACAGCGAGGACCGCACAACTTCTTCGACGAGGCCAGTCTGCGCGACATCGGTGAGGCACTCGTGCACTTCGACTCCGTCGCCGATGTTCGTGCGATCGTCCTCTGCTCACAGGGACGGAACTTTTGTGCGGGCGCCGATCTCCGGGGTGTGGACCAACACATCCTTCGCCGGGTCTACCGCGCAGCGGCGTCGCTGTTCACCACCCGAAAGCCCATCGTCGCGGCAGTCCAGGGCGCCGCGGTCGGAGGTGGGCTCGGTCTCGCGTTGGCCGCGGACTTCCGTGTTGCGGGCAAGGACGCCAGGCTGACGGCGAACTTCGCGAGACTCGGCTTTCATCACGGCTTCGGGCTGTCTGTCACCCTTCCCGCGGTCGTCGGCCAGCAGAAGGCACTGGACCTGCTGTACACCGGCCGCAACGTCGGTGCGGACGAGGCTCTGGCGATCGGATTGTGTGATCGGGTCACCGCCGGTGATCCCCGTGAGACCGCAATCGAGTGGGCAACCGAGATCGCGGAGTCCTCACCGCTGTCTCTGGTTGCCATCAGGTCCACGATGCGACGCTCCCTCGCCGCGCAGGTGACGGCGGCCTTGGACGAGGAAGCCACCGCGCAGACGATGCTGCTGGCAACCGCTGATCTGCACGAGGGCATTGCGGCTTCGATCGCCAAGCGTCCCCCGGTATTCGTCGGAGCCTGAGATGAAAGGCTGCAGCGGCCGGATACCACGAATGGATGGGGTTAAATTGTGACCGTGAGCGATTCTTCGAGCGACCGCGTGGACCGAGGTCCCCAGAACCACCGGACGATCGACCGTGTCACACGCATCCTCGAAGAGGTTGTCTACAACCCGGGGATGACCTTCGCCGAGCTGTCCCGAGCGTTGGACGCTCCGAAGAGCTCGGTACACGGCTTCATTCGCGGGCTGGTCGCTGCCGGATGGCTCCACCAGGACAACAACCGGTTCTACATCGGTCCGGCCCTGCACGGGCTGACGCTGGCAAGTGGACACCTTCGTGCCGGATCGGTCACCGACGCCGATCTCCAGGCGCTGCACGAGGCGACCGGCGTAACCGTGTTTCTCGGCGTTCAAGCCGGCGACAACCTCATCTATGTCTCCGAGATCGGTGCGGATCTCCTCGCCGGGTTCGGCGCCCGCAAGAATATCCGCCGGCGGCTGCTCGAGACCGCCGGCGGCAAGGCACTGCTGGCCGACCAGCCAGCGAGCCAGATGGACTCCTACCTTCGTCGGTGCGGGAGCGACGAAGCGGCGCTCGTCGACACCTTCCTCAGCGAATACGACGAGATCAAACGCACCCGCGTCGCCCGGAACACTCTCCACGCCGGTACTCGGTTCGCGCTGGCCACGGTGGTTCGGAACAAGGCCGGGAAACCTGTTGCCGAAGTGACCCTGGTCGGTGCGAGCGCCGACATGCTGCCACGCGAGCAGGAACTGAGGAAACTGCTGCTCGACCACGTCGACGGATGGCAGCAGCGGATCGGTTCCCCGCGCTGAGCGCTGAGTCGCAGAGCTCGTGCGGCAGTTGCACCGCTGGGCGCCACCGCTCGTTTCACCGCGAATCGTGACCTCGCAGGTGAACCGAGCGGGCGCGCCCGGCGGCATCAGCAATGACGAAACACCAATGCCGCCTTCGCCCTGATGACATGTCGGATCGATCGTCCACACCAAACTTGTGCAGTAGTGACTCGAGAAAGGGAAGCTGCGATGGATGCGGCCTCTTCACCAGTATCGACACCCTTCGTGCTGCTCCACGGCGGTCGCCACGGCGGGTGGTGTTGGCGACGTGTCGCCGCGCTTCTCCGCCAGGATGGACATGAGGTCTACACACCGACCCTGACGGGGCTGGGCGACCGATCTCATCTCCTGAGCCCGCAGATCGGCCTCGACACCCATATTCAGGATCTCGTCGCGACTTTCACCTTCGAAGACATCCGAGACGCCGTGCTCGTCGGTCACAGCTACGGCGGCATGGTGGTCACCGGTGCGATGGAGGTCATCTCCGACCGTGTGAAGACCGTCGTCCTGCTCGACGCACTCGTGCCCCGCGCCGGGGAGTCGGTCTTCGACCTGAACGGTGAATCGCGGGCCGCGGCGATGACCGCCCTGGCCGATGAGCACGGAGATTCCTGGTACATCCCCCCGGCCGACGCGAGTCGCTACGGAGTGACGGACCCGGACGACGTCGCGTGGGCGAACAGTCGAATGACCGCGCAACCACTAAAGACGTATCAGGATCGGATCGGCGCCACCGACCGGCTCTGGAGTCACCCCGGGATGTTCGTCGAGTGCGTCCCCTCGTCACTCGAACCCCATCTGCTCGAGCGAGCAAGGAAACGAAGTGCAACCGATCCTCGCTTCCACTACCGGGTACTGCAGACCTCCCACAACGCCATGGTCACCGATCCCAAGGCGGTGGTGGAGCTCCTGGTCGAGGCTCGTGATCTCGCTTAGCGCGCGCCTGTGCATAAGGCGCTGAGCGCGCCATGATGTCGTCGCGTGCTCTTGGCGGCTGTCCGGCGTACCTGGACTTCCCCACCGAGTAGCTGGCGCAGAAGCGCATCCATGAATCTCATACCGTCTGCCACTAGTGTGGCGGGCGGTATGCGTCATCCGCCGTGTCACGGCTAGCCGTCTCACTTTGTGGGGTGTGCGTGTGAGCCTGTCTCACACCGGGTCTCGGGGTGCTGTTCGGTCTCACCTCCGCTCGCGTGGGTGCGGGCGCGTGCTGTCTCGGTGACATCGAACACGGCGTGTCTGGCGAGGTTGACCCCGGCTCAGGTGGTCTCGGCGGCGATCCGATCGTGCAGTGTGGGCACCAGCCGGCCTGTGCGGGTGCACCGACGGACTTACGGCGGGTGTGGGCTGCCCGTTGTAGGGGACCGCGGCCGTGACCGCGAATTTCGAGGTCGCCGCCGCACTACAACGCATTAGGTACACAGAAGTAGCGGGAAAGAGCTACAGCGACAACCCGCTGACGGTCAGACGCATTGCCTGGCAGTGGGCTCCAGGACGACACCTCCGGGCACGACCGGGCGCAGAGCGCCGTCCAAGTCGTATCGAATCGGGATTCCGGTCGGAATGTTCACTGCGCCGATGTCGTCGGCAGTCAGGCAGTCGAGGTGCATGATCAGCGCACGCAAGGCATTGCCGTGGGAGACGACGAGTGCCGTTCGGCCACGTACCAGATCGGGGACGATCGCTTTCTCCCAGTATGGGAGTAGCCGGTTCTGCACGTCCTGCAGTGACTCCGCCGAGGGGACATCGACGCCCAACTCGCGATAGCGTGGGTCGCCGGCCTGCGAGAAGGTGCTGTCATCTCGAATCGCAGGTGGCGCAATGTGATACGAGCGCCTCCACAGCCTGAAGCGGGCCTCGCCGACGTCAGTGCGGACCGCTTCTCGGGTTCGCCCTTGGAGATCGCCGTAGTGCCGCTCGTTGAGCCGCCAACTGCGATGGACGGGAATCCAGTGACGTTCAGCGGCATTGAGCGCAACGTCGGCCGTCGCGACAGCACGCCGCAGCAGCGACGTGTGCACGACATCCGGAAGCAGGCCGGCCTGACGGATCAGCTCACCGGATCGGTGGGCCTCGGCCCGCCCCGCGTCGGTCAGCGGAACATCGACCCAGCCGGCGAACCGATCAGCGGCATTCCACGCGCTTTCCCCGTGCCGTAAGAGGATCAGGCGGCGCCGCCCACCCGTCTCGCTTCTGTGTCCGGAGTCGGAGTTCATCGTCAGCTCCCTTCGTAGCGTGCTCATGGCCATTGACGCCGGACTGCCTCCGGTCCCGATGAAGGACCGGAGGCAGTCTGCTGTCTACGGATTCGTCACGAAACGGGGACGCCGTCTTCGCGGTCGAGGTCCAGTTGCTTCGTTTCGCCGATCATCAGGACGCAGGTCAGACTCACCACCGCCAGGGCGGCCATGACGAGACCGAAGGCGAATCCGCCCCAGGCTGCGATGATGGGCGTCGCGATGAGCGGGGGGATCGCCCCGCCGAGCATGCCGGCGAGACTGTAGCTCAGGCCGGTCGCGGTGTAGCGGTAGCGAGTGTGGAACAACTCGGAGAGGAACGCACCGAGGGGACCCGTCGCCAGACCCGAGATGAACATCGTCACCGGAACACCGAGCGCGAAAGCGAACAACGACCGCGTCTCGAGGATCGGGAACAGCATCAGTGTCCAGACGATCGCCAGACACGCAGCCGTCATGATCATGCGGCGCCGACCGATTCGATCGGACAGGACGGCGCCGAGGATGACCGCAACGGAGATCGCGAAACCACCGACGACCGCGATGCTGAGGACAAACGGACGCGGCAGTTCGAGAATCTTGGTGCCGTAGCTGATCAAGTAGGTACCACCGATGTACGTCAACGACAGCGTCATCGCTGCAGTACCGGTTGCCAGCAGGACCTGCTTCGGCTGGCTCTTGAACGCATCCAGGAAAGGCGTGCGCGCTGCCCCGTGCTTCTTGATCTGCTTAGCGAACACCGGTGTCTCGTCGATGGTCAATCGGACCCAGAGTCCGACCCCGATCAGAAGGATGCTGGCCAGGAAGGGGACTCGCCAACCCCACGCGAGGAACGTCTCGTCGCTCATCCCGACGGCCGTCCCGAAGAACGTGGCGTTGGCCAGAATGATCGCGCCGCCACCACCGAGCGACGGAAACATCGACCAGAACCCACGCTTGGATTTCGGTGCATGCTCGGAGACGAACAGCACCGCGCCGCCCCATTCACCACCCGCGGCAAGGCCCTGCAGGATCCGTAGAACAACGATGAGAATCGGTGCGGCCACGCCGATCTGTGTCGCAGTCGGCATCACGCCGACCAGGAGGGTAGCCACACCCATCAACAGCATCGTGACAATCAGAGTCTTCTTTCTGCCCAGACGATCACCGAAGTGTCCGAACAGGATGCTGCCGAAAGGCCGGGCGACGAAGGCCACGCCGAGTGTGGCGAAGGATGCCACGGTGCCCGCCACCGCACCCAACGCGGGGAAGAACACGGTCGGGAACACGAGCGCCGCGGCGACACCGTAGATGTTGTAGTCGTAGAACTCGATCACGGTACCGATGAAGCTCGCTGCCGCGACCTTCTTCATGCCCGGCGGATCGGCCTTACCCGTGGATGATCCGGATGTGGGGCTCGGTGGGTGGACCTTCTCCTGCGAGTGGGTCATTTAGATCTCCTTGCTGCCGACGAGTCACATCACCCAGCGAGGGGAGGGAGGTGCCGGAAGTTTCGTAGAGGAGTTGGGGGGGATTGACGGGGACGGGCCGGCCCGAAGAATGGGTGGCACGTGTCAGTCGAGGTGGCCGTGTTCGCGCAGCACGTTCTCTGCGACCCGGAACGCTTCACCAGCTGCGGGAAGCCCGCAATAGACGGCCGCCTGCAGCAGCACTTCCTGAATCTCGGTGACCGTGCAGCCGTTGGTGAGCGCGCCTTCGACGTGGTGGGCGAGCTGAGCCGGGCGATTGAGCGCGGTCAGCATGGCAATGTTGACGATGCTCCGTTGCTTGCGGTCGATGCCCTCGCGGGCCCAGATCCGGCCGAAGCAGACCTCGATGGAGTAGTCGTGGATGACGTCATTGAAGTCGTTGCGGGTCTGGTCCTTCTTCTCGACGTAGTCCGCGCCCATGAGTTCGCTCATGATGCGACGTCCGGTCTCGTTGGCTTCCAATGCTTCTCCTGATGTTGTGAACGGGCGGCCGGTCAGCCTCGATCGAGGACTTCCTGTACTTCTTCTGCGGAGAGCTTGATCGTCACGTTCGCCCGCTCGTTCTGCAGCTGCATCGGCGACTGGGAGTCGCGATGGCCCCATCCCCGGGCGAGCGCCTCGGTAAAGTCGGCCTGCGCAACTTCCGCGCACGCCATGGGCACACCGAGCTGGTCGGCCAGCTCGAGGGCCAGGCGAAGGTCCTTGTTGGCGAGGGCCAACGCGAAGGACGGCGGGTCGTAGGCGGATTGCAGGTACCGATCGCCGATGCGGTCGAACGTTCGCGCGCGTCCGATGGCCCCTTGCCGCACTGCGTGCCAGAGTGCCGCCGGCTCGACTCCGGCCTTGACCCCCATCGTGAACACCTCGGCGATGGCACGGCGGATCGTGATGCTCGCGCAGTTGTGCACGAGCTTGGCCGTATTGCCCGCACCGATCTCGCCGACATAGAGGATCTGGTCACCGATGGCATCGAGCACCTGCTTGTGCTGGTCGAATGCCGTCTGACTGCCGCCGACGTAGATCGCGAGCTTTCCCGTCCGTGCACCCTTGGGCCCACCGCTGACCGGCGCATCGAACAGTTCGACGCCGTGGTCGGCACACACTGTGTGCACCTCCCGGACGACGGCGGGGGAATTCGTCGTCAGATCGAACCAGGCGCTTCCGGTCCGCAGTGTGCTCAGCAGGCCGTCCTTGCCGAGGCCGACCTCCTGCATCTCCACCGGACCGGGCAGTGAGGTGAACACGACGTCGACCTGCCGGCCGAGCTCGGCGACGCTGTCGGCCCAGCTTGCGCCTGCCTGCTCGAACGGTTGCCCGCTTTCCCTCTTGATGTCGTGCACGACGAGGTCGTATCCGGCGTCGAGGAGGTTGTGGGCCATGCCCGACCCCATGCCGCCGAGGCCGATGAACCCTACTTTCATCTGCGGACTTCCCTTCAGTGATCCTATATACGAACAATGGTTCCTAAACGGGAACAAAACGACCGTAGCTGTGGTGGGTGTCACTCGTCAACAACCTGGTAGGCGACCGGGCGCCGGCGGGGCGAGTTCCGCGAGAGTCTCGGCGAACGACCGGTGAGAGACATTGACAGCTTTGTCCGAATCCGCGTAGCGTGCTCAAGGTCACACTTACGATCAAAGGTTCGTATATACGAACTAGCGATGGGTTTCCACACGGAACCAGGGTGGCGAGCCATCTACATATCCGCGTCCGCCGGGGCATCCAAGCGCTGCAGCTTTGTCCCCCCGCGACGTCCCGACAACGTCACAGGAGTGAGTTCGGTTGATCGTCAAAGATCAGATCTTCATCAACGGCAAGTGGGTTCCTTCAGCAGGCGCCGACGTCATTCCCGTCATCAGCGCGATCTCCGAGGAAGTAATTGCGACCATTCCGGCAGGTACTGCGGAGGACGTCGATCTCGCCGCACAGGCAGCGGCCGACGCGTTCCCGGCCTGGTCCCAGACGCCGGCCGACGAGCGCGCCGACATGCTGCACAAGATTGCGCGCGGCATGGAAGCGCGGGTCGACGAGATCACCAAGACCATCATCAGTGAGCTCGGATATCCCGCCAAGATGGCGGAGGCCGCGCATGCACGAGCCTCGATCAAGGACCTTCAGATCGCCGCGGACAGCCTCAGCGACATCGTGTGGTCGGAACAGGTCGGCGACACGACGGTCTCCCGTGCGGCCGCGGGCGTCGTCGGCGCCATCACGCCGTGGAACGGCCCGATGCGGATGGTGAGCCTGAAGGCCGGAGCGGCTCTTGCTGCCGGATGCACCGTCGTGCTGAAGGGCACGGAGCTCGCTCCGCTGAGCTCGTTCCTGTTCGCGGAGATCGCCGAGGAAGCAGGGCTCCCCGACGGCGTGTTCAACCTGGTGTCGGGAACCGGGCCGGTCGTCGGCGAGGCGCTCGTGACGCACCCGCTGGTGGACATGGTGTCGCTCACGGGATCCGTCCGCGCCGGCCGGCGTGTGATGGAGCTGGCCGCACAATCGGTCAAGAAGGTCTGCCTCGAACTCGGCGGCAAGTCGGCGAACATCATCCTCGAGGATGCCGACCTCGAGACCGCGGTCACCAGCGGAATCACGGATGCCTTCCGCAATACAGGGCAGGCCTGCGGCGCGCTCACGCGGATGCTCGTACCGCGATCGAGACTGGCAGAAGCCGAGCAGCACGCAATCCGTACCGCGGAAAGCTTCGTACTGGGAGATCCCTATGACCCCAGCACGACCCTCGGCCCGGTTGCGAACGCGTCGCAGCGCCAGCGCGTCCGTGACTACATCCAGGTGGGAATCGACGAGGGAGCGCGCCTGCTGACGGGCGGCCCGGAGGCACCCGAGGGCATCGAGCGTGGATTCTTCGTGCGCCCCACCGTCTTCTCCGGCGACAACTCTCTTCGAGTCGCCAGAGAGGAAATCTTCGGGCCCGTCGTTGTCATCATCCCCTTCGACAGCGAGGAAGAGGCCTTCCAGATCGCGAACGACTCCCAATACGGGCTGGCCGGGGCGATTTGGGCCGGCGACGCCGATCGGGCGAAGAAGCTGGCGAGCAAGCTGCGCGCCGGTCGCATCCGCATCAACGGTTCACCCGTGAACCTGAGGGCGCCGCACGGCGGATTCAGACTGTCCGGAATCGGCCGCGAATCGGGCCGCTTCGGAGTCGAGGAGTACCTCGAGTACAAGTCCATCGGATAGCTGCTCCGGTCCGACCAACGCCCAGGGGCAGCCGGTCTCGCACCGAGTTCTCCTTGCGCACCCCCGAAATGAGACGAGGTGTGAGAAGTGATGTTTCGCCGACTGTGCTTGTTGGTCGCTTCCGCCGCGATTGCGACTTCCTTGGTGGCCTGCAGCGCTCGATCCGGGCAGCTGGAGGCCAACGAGGACGGAATCACGACAATCCGAATCACGAGCACGCAGTCGTTCAACACAGCGCCCGCGGCACTCCTGGTCCACGGTGATTTCGCGGAGAGGTACGGCCTGGACTTCGAACAGGTCAACATCGCCGGATCGGGAAGCTCGAACCAGATCGCGGCGATCCTCTCCGGCGACGCCGACATCGCGGTCGCAGGTTCCAACGCGTTCGTGGACTCGGCTATCGGAGGAGCGGATCTTCAGATGTTCGCAGGCCTCAGCGACATCATTCAAAGCCTGGTCGTGTCGAACAACGCGATCGAGCGATTCGGTGTCGACGTCGATGCCGACCCGCGGGACCGCGTGCAGGCACTGCGCGGGATGAAGATCGGTGCGGGACCGACCGGTTCGGCGGGCAATTCCGCTCTGCGCGTGGTGTTGAACGATGCCGGACTGGACCCAGACCGGGACGTCACGCTCGTTCCACTCGCAGACACCAATAGTGCAGTGGCAGCGGGCCTCGAGCAGGGGTCCTTCGATGCAACCTGGACGACCATCGGTTCCGGCGAGGTTGCCGTTGCGCGGGGTACCGCCACCACGGTCATCTCGGTGCCGGCCGGCGAAGCACCGGCACTGAAGGGCTACGTCTGCAATGTGGCCTTCGCGCCGACCCGCTTCATCGAGCAGAATCCGGAACTCGTCGACCGCATACGTGAGGCACTCGCCGAGGCCACCCGCATGACGAAAGAGGAGCCGGAAAAGGCGGGACAGTTCCTGAAGAACTCCGTCTACAGCGGTATGGATCAAACGGTATTCGACCTCGCCTGGAGCGAAGCCGTCAAGGGATACAACGAGGGCAACCTGTTCACTCGTGAGGACTGGAACTCATTTGTCGACATCTTCGATGAGTCCTCCGAACACGACTATTCCGCAGTGGATTACGAAAAGATCATCAATCCGGTGGCGCGCGGACAGAGCTGACTGCGCTCGAGTGAACGCCTGCTTCCCCGGATAAACCGACGAAGCCCACGTGCAACCGGTGTCATACCGATTTCTCCTTGCACCCCCCTTTCGAGATGACAAGAGGTGGATACATCATGCATCGCCGATTGGCCTTACTGGCCATTCCTGCCGCGCTCGCGGTTGCATTGACGGCCTGCGGCGCTCAGTCCGGGCCACTGAAGGCCGACGAAGCTGGCGTGACGACAGTCCGAGTCACCAGCAGCCAGTCGTTCAATACGGCGCCCGCAACACTCTTGACGCAAGGTGATTTCACTCAGTACGGCCTGAACTTCGAACAAGTGAACATAGCTGGATCGGGAAGCTCGAACCAGATCGCGGCGATCCTCTCCGGCGATGCCGACATCGCGATCGCAGGCTCCAACGCGTTCGTAGACTCGGTTATCGGAGGAGCGGATCTTCAGATCATCGCAGGTGTCAGCGACATCATTCAGAGCCTGGTCGTCTCGAACAGCGCGATCGAGAAGTTCAACGTCGACGTCAATGCCGGTCCGGACGAGCGAGTGCAGGCACTTCGCGGAATGACGATCGGCGCAGGAGTGACCGGCTCGGCCGGCAATTCCGCTCTGCGCGTCGTGCTGTCCGACGCAGGACTTGACCCCGACCGCGACGTCACGCTCGTTCCACTCGCAGACACCACGACCGCAGTAGCAGCAGGCCTCGAGCAGGGTACCTACGATGCAACGTGGGCTGCTGCCGGTTCCGGCGAGGTCGCCGTGGCGCGCGGTACCGCCACCACGGTCATCTCGGTGCCGGACGGTGAGGCGCCGGCGCTGGACGGGTACGTGTGCAATGTGGTTTTTGCCCCCACGCGCTTCATCGAGCAGAACCCCGAACTCGTCGACCGCATCCGCGAGGCGCTCGCCGAGGCCACCCGGATGACGAAGCAAGAGCCGGAAAAGACGGGGCAGATCCTGAAGAATTCCATCTACTCCGGTATGGATCAGCAGGTGTTCGACCTCGCGTGGAGCGAAGCCGTCAAGGCGTACTACGTGGGTAACCTGTTCACTCGTGAGGACTGGAACACCTTCGTCCGAATCTTCGATCCCCTCTCCGAACATGACTATTCCGAACTGGATTACGAGAAAATCGTCAACCCGGTGGCACGCGGAGAGAACTGACGGAGCTCGAGTCAACGCCTACCCCGAGCTACACCTTTAGGAGCCTGATCATGTCGAAGTTAGCCCACCATGCAAGACGAGCCGCCGCGAAATCAGCTACCAGCCCCGCATCCGGGCCGATCTTTGAGGTACGGAACCTAGCGATAGGTTTCGACGAACGTGAAGACGTTCTCCACAATGTGACAATGCAGGTCGAACCTGGCGAGTTCGTCGTGCTGCTCGGACCGAGCGGATGTGGAAAGACCACCATTCTCAACCTCGCCGCCGGGCTGCTGAGCCCGCGCAGCGGATACGTTCGTTTCGACGGCGCCGAGATCAATGGTGTCAACACCAATGTCGGCTACATGACTCAGGATGACACCCTCCTGCCCTGGATGTCCGTGCAAGCGAATGTCGGTCTGCCTCTGCGCATGCGAGGAGTGAGCAAGTCCGAAACCAAGGCGCAGGTCGAGCACTACCTCTCGCTTCTGGATCTCTCGGAAGCCGGAAGTCTGTTTCCGAGCCAGCTCAGTGGTGGCATGCGCCGCCGCGCACTCCTCGCACGAAGCATGATCTACGATCCCCGCCTGCTCTTGATGGACGAGCCGTTCGCGGCTCTCGACGCCCAGCTTCGTCACCAGATGCATGTCGAGCTACGACGAACAGTGAAGAGACTGAACCAAACGGTCGTCTTCGTCACTCACGACATCGCCGAGGCAGCAAAGCTGGCCGACCGAGTGCTGATCGTCGGCGGAGGGCGACCCGGCCGCTTGGTTGCCGAGTTCCAAGTTCCCTACGGTGACGAGCGGGACCTCGAAACCCTCGCCTACACAGACGAGTACGCCCGGTTCGAGCGCGAGTTGAATGAAGGGCTCCGTAGCGCGCGTGACCCGAGCATGCCAGCCGTTTGAGCGTGACGAATCCATCGAGCTTCAACCCCTGACCAAGACAGGTGAAACTTATGTCCACACAAGTCCTCAGTGCACCGACGGGTCCGGCGTCCCCGTCGGTGAAGCCGCGCAGTTCGGTCTCACACACTCGTAGGATGCACCGGGCGAAAATCGCCGTCGCACAGATCGCGATCATTGCCGTCCTGCTCACGACCTGGGAGCTCGTCTCCGGTCGGCTGATCAACGACATCATGATCAGTGCGCCATCGAAGGTGTTCCCGCTCTTCTGGGAATGGCTCACCACCGGTGTCATCCTCGATGCCGCTCTCCAGACGTTCAGCAACGCCGCCCTCGGTATGGTGCTCGGTGGAACCGCCGGCATCGCGGTCGGAGTGATCCTGGGTCAGTCACGGCTATTGGGTGACACCTTCGAACCATTCATTACCGCGCTTTACACCATGCCGAAGTTCGCCCTGATCCCGCTCTTCATCATGTGGGTCGGAATCGGGTCAGCACTGGGAGTCCTCACCGCGGCGGTCGTCGCGTTCTTTCTCATCTTCTTCAACACTTTCTTCGGCATCCGGGAAGTGAAGCAATCGCTGATCAATTCGGTCCGCATCATGGGCGGATCGACCCTGGATGTCCTGTGGCGCGTCCGGCTTCCCTCGGCGCTGGTGTGGGTCTTCGCAGGACTCAAGCTCGCGGTGCCGCAGGCGATCGTCGGAGTCGTGGTCGCCGAGATGCTCGCCGGCGACCAGGGCCTGGGTCACCTCGTCGCACGTAACGCGTCGTCGTTCAACTCCGCGGGCACGTACGCGGCGCTGGTCGCGCTCCTGCTGGCCGGATTCCTGATCGACAGGATCATGAGCGCGCTGACGAAGAAGCCGCTCGAATGGAAGAACTCCGGTAGCGCGATGTGATGCCGATTCGGGCGCGTGGATTGGATCGCCGCGCTGTTGAACCACCCAACCCCCGCACCACGCGATTGCGGCCGCGGTCGAGCGGGCCTCGATCGACCCCGGCCGCGATCGTTGCCGAATGTTGTGCCATCGTCACAACGAAGAGATACGGAAAAGAATGCTGAAGCAACATGAAGTCGCTGCAGACACCCTGATCGGCAGTGCCGCTTACACATTGGCGAGCTATGCCACTGCCACCAAGTACGAAACATTGCCCGGGGAGGTGGCCGATCGTGCGAAGCTCATCGTGTTCGATCAGCTCGCGTGCGGATTCGTGGGCGCCGAGCTCCCGGCAGGCCGGATCATCGGACGCTATGTCGACGATCTGGGCGGCAGACCGCAGTCGGTCGTGCTCGGCTCGCCCAACCGATGTTCAGCGCCGCTGGCCGCCCTCGCCAACGGCACCTCCGGCCACGCTGACGAGTTCGACAGCGTGCATGCGACGTCGGACTTCCTCGGCACCGGTCATCCGGCCGCGATCATCGTTCCTGCAGCGGCCGCACTGGCCGAACGCCAGTTTTGCACCGGGCGCGATCTGGTGAATGCAGTGGCCCTTGGTTACGACGTCGGCGCACGAGTCATCTCGGTGACCGGGGGCCTTGCGCCCATGATGGGAAACCACGGAATCGATCCGGGCTCATTGCATTCGCTGGGCGCGGCGTTCGCGTGTGCGCGGTTGCTCGGGTTGGACGAGAACCGGCATCTGTTCGCGGCTGCGCTGGCTGTCCAGCAGAGCGTGGCGCTCAATGCACCCTACGGGGAGCGCAGGCACATGAGTAAAGCGTTCGTCACCGGCCAGGCGGCCTACGCAGGCGTCACCGGCGCGGTTCTTGCGGCAACGGGTTTCGAGGCCAGCGACAACATCTTCGAGGCCCCAGGTGGGATCATCGACACGTGGGCCGAGCAAGGGCGCGAGGGACAGCTGGCAAAGGACCTCGGCGCCGACTACGCGGTGATGGGCGCAAACTTCAAGTTCTATTCCGCGGGTTACCCCATCCATTCTCCGGTTGAAGCCGTCCTCGGATTGAAGAGTGAGCACGGCTTCGCGCTCGATGACATCGAGCGGATCACCGTTCGTATGCCGTCGCATCCGGCCAGCGTTGTCGACAACCGGTCGATGCCGACCATCTGTCTACAGCACATGGTTGCGGCCGCGCTGGTGGCGGGCAAGCTTGGGTTCGACGAAGCGCACTCGGCGGCATTGCTCAATGACCCGGAGGTGCTGCGACTGAAGTCGCTCGTCGCCCTGATCGGCGACGCGGAATTCGATCGCATTCAGCCGCAAGGGCGTGGTGCCGAAGTGACGATCGAGGTCGGTGGTGGCTCGGTTTCGCGCAGGGTCGAGCACCCCCGGGGGCATCGGTTCAGGACCCCAGCCCCGGCCTGGGACGATCTGCGGGAGAAATGGGAAGACCTGCTGGTGCGTCGGGTCGGACAAGGTCGTTTCGATCAGTTCTTCCAGGCGTGCGCATCCCTCGAATCGGTAGACGACGTCAACGAGGTGAGTGGTCTGCTCGGCGTGGGAGGTTCGTCGTGATCCTGGTGCGGGGGATGCAGGTACGTGGGCGGTGCGCGGTCGCATGCTTTGACAGGTTGATCACGTGTCGACCTTGACCGACATTGCAGACGAAATATGACAACCGACCGCAACGAGCCAGGTGAGGACGCAGACGAATCCAGACGGCCGCTCGTATTGGCCGACCAGGGTTGCTTTTATGTCGGTGGCCGGTATGACGACGACACTGACACGATGACGGGCCAGGCGTTTGTCCAGTACCAGATACCGGCGGAGCCGTGCTACCCGTTCCCGGTTGTGATGATTCATGGAGGCGGACAGACTGGCGCGGGCTTCCTGTCGACGCCCGATGGTCGGCGCGGCTGGGCAGACAACTTCGTCGCGGACGGATTCGCCGTGTACGTCGTCGACGCGCCAGGCGGAGGTCGAGCCCAAGGGCACGATCAGGTGGGCGCACTGCGCCCGGCAACAGCGGTCGCCGGCCGAGTGTGCGCCGACCGTTCGGCACCGTCGTGGCCGCAGGCGCATCTGCACACCCAGTGGCCCGGCGATGGGGGACGGGGAGATCCGACCTTCGACCAGTTCTACGCGTCACAGGTGTCGAGTCCGGTCGACGCAGCGTCGGTGGAGCGGGCAATGCGCGACGCCGGCGCCGCGTTGCTCGACAAGATCGGTCCCGCAATTTTACTCACGCATTCCCTGGGCGCCCCGCTCGGTTGGCAGATCGGCGACGCACGTCCGGACTTGACGCGTGCAATCGTGGCGATCGAGCCGAACGGTCCGCCCGTCTACGACGTACGATTCACTGCGGAGCCGGACTGGTTCGACGACGGTGACCTGGCCCGGCCGTGGGGAATAACGCGGGCGCCGATCACCTATTCGCCGCCCGTCGAATCTGCGGGCGAGCTGGCGTTCGCGCGTCAGGAAAGTCCCGACGGACCCGGATTTGCGCGGTACTGGCGTCAGACAGAGCCTGCGCGCCGGCTGCCGAGTCTGGCTCGCCTCCGAATTCTGATCGTGTCCGGTGAGGGCTCGTATCATGCGCCGTACGACCACGCGACATCGGCGTACCTCGCCCAAGCTGGTGTCGAGCACGATTTCGTTCGACTCGCCGATCGAGGTATTCGCGGCAACGGACACATGATGATGTTGGAGAAGAACAGCGCCGACATCGCGTGCTTACTCCGCGAGTGGATCCTCTCCAGTCCTGCATGAGGTGCGGGTGCTGCAGCGGACGAGTGTGAGTAGTAGGCGTTTATCCAATGATTAGTTCCGCGTGGAGTCGATCGTCGTTGTCGGTCCTCGGGAACACCACCCCGCGGATTGATCTCGAGTAGCGCCGCTGGCTCCGGCCTCGGCTGGAAAACAGTGGTGTTACTTGGGAATTCCGCGTTGGTCCGGACTGATGGGGAGCGACCCGTTATAGCGAGGAACTCAGCACGTCGCCAAGTAGGGCCTCCAGGCGCATCTCGCCCTCTCGAGTCTCACCACCTATGGCGAGGAATCGCTCGACGTTGGCCAAGGACTCAGACGAGGCCATGAGTCGTCGGAGTCTGAAGTTCTCTTGTCGCAGTCCATCCTGGATGGGTCCGTCTGCCAGGGCGATGACTTCCTTCGTGAGGCGAACAGCCTCCGCAGGGCAGGCGGCAATGCGCCGCGCGGTGCTGGAGACGTAGTCGTCGATCTCCATAGGCGGAAGTGCGCGGTTGAGGTACCCCCAGCGTTCCGCTGTCAGCGCATCCAGATCGAGCCCACCCATGATGAGTTCAATCGCACGCGACCGTCCGACGAGGCGTGGCAGGTATTGCGATGCACCGCCGCCCGGAACGCTGCCGATGGGAACCGACATCGTGTTGAAGACGGCTTTGCCGATGGCGCCGAACTTCATGTCACACGCCATCACTATGGCCGCGCCACCGCCGCTAGCTCGGCCCTCCACCTGTGCAATCGTGATCTTGTTCATCGTCCTCAAGCGCTCGCAGATTTCATGCATGTGGTTGAGACCGACCTCATCTACCGACGCGGGGATTTTTGGTGGCTGCATACGGTAGAGGTTTGCGAAGTCGTTGTGAGTGATGAAGATTTCGGGATCCCGACTCTTCAAGACGACGACCAGCGCATCGGGGTCGGCCGAAACGTGCCGGGTAAATGTGTCGAGGTCTTCTACCAGGTGGCGTGTCAAGAGGTGCAACGGTGGGTTATCCACAGTCGCGGTGACTATTCGCCCCCGGTCCTCTACCTTCAACGTGGTGAATGAGTCGTACTGCGGGCGGGTCATGATGTTCCCTAGGGCTGTTGGTGTGGGATCGGGTGCAGTGGGATGCCCAGAACGCCGGTCGCGTCGCATATTCTAGTGCGCCTTGGGGCAAGCAATTTGACGGTCAAGCTGTAGCGAAATACTAGAAGTTCCGGTCACGCCCAATGACGTGCGGACCGCCGACTCGGCGGGTACGGATATACGCCCTCTAAAATGCGTATCTCACTTGGGAGACAGTTTGATTCAGGGATGACCTGCCACAATCGCTCGATGAACCGGCGCATTGTCATTCCGAAGTGCACAAGGATTTCCTCCTCGGTGGCGCCCCCGAATGGTGCCCACTTGCTGGCAAACTCAATGAGACACTCCGCATCGGTGTCGGAATGAATCCGTTGACGGTTGACTTCGATCCAAGCGGCGCGACGCCTTTGGCGCCACTGGCGATACTCACGAGAGTTCATGCGAATACAATCCAATAGTTGGGACAGCCGAAGCCTTGGAAGTTTGGGGACCCTCGCTGCAGCGAGGGAAATACGCAGAGTGCCAGACGCTCTCGACTGTCAAACCAGGCCTCGTTGAGATCCTTCGTACGTGGTACGCCGACCCCGTGGTAGGACGATCAGGTCGATGTCGATCATGATGAAGGGGCCGAGGCGGCCAACGACGGGACAGGCAAGAATTTGACGGTGCATGGCAAGGAGCACCTTGACAAAGGTCCACGGCGCCGTCGCCGTCGGGTGCCGTCGGACAGACGGCACCCGAGAGCTGGGTCGATCAGAGTTCGCGCTTCATTTCGAAGCCATCGTGCTGATGTCGATGACGAAGCGATACTTGACATCACCGGCAGCGACCCGATCGTAGGCCCGATCGATCTCATTGGCGTCGATCACCTCCACCTCGGCAGCGATCCCGTGGGTGGCGCAGAAATCGAGCATCTCCTGCGTCTCTTCGATACCACCGACCAGAGTTCCCGCGATCGACCGACGGTTGTGCAGCAGGGAGAACACATCGAAGCTGATCGGACGCTTCGGGACACCGAGATTGACGAATGTTCCATCGAGCGCGAGCATCTTGAGGAAGGCGTCGTAGTCGAGGTTCGCCGGCACGGTCGACACGATCAGGTCGAAGGTGTCGGCATAATCGGTGTAGACCGTCGGATCCGTCGTCAGCCGATAGGCATCGGCGCCGCGACGCAGAGCGTCGGCTTCCTTGTCCATGGTCAGATCCAGCACGGTGGTGTGTGCACCCAGGGCCTTGGAGATCGACACGCCGACGTGTCCGAGGCCGCCGAATCCCACGATCGCGACCCTGCTGCCGGGTCCGGCCTTCCAATGGCGGAGAGGGGTATAGGTGGTGATTCCGGCGCACAGAAGGGGCGCAGCCTCGTCCAACGGGAGACTGTCCGGGATCCGGAGAACATACGCCTCGTCCACGACGATCTTCTCGCTATACCCACCCTGGGTGACCTTCCCGTCACGGCCGACGGCGTTGTAGGTCCTGATGTGTTCCACACGGCAGTACGACTCGAGGCCGGCTTTGCAGTGGTCGCACTCCCGGCACGAATCGACGAAACACCCGATCCCCACACGGTCGCCCACAGCGAACTTGCTGACCTCGCCGCCGACGGCGGACACGGTTCCGGCGATCTCGTGTCCAGGGACCAGCGGGTAGTTCGTGCTGCCGAATTCGCTGCGCGCCCGGCTGACATCGGTGTGGCAGATGCCGGCGTACGCAATGTCGATCAGTACATCCGCCGGGCCGACCTCCCGTCGCTCGATCTTGGTCGCTTCGAACGGCGCGCCCGGGGCCGCCGTGGAGCGGGCGTTGACAAGCATCATTTGTCCTTTCTCTTCGCCATCGCCGACCACTGTGTGGCCGAGGCGGATCGGATATGAATCTGTTCAGGTCGGTCAGAAGACGAACACGCCTTTGCCTGCGTCCTGTTTGTCGAACTTCGTGTATGCCTCTTCTGCTTGGTCCAAGGACCAGCGATCGCTGAACAGGTCATCGACCGGCAGCGCGTGACGTTCGATGAAGTCGGCGCATTCCAGCTGCTGAACACTCGACAGTGACCAGGACGTCATGACGGTCAGCTGCCGTGAGAGGTTCTGCCGGACATCGAGTTCGACGGTGCCACCCAACCCCACCACGCACAGACGACCCCATGGTGCCAGCGCCGCCACGGCTGACTTGGCAGCTACGGTGGCGCCGGAAGTCTCGACAATCGCCGGTGCGCCCAATCCTCGAGTCAGATCTTTGATCGCCTGGACGGCGTCGACGGACCCGGCGTCGACGGTCTCGGCAGCACCGAACCGAGTCGACTGGGACAACCGCTTGGGCTCGAGATCCACTGCTATGACTCGCGCTCCTCGCGCCGCGGCGAGCATGGTGGCGGAGAGACCGACCGGTCCTTGCCCGAACACCACGACATCGGTGCCGCCGATCTCGCCGAGTCGTTCCAGCGCGCCCCACGCGGTACCTGTCCCGCATCCGATCGCCGCGCCGGCCTCGAAGGAGAGGGAGTCGGGAAGTCGAAGTGCCGATCTCGCTGCAACCTGCATGAACGGGGCATGGGCGCCGTGCGCGTTCTTGCCGTACACGAGGGGAGCGCTGGTGGTGCACATCTGGGTCCACCCGGACCGGCATGCGACACAGCGTCCGCAGCCCGCGTAGTGATGGATCATCACACGATCGCCGATGGCCACGCTGTCGTCGGCACCCGGTCCGATCTCCTCGACGACGCCGGCCGGCTCGTGGCCACCGACGCAGATTTCCCCTGCGTCGGGCATGGCATCGGTGGTTGCACGGTAGTAGTGCAGGTCGCTCCCGCACATACCCGATGCGGTTACCTGGATGACGATTTCACCCTCGCCGGGCTTCGGGTCTGGAAAAGGGCGCAGTGAAACCCGCCGATCTCCGTCGAACACCAGACCCTGCATTACTACCTCCTGTTACAGATGATTTTACGGGTGCCGACACCCTCAGATGGCTCCAGCCGAGCGCAGTTGCTCGATCTCCTCGGACGACATACCCAGCTCCTCGAGCAGGATCTGGTCGGTGTCGGCTCCCAGACCGGGAGCCCTGGTCGGCTCCACGATCGGTGAGTCGGAGAGGAACAGTGGGCTGCCGAGTGTCATCCACGAGCCTTTGTCGTCGGACATCCGGCGCAGGACGCCACGCTCGGTGATGTGGGGATCCACCATCAGTTCGGCAAGGTCGATGACGGGCGCGGTGGGGATGCCGGTGTTCTCCAGCAGGTCGGCTATCTCTTGCTTGGTGTGTGTGCTCGTCCACCGTTCGACGATCATGTCGACGTCGTCGACGTGATCGCAGCGGCCACCCATCGAATCGAAGCGAGGGTCCTTCGCGTCGGGGTCGCCCATGATGTCGCACAGTCGATCCCAGTGCACCTGAGTTGGACACAGCACGGTCACCCAGCCGTCGCGTGCCGGGTACGCGTTGTACGGCACGACCGCCATGCCGCCGTGACGGTTCCCGGTCCGCTCCGGCATCGAGTTCTCGCTGTGAGCCATACCCGCGATGTTCGACGTGAGCGACGGCAGAATCGCGTCCTGAAGCGCCACCTCCACGTGTTGGCCTCGACCGGTGTGCTCGCGCTGGTAGAGCGCCGCGAGGACGCCGCCGACGAGGTGGGCTCCTCCCATGAAGTCGACCACGGAGGGGCCGGTGCGGGTGGGGGGTCCTTCCATGAAGCCGGTCGTGCTCATGACGGCCGTACGGGCCTGGATGGTCAGGTCCATCGCGGGCTGTCCTGCATAGGGCCCGAACGAGCCGAAACCGGTACCGGAAGCAACGATCAGCCGAGGATTGACCTTCGCCAACGCTTCGTAGCCCAGACCGTAGCGATCCATCGCTCCCGGCGCGAGATTCTGGATGAGAATATCGGCGGTCTCGGCCAGCCGCCGAAGCACGGCCTGTCCATCGGGGTTCTTCAGATCCAACCGCATGGCGCGCTTACCGGAGTTCAACATGCTGAACTGCACTGACGAGCCGTCCTCGGTGGCGGTGGCCAACCTGCGATATGGATCGCCGGCAGGCGCCTCGATCTTGATGACGTCGGCGCCGAGCCGCGCGAGCAGCATCGAGCAGTAGGGCGCGAAATAGAACTGCCCGACGCAGATGACCTTCACACCGTTGAGTGCGGGCATCCCTCACCCCTTCATGATCGTAATTACGGACAAAAGTTTGTTAGTGCGAAACGATAGGCGCGCCCATGGGGTGTGTCAATGAACCGAATGGCAGGCCGATGCGGCTGCGCCGCGACTTCGCGCGGCCCGTCGAGGGAATCCTTGACTCGTGACGGGCACCACAGTTATCGTCAGAAGATCTTTATTGGGAACATTCGTACTTATATACGAACTTTGTATCGGGTGCGAGGCCGCGGCGATTCGGCTTCACGTCGTATCGCTCCACCATCAAGGAGAAGACCGGATGTCGCTGCAAGAGCAGCCGGTGGGAGTGGATTCCCCCGCTTCGCCCCCGAGTACGAACAAGATGCGCAAGGTTGCCCTCGCGAGCTTCATGGGAACTGTCATCGAGTTCTACGACTTCATCATCTACGGCACCGCCGCGGCGTTGGTGTTCTCCGACGTATTCTTCCCCGCGTTGGGGAATCGGGCCGGCACCGTCGTTTCGTTCGCCACGCTGGGCGTGGCGTTCGTGGCGCGACCGTTCGGGGCGATCTTCTTCGGACACTTCGGAGACCGACTCGGGCGAAAGCGCACGCTGATCGCCACCATGCTGACCATGGGTGTGGCGACCGTCCTCATCGGTGTACTTCCCACTGCTGAAACGATCGGTGTCCTCGCGCCGGTCTTCCTTATTCTCTTGCGCGTTGCGCAGGGGCTGGCAGCGGGCGGTGAATGGGCCGGTGCCGCGCTGTTCACGACGGAGAACGCGCCGAAGGACAAGCGTGGCTTCTGGGCGATGTTCACCAACCTGGGAGGCGCTGCTGCCAATATGCTGGCCGCAACGACCTTCCTGCTGACCAGTGTGTTCATGACCGACGAAACGTTCGTGTCCTACGGTTGGCGGATCCCCTTCCTGCTGAGCGCGCTCCTGGTGGTCTTCGGCCTGTATGTCCGCCTCAAGCTTGATGACACTCCGGTGTTCACCAAGCAGATCAAGGGCGAGGGAGCCAGCTCACTTCCGTTCGCGGACGCGTTCCGCAACCAGGGCAAGCAGATCCTGCTCGGCGCCGGCACACTGCTGATGGCTTTCGCTCTCAACTACATGGGCGCGTCCTACCTGACCAACTACGGCACCGCAACGCTCGATCTGGATCGCTCTCAGGTCCTCGGAGCCGGCGTGTTCGGTGGTGTGATGCTCGGAATCGGCATCATCTCAGGCGGAACCCGTTCCGACCGAGTAGGCCGGAGACGGATTCTGCTGATCACGAACGTTGTCGCGATCCCCTGGGCGCTGGTGCTGTTCCCGTTGCTCGATACGAAATCGCTGGCCGCGTTCTGGATCGGTCTTGCGGTGAGCTTCCTCGTTGCCGGTCATGCCTTCGGTGTCGCGGGGTCCTTCCTGTCAGAGCTGTTCCACACCAGGTACCGCTACACCGCCGCGGGTCTGTCCTACAGCCTCGCCGGAATCTTCGGTGGTGCGCTTCCCCCGCTGATCGCCGCGAGTGTCATCTCGGCATGGGGAGGTCTCGCTTTCGGTGTCCTGCTGGCAGGCCTCGGCCTGGTCTCCATCGGGTGCACGCTGCGGTTGCGGGAAACTCGGGACGTCGACCTGGACGACATTCCGGACGCTCCACGAGTCGGCTGATCCTTCACTACTCGACCTGGTACGAGAATGTGCCGGTACCGGCACGGGTACCGGCACAGTGCTGCCGCAGTTCAGGAAGAAGTCCGACCGGCGATCGGCAACCAGACCAGCGGACTGCCTTCCTGCCTTTCCACCCGCGCCTCGCATTCCAGTCGCACAAGGTGGGACATGGTCTCGCCCAGAGCCGCGCGGGCGCCGCGCGGATTCAGCGAATCGAATGGGCGCGCCCACTTCACCGCATTCGCGACATCCCAGGCCGTGCGGTGACCATCAGCGACCGCATCCCAGATTTCGTCCAACCGCGCGAGGTGGTGCACTTCCACGTCGCGTACTCGTCGATCGACGTCGGTGAAGGTCCACTCGTGCCCGGGCGCGGCCACGGCGTCGCCGAATGGTCCTAACCTCGTGAGTGAGGCACGGTAGTCGCCGAGGGGGTCCTCTCCTGACGTCGGGCGCTGTGAGATGTTGGCCGACACGCGGGGCAGCAGGTGGTCGCCGGTGAAGATAATGTTCCGGCCGCGATCGTGAAACACCATGTGACCTGGTGTGTGTCCCGGTGTGTGCACCGCAAGAAGTTGGCCGTCGGTGTCAGGGACCGTGGCTCCGTCGACAAGTTCGAGGTCTGGCAACTGCGACGACATGTCGAGCATGAGCTGGTTACGGTCGGCGAGGAGATCGGCGGACCTGTTGGGAGGCACTCCCACACGATCGAGCCACGACGTGATCTCGGCGAGGCGCCGGCGACGGTCCGCGGTAGTGCGCGCTATCTGGGGGTACTCGGCAGGGTGAAGCGCGATCCAAGCCCCGGTCGACCGGTGGACTCGTGCTGCCAGACCGTAGTGGTCGGGATGGCCGTGAGTCACCACCACACCTGTCAGGTCGTCCAGCGTTCCACCCGCGCGGTCGAGTCCATCGGTGAACGCCTTCCAGCCCTCGTCGCTGTCCCACCCCAGATCGACTGCAACATAACCGCGATCCGACTGCAGCAGGTAGGCGAAGGAATGGCGCAACGGACTCGGAAACGGCATGGCGATCTGCCAAAGTCCGGGAGCGATCAACGAAAATCCTGAGGCGTCGGAAGCGCTCATCGGATGGTATTCCGCTCGGTGAGTGAACTTACGAGTGGTAGAAGATTATTCGACTGTGTTCGCCGGACCATAGTGACGATGACCTCTTCGATGGTGATTAACGAGTGATGGTGCGCGCAACAAGATGGCGACTGGAAACCGCCCCAGGGCAACGACACTGGGCGAGTGGTGCCGACGCTACGCCATGCCTGTCACGACGTCCACGGTAGGCGTGCGGGTCAACAGGAGGGAGGTACTGCTGTTACCTGGAAGAGCAAGACTCACGCGGATCATCAGCCCCCGGCTGAACTCGATGGGTGACACCGTCGTGGCGGTCGCGTGGGGGTTTCATAGCCCGATGAGCCAAGTCGCTATTGACGAGGACTGTGAGGCGGGATACATTCCTGGTTCACAAATGGAGCCAAAAGTCCGTATATACGTACGAATGTGTTCCGGCCGCTTCACGCGCCACGGAGCGCAACCGTCCGCAGCGCTCACTACTTCAAAGGCATTGAGGAGCACCTGCTTTGACCGACTACCTCCCCCCTTCGAGGCAGGACTCTCCAGTTGCCGAGCGCCCAACAGAGCCCGCCGATTCTTCCACGGCAAAGACGAACAAGATGCCGAAGGTGGCGTTCGCCAGCTTCATGGGGACTGTCATCGAGTTCTACGACTTCGGCATCTTCGGTACAGCAGCTGCTTTGGTGTTCGCCCATGCCTTCTTTCCGGCCCTGGGAACCTACGCCGGAACGGTCGTGGCATTCGCAACTCTCGGCGTGGCGTTCGTAGCTCGTCCGTTCGGCAGCATCCTGTTCGGACACTTCGGGGATCGTCTCGGCCGTAAGGGCTTGTGATAAATTAATCTAGCTCGGTTCGGGCGTGTCGTCCGGTGCGGGGTGGAGTGTGTAGTTCCACTCGCCGTGGAACTCGTGGCGCGTCAGGATGCCGTGGTTTTCAAGGGCTTTCATCTCCTTGTCGGGGATCTTGACACCCTTCGGATACTCGGCCTGGTCGAGTTCGGCGCGGACGGTCAGTCCGGTGCTGGTG
>NZ_JBHWUE010000018.1:0-125718 GCF_042738615.1 Rhodococcus sp. NPDC059968
CCGAATTTGAAGGTGGCGCTGTCCGAGGGTGGTATTGGGTGGATGCCGTACCTGCTCGAGCGGATCGACCTGACGTGGGAGAAGCACCGCTGGTATCAGAACGTGAACAAGGAAGTGCGTCCGTCGGATCTGTTCCGCGAGCACATGTACGGCTGCTTCATCGACGACTTCGAGGGTGTCGCCCGTCGCCACCAGATCGGTATCGACAACATCATGTGGGAGTGCGACTACCCGCACTCGGATTCGAACTGGCCCAACAGCCGGCAGTACACCACGAAACTGCTCCAGGATGTTCCCGACGACGAAGCGCACAAGATCGTCGAACTGAACGCCCGCAGGCTCTACAACTTCCCCCGCATCGACAGAAAGTGACGGGATCTGATCATGGCCCACGAGAAGGACATCGACGCGGCAGACTGGACCGACCAGGATCTCCTGACCCGCGACGAAGCCGGTGAACGCCTCGACGACGAGATCGAGACGACACGCACCCGGCTCGCCGAGTTGAAATCCCAGTCCGGCGATGACCCGAATCATGCCTCCGCCCTCGACATGGTCAATCGCCGCTTGGCGGCCATGGAGAATCTTCGCGATTCTCTGTAGATCGCGCTCAGGCCGTTCCGGTTCCACCGGAACGGCCTTCTGCGTCTCGGACGCGCGTTCGAGACTTCGACACGACACACACTGTGAAAGGTGAGGACGGGCATGGGAGCACGACTCGAAGGTAAGGTGGCGCTGGTCACCGGCTCGACCAGAGGTATCGGCCGTTCGATCGCGGAACTCTTCGCATCGGAGGGGGCGAAGGTGGCGGTCACTGGCCGCACCGCGGACCGCGGCCGGAAAGTGGTCGACCGAATCCGGGACGCCGGTGGTGAAGCGGAGTTCTTTCCGCTCGACGTCACGTCGGAGGACAGTGTGCGCGACGTAGTGGCAGCTACCGCAGCGCATTTCGGCACTCTCACGACACTGGTGAACAACGCTGCGCCCACCGATGCTGTCGCGAGTACCGTCAAGCCGCTGCACGAGTACTCGACGGACGAGTGGCAGCGAATCATGACGGGAACGTTGACGGGCAACGTGTTCTGGGCGTCGAAGTACGCGTGGCCCCACCTTGCGCGTGCCGAGGGTGCCTCGATTCTCAACATCTCCTCCGGACAGTCTCTCGCCGGATTCAAGGGCTTCGGGGCGTACGGTGCCGCAAAGGCCGGAGTGAACAGCCTGACCCGATCACTGGCGGTGGAGGGCAGTGCCGACGGCATTCGGGCCAACTGCATCCTCGTGGGACGGGTGGTGTCGTCGCGGGGCGACTCGGGTCATCACACCGGTGGTGGACGCTTGACCCGTATCGGAAATCCGATGGATATCGCTCATGCCGCAACCTGGTTGGTCTCGGACGAGGCGGCGTTTTCCACCGGCGCGTTGGTGACGATCGATGGCGGATTCTCGATCAACGGTGACGCCGCCACCGATGCCGAGAATCTGGCCTCGGTGGCGGGCTGAACCTTCTGTCCGGGCAGGTCAGTTCGGTAGCCGGTCGATCACGTCCGCTGCCGAACTGACCCTTGTCAACACGGTGAGCAGATTTGCCACCATGAAGGTGTGTACCTCGTCCGACGAACCCGCCGTACAGTCCTCTGCAAGGATGACGTCGTAGCCGCGGTTCACGGCTTCGAGGGCAAGTCCCGGAAGTGCGACGTTCGTGGAAATACCTGCCAGCACCAGGGTTTCCACCTTCTGCAACCGCAGCATCGCGTCGAGGTTCGTTCCGTAGAACGCCGTCAGTCCGGTGGCTCGACTGCTCACGATGTCGCTCGGTTCGGGGCCCAGTTCGTGCGGGATCTCGACATCGATACTGCCCGTGCTCATCCCGCGGCTCCGCAGTGCCATCGTCCCGAGATACGAATTGGGCAGCATCCCCTTCTGGTCCTGGCGATGTTCGATGACGCAGTGGAACACTGGCAGACCGCGGGCGCGGAAAGCCCGCGCAAGCTGCGCTGTGCGTGGCACCACTCCGCGTCGGGCGGCCTCGTGTGCGAGTCCCGGCGAAACCGACCTCTCGGGTTCCAGAATTCCGTGCTGACATTCACTGATGACCAGCGCCGCTGAACTGATCGGCCGGGGAAGGGCTCGAGATGGTTGTGAGGACTGGGACGACACGTCGACTCCGTTCGAGTATGAATGGGATTCAAGGTGACGATATAGCCAGTTGCCACTCGGCGATAGTCAAACGGTGTGGATGAACTTGCTGGTAGTCCTGGTTGCCAATTAGTGACACTAATGCCAGAATTGGGGAGCGAGTAACCCGGGTGACAGAGTGGGATGCGCGACCATCCCAGTCCGACTCGGCCGTCGGCCGAAGGAGCCGTGCGGCGCGGGTCCCCACTTACGAAGAATCGAGGCGGTGCCAATGATTGAAACCGACGAGGTCGCGTCCACCCGACTGAACGACCTCACATGGTGGCAGAACGGGGCGGCAGAACGTGATGCGTTGTTCGCGGGCCTCCGCCGCGACAATCCGCATGCATTCGTCCCGCTGCCGGGTCAGGCGGGTGACGGTGCGAGAGGCTTCTGGGCCCTGACCCGTCACGCGGACGTGCTCGAGGTCAGCCGCCGGCCCGAGGATTTCTGCTCGGGTGAGGGCACTCAGATCTTCGATCAGCCGCAGAAGCTCCGCGAGTATCGCGGCTCGATCATCGACATGGACAACCCTGAGCATGCCCGCATGCGCAAGATCGTCTCCCGCGGTTTCACGAACAAGAGCCTCGAGGGTATCCGGAGCGAGGTCGAGACTACCGTCCGGGAGATCCTCGACGAGATGCCGTCATCGGGGGAGTGCGACTTCGTCAGCGACTTCGCGGCGTTACTGCCGCTCCGCATCATCGACAATCTCCTGGGCATACCTCGTGAGCACGAGAAGTTCATTCTCGAGGCCACCAACACCATTCTCGGCGCGAGCGATGCCGAGTACATCGAGGATCAATCCGCGGTCGGTATCGGCAAGGCTGTGACCGCGGCCAGCGAAGGGCTCATCGACCTACTGCGATCGCTGTCGGAAGAGCGAATCGCACGTCCCAAAGACGACCTGATCACCAAACTCGTGGCGGCGGAGGGCGAGAATCTCACTCCCCAGGAGATGGCCAAGTTCTTCATTCTGCTCGTGGGCGCGGGCAACGAGACGACCCGCAACGTCATCACACACGGCCTTTTCGTACTCACGAGAAATCCGGACCAGCGCGACATATGGATGGCGGACTACGACCGCCTGGCGCCGGCAGCCATCGAGGAATTGCTGCGGTGGGCGAGTCCCGTCGTGCACATGCGCCGGACGGTGACGCGAGACGGTGTCCGCCTGGGAGAGCAGGTGTTTTCTCAGGGCGACAAGGTGGTCTTGTGGTACAACTCCGCCAATCGCGACGAGTCCGTGTTCGTGGATCCGTTCAAGTTCGATATTTCCCGTAACCCCAATCCGCATCTCGCGTTCGGTGCTCCCGGACCGCATTTCTGCCTGGGTGCACACCTCGCGCGTCTCGAACTCGACGTCGCGTTCCGGGAACTGTTCAGGCGGTACCCGGACATTCGGGCGGTGGGGGAGCCTGCGGTGCTGCGGTCGAACTTCTTGAACGGCATCAAACATCTCGACGCACACTACACAGTCAAGTGACGGCAATTCGCGAGGAGACATCAGTGACCGAGACGATCGCCGAGCGGGACCTCGGCACATCCGTTCTGCACCGGGTGGAACAAGGGGTCATGACGATCACCTTGAACCGACCGGATGCGGCCAACGCCATCAGACCGGACGACCGCGACCTGCTGATCGAGTTGTTCGCCGAAGCAGATGTGAATGCCGACGTTCGAGTGGTCCTGCTGAGGGCGAACGGACGGCACTTCTGCGCAGGGGCTGACGTGGTGAAACTCGCTGACGGGCATGCGAAGAACGTCAAACGGGTGACCGGCCCGATGCGCACGATCATGAACGGAGCGCAACGCCTGGTGGCATCCGTGCTCGATTGCGGCAAGCCGGTGGTCACTGTCGTACAGGGTGCGGCTGCAGGCATCGGCGCTCACCTCGCCTACGCGTCGGACCTGGTGATCGCGACCGAGCAGGCCTACTTCGCGGAATCCTTCGTCAAGCGTGGGTTGGTGGTGGACGGCGGCGGCGCGTACCTGCTGCCGCGCAGGATCGGCATGCAGAAGGCCAAGGAGATGGTCTTCTTCGGCGAGAAGCTTCCGGCTCGGGAGGCACTGTCTCTGGGCCTGGTCAACCGCGTCGTCGCGATCGACGAACTGGACACGGCAGTGGACGATTTCGTCGGTCGACTGGCTGCTGCGCCCACCAGCGCGATCGCGCTGACGAAACGACTGTTCAACGACTCGCCGGACGGTGACCGAGCCAGCGCCTTCACCGAGGAAGCCATGGCGCAGGAGATCCAGTCCTACTCGCACGATGCGGGCGAGGGCGTACGTGCGTTCGTGGAGAAGCGCTCCGCGGACTTCGTGGGGTGGTGACCACCATGCCTGACAAGACCGCCGCAGTCCCGGCCGAGAAGCCGCGCGCCGACATTCCGACCATCGAGAACGGAAGTCGCCCTTACTGGGACGCCGCGAATGAGGGTCGCCTTCTCATCGCGAAATGTAACGGCTGCGGGAAAGTCCACCATTATCCGCGCCCGTTCTGCCCGTACTGCTGGAGTGAGGATGTCGTCCAGGTGGAGGCGAGCGGGCGAGGAACCCTCTACACCTATTCCACCGTGTACGTGAACGACCTGCACCCGTTCAAAGGCAGGCTGCCCTACGTCGCGGCGATCGTGGAACTCGAGGAAGGGCCGCGACTGATGACCAACATCGAAGGCTGCGAACCCTCGGACCTCGAAGTAGGAATGCTGGTGCAGGTGGACTTTCGGGCAATCACCGAAGACATCGATGCCACGGTATTCCGTCCTGCCGGTGTGTAGACGCACGGGCCATTCGATAACTGCAAGGAGACACTCACAATGAGCGGATTGCTCGACGGTAAGGTCGCGCTGGTCACGGGTGCGGGTCACGGTATCGGCCGTGGGCACGCCCTGGAACTTGCCAAGCACGGCGCGACAGTGATCGTCAACGACCTCGGAACCTCGATCGACGGGGAGGGCACCGGAAAGGTAGCCGACGAGGTCGTGCAGATAATCAAAGATCGCGGCGGCGAGGCAATCTCGGACTTCAGCGACGTCGGAGACGAAGAACAGGTCGAGTGGCTGGTAGAGCGGGCGTATTCGGAGCTCGGACGGCTCGACATCGTGGTCAACAATGCGGGCATCGTCCGCGACCGGGCGATCTGGAACATGAGCGCGGACGATTTCGATCTCGTCATGCGAGTGCACGTGCGCGGTAGCTGGCTGACCAGCCGCGCGGTGGCCCGCAAGTGGCGGGAGGAATCCAAGGCGACCGGTTCCAAGGTTTACGGCCGCATCATCAACACCACGTCCGGCGCCGGCCTGCTCGGCCACTTCGGACAATCGAACTACGGTGCTGCCAAGGCTGCGATCGTAGGTCTGACCCAGACGCTGAGTCTCGAGCTCGCGTCCCTCGGTGCGACGGTCAATGCGATCAGCCCCGGCGGGCGCACCCGGATGTCCGCCACCATGGCCGGCGCCGATGCCCCGATCGAACCGGATGAGCGCGGCGAGGACGAGTTCGATCCGAAGGATCCGTCGCTCGGCTCACCCGTGGTCGCGTGGCTGGCCAGCCCGGAGGCGGGGCATGTGAGCGGGCAGGTCATCAAGGCGCTCGGCGAGAACATTCAGTGGCTCCAGGGTTGGACACCGGTCTCCACGGTCTCCAACGGCGGCAAGCGCTGGGATGCGAACAAGCTCGGCGCCGTCATGGGCACAGACGTGTTCCGCACCCGGGCCGCGGGACTGCGATTCGGCGGATAGCCGCAGAGTCGTCGCTGATGACGGCCTCGGTCCCTCGGGACCGAGGCCGTTCACGTGTTTTCAGGTCAGTATCGGATCTCGGGGCAGTCCGAGGATGCGTTCGGCGATGTGATTGCGCATCACCTCGGAGCTGCCCCCGGCGATCGTGAGGCAGCGGGCGAACAGATACGACTCCTCTACCACCGGGAGCCCGCCCGTCGTCGCGGCCAACCCGCCCAGACGCATTCCGAGATCCGTGATCTTCTGGGAGTGTTCGGCTTTGACGAGCTTGGACAGGGCGGCTTCCGGGCCGGGGTCCGTCCCCTGCACAGCGCGTGAGGCCTGTCGGAGGTTGAGCAATCGGAGCGCGTGTCCTTCGGCCAGCAGTTCACCGATCTCGCGGAGGTCCTCGTCCGCGGCCATTGCGAGAAGATCGGTCGCGGCGAGAGGAACGGATCCCGCACCGGCTCCGATCGACACCCTCTCGTTGCCGAACGTCGCTCGCGCGACCTTCCACCCTGCTCCTACCTCGCCGAGAACATTGGAGTCCGGCACGAAGACCTCGTCGAGAAACACCTCGTTGAAGCCGGCCTGACCGTTGAGTTCACGGATGGGGCGCACGTCGACACCCTCCGCTGCGAGATCGACGGCCATCATCGTGATGCCGGTGTGCTTCGGTGCCCGAGGGTCGGTACGGACGGTCGCGATTCCCCAATCGGATTCGTGGGCGAGACTCGTCCAGATCTTTTGGCCGGTGACGCGCCACCCGCCCTCGACCCGGACCGCCGATGTGCGGATCGCGGCGGCGTCGGAGCCTGCCCCGGGCTCGCTGAAGAGCTGACACCATTGCGTCTCGCCGAGCAGCACCGACTTCACCCACCGTCGCTGCTGGTCGGGGGTACCCAACTCCGAGATGGTGAGAGCAATCCATCCAGTGATCGACAAGTCGGGAACCGGTGTGGTGCGGAACTCCTCTTCGATGACGAGTTGTCGGACGGGATCGGCCGCCAGACCCCACGGCTTCTTCCAGTGCGGCACGAGATATCCGCTCTCGACCAGGAACGCGCGCTGCCGATCGTCGGGGAGCGATTGCCAATGATCGCGGGCCGCTCGCGCCGCCGTCCGGTAATCCTGCGCCTCGGGCGGAAGGTCGAGAGTGAGGCGGGGCGTCGGGTCGGCGCGGTATCCCTCCGTGACTGCGCGTGCCGCACTACCGCATTCGGCGACGAAGGACTGGAGGGCTTCGGCTCGACGTAAGTACAGATGAGCATCGTGTTCCCACGTGAATCCGATACCGCCGTGCAACTGGATGTTCGTCCGAGCGCAGAAGATTTGCGCGCGGCGCGCGTATGTCGCGGCGACGGCTGCCGCGAGGCCGGCTCGGTCGGGGTCGGTGATGCGGGCAGCATCCCAGGTGGCGGCCACGGTGAGTTCGGCGTCGAGCAGCATGTTCGCAAGGTGGTGCTTCACGGCCTGGAATGTGCCGATCGGGCGGCCGAACTGAACTCGCTCGAGGGCGTACCGCTTCGACATCTCGACGCACGCCAGGGTACTCCCGAGGGCTTCGGCCGATGCCAGCGTGCGCAGCCTCGTCCGGGCCGCCGACGCTGCACCCGGCAGGACGGTGACCGCCGACAGGGGGACATTCCGTGCGGTCACACGCCCGATCTGCCGTGTGGGATCGAGTCCGGGCAGGATCTCCACGGCCAGGCCCTCCGCGTCGGCGTCGACGACGAGGACGTCCTCATGGGAGAGAAGGACGAGAACGTCGGCGTAGCCAGGGGTGAGCACGCCCTCGGATCGGCCCTCGAGTCCGTGGTGATCGACAACCCAGGTGCCACCCGAACCGAATCCCGCGACCACGGAACCGTCGGCGAGTCCGGGGACGAGCCTTCGCCTCAGTTCGTCGGATCCGTCGTCGCACAGAATCGCGGACGCCAGCACGGTGGGCAGGAACGGACCGGGCACGAGACCGTGCCCTGTCGCTTCGAGGACGACACACAATTCGGCGATGCCGTATCCGGAGCCTCCATAACTGTCGGGCAGGTGCAGTCCCATCCACCCGAGTTCGGCCATCTCATCCCAGAACGGCGGAAGGGATTCATTCGATTTGTCCAGCGACTCCCGGGCGGAGGCCAACGAAGCGTGACGGGACAGGAAGACCGTGGCGGCGTCGGCGAGTTGGCGGTGTTCGTCGGTGATTGCCAGAGCCATGTGCGGCTCCTTTCGATTCGGCCGATCCTATTCGGCGGGTGAGGAATTGCGTGCCTGACTACGTCCGTGAACGACGACGTCCGCCGTGCGCCCCGCGACGGCGGACGCGTCGGCCGACCAGGAGCGGTTCACGGCGGCTTCGCGGTGCACGGCATCGGCGATACCGTCGGCCGACGCCGCGTCGTACAGTCCCCACACCGCGTCGAGTGTGGGCTGGTCGGCCGCCGAGAATGCGTCGGCCACGGCCCACCCACGGTCGGCCAGCTCGCAGTCGTCGACGATCTCGTTCACCAGACCCCAGGACAGCGCGGTACGGGCGTCGATATAGCTGCCGGTGGCACTCATCTGGCGAGCACGACGAACTCCGACCGCTTCGGCGAGTCGAGCCGTCAGACCTCCGCCCGGGACGATGCCCACCCGGCAATGGGTATCGGCGAATCGGGCAGACTCGCCCGCTATCAGGAAGTCGCATGCGAGAGCCAGCTCGAAACCCCCTGTCACCGCCGGGCCGCTGACGAGACCGATGACGGGTGTCACCAGTTCGGCGACCTGGGTGATGCAATTGCCGTCCGTTGCTTCTGCGCCGTCGAAGCCGCTCTCGGCGAGATCCTTCAGGTCGACGCCGGAGCAGAAGGCTCCGCCGGCGCCGGTGAGCAGGACAACCGTGACGGTGGGATCCGCGTCCGCCGCGCGGAGGTGGTGCACCAGTTCGGCGCTGAGGGCTCTGCTCAACGCGTTGCGCACTCTCGGCCGGTTGAGTGTGAGCATGCGCGCGCTGCCGCGTTGCTCTACGGCGACCAGATTGCCGCTGTCCTCGGCAGCATCTGGTTTGCGTGGGATCGCGTTGCTACTATCGGTCATCACTTGCAGCCTTTGCTTCGGTATCGGTATCGGTATCGGTATCGGTGAGTGCGGGTGTCCTGTCCGCCGACACGGCCTGTCGCCGCGTCATGGCACGGATGCGTCGGCGCACGTTGCGCTGCGCGGCCAGAGCGTCCCCCGCGATGATCGCTTCGACCAGTTCGACGTTGCGTTCGTGGATCCACCGGCGTTCCGTCTCTATCGGGCTGACGCCGTGGATGCGGGCAAGGTTGTTGCCGATGTGCATGAACAACTCGAGCACGGGATTACCCGTCAGGCGGGCGATTTCGGTGTGCACGGTGACTGCCTGCGCACGCAGGTCGTCCGAGCGGGCTTCCTCGGCCAGCACCTGACGGAGTCTGTCGATTCCCGCGGGATCGATCGTTGCGGACAACTGCGCGGCTGCGGCGGTCTCCAACGTCTCCATCGTCTCGAACAGGTCGGCGGCAGCAAAACCCGCGTACTCGAGGTACAGCGAGGCGTGGTCGAGCACAGCGGACCGCTCGGGTGCGGTCACCACGAGGCCGCCGCCCGGTCCGCGGCGCGGTTTCGCGACGTGCCTGCTCTCCAGGATCCGGCACGCTTCCCGGATGACCGAGCGTCCCACATCGAACCGTGCCATCAGGCTGGCCTCGGATCCGAGTGCCTCACCCACCCGCCACCCGGCTGCGACGATCTCGTCCTCGATCGCCCGCGCCACATCCGCGGCCCGAGGACGCGGTGGCCCGTCACTGCGGGACTCGGTCTCGTCTTCTGATCGTGCCATGGCTCCTCCTCGGCAATTCCGTGGACTGAATTGAAGGTATCTGCTCTAATCGTTGAAGGGAAGAGGTGAAACTCTCCCAATTGCGTTGACCTAATGCATTGCTCGGTCCGAGTAGAGCTGCCGTCTCCAGTCTGGAGTGACATGAAATTCGAAGTTTGTCGGCGTCCGCCGTTCGATGTGGTCGTCGACCCGGGAACCGGACGCGCCGCCGAGATCGCGCACCGCGCCGAGGACGTCGGGTTCGGCGGCTTCTTCCTCGGCGAAACCAGTCATGATCCCCTGCTTCTCTTGGCGGCGGCCGCGCAGACGACGTCGACGATGACGCTCGGGACAAGTATTTACGTCGCGTTCGCGCGAACACCGATGGTGACCGCGGTCGCGGCCAACGACGTGCAGGCGCTCTCACACGGACGGCTCCGGCTCGGTCTCGGGAGTCAGGTGAAGCCGCACATCACCCGGCGTTTCAGCATGCCGTGGTCGCGGCCGGCGGCGCGGATGCGCGAATACGTTCAGGCTCTGCACGCCATCTGGGACGCGTGGGAGACCGGTTCGCGGTTGTACTTCGACGGGGAGTTCTACCAGCACACCCTGATGACGCCGATGTTCGATCCCGGACCGAATCCGTTCGGGCGCCCGCCCGTCCAGCTCGCCGGTGTCGGTGAGGCGATGTCACGGGTGGCAGGAGAGGTCGCCGACGGATTTCTCGTGCATTCCTTCGTCACCGACCGCTACCTTGCCGAGGTCGTACTACCCAGTGTGAAAGAAGGATTGTCGAGTTCGGGCCGGTCCCGGAGCGATTTCACCATCGGGGTCACCCCGATGGTGGCGTGCGGTACCACCGCGGAGGAGATCGCGGAGGCCCGCGACTACGTGCGCGGGCAGATCGCCTTCTACGGATCGACGCCTGCCTATCGGGGCGTGCTCGATCTGCACGGCTGGGCCGGACTTCACGAGAAGTTGTATGCACTGTCGAAAGCCGGGCAGTGGGACGTCATGCGGAGTCTGATCGACGACGACGTTCTCGCAGCCTTCGCCGTCGTGGGCTCCGTGGAGGAGGTGGCGGACGCACTGGTCGCGCGGTGGGGAGCGGTGTCCGATGACATCAGCGTCGCTGCACGTTCGAGCGAAAGTCTCGAGGGTTGGCGCTCGGTCTTGAAAAACATTGAGGCACAAGATATCAATGAAGTACATGAGTGAGAATTTTCTGACCCCGAAGCACGGTATCCACGCACCGTCGATCAGCACGCCTGCGCGCCGACCGTGTTCGGTCCGTCGCACGACCTCTGTGGACATCGAGCGCCCTCGGGGACACTCCGACCTTCTCCGACTCCGTGGGGCCGGAGTCGATGTCGTGACGGACAAGGCAGGGGAGTGGTCGAGAACAGGCGGGGGTGCCGTCGATGTCGACGTCGACCTGGGCCGAGGGCGCACCGTCACGGACATCGCCGATGGCACCGTGGCGGTCGACCTCACACCACTGATCGGACTCTCCGCATCGTCGGGATTTCGCAAAGCGGCGAAGGGTTGCCTCGCACCTCACGATCAGGGCAGCGTGATCGCGCGACTACTGGACGACGTCCCGGTGGCGACTGTCATCTCGGGATATGCACTGACCCGCGAACTCTCCGCAGAGGAGCAGTTGCACCTCGGTGGTCGCGGTGCCCTCGCACGGGCCGACTACTGTGCCGGCTTCGCAGCCGGAGGAACGATGATGACGGGCGTCGCGCGAGATGGAGCACCTCCCCTCGTCAACGGCCCGCAGGCGCCGGACCTTGTCGGGGTGGGCGCCGGCTGGCACCTGATGAGTGAACTTCGGCCGGGGTCGATGCGACGCATTCGGCGGATCGATGTGAGTGTGGGCGATGACGCGGAACTGTCGGTGGACGCGATGTTCCGCGAGACCTACGTGAACGCCGCCGGGATCGAAACCGTGGTGCACGAGTACGGGACCGACGTTCTCATCGACTCACGCACGTTGAGGGTACATCGGTTGACCGTCACCCCGCGTGTCCTGCCCTGGCCGGAATGCCCTGATGCTGTGGCCGGCGCGCAACGCCTCGTCGGGCGCAAGGTCACGGAGATCGAGGGCGTGGTCGGCTCGGATTTCCACGGTGTCGGATCCTGCACCCACCTGAACGACCTACTGCGATCGCTTGGTGACGTCTCCCCGCTCGCGGTACTTCTCCCCGGCCCCGACAATTCGTCCGCGCACGTCTGAAAGGCAACACATGACCAGATATGACCGTACCGAAGTGGAGGGCGCCTTCCGGCACTACTTCACTGTGGGCCCCATTTTGGAGAACTGGGACGCGATGGCGCAGCTGTTCACCGACGACGGTGTCTACCGAGACCACTTCTACGGCATGTTCACCGGGCCCTCGGAGATCTCGCGCTATCTCGAAGGCACCATGGGTGCTGCCCCGTACGTGTACAACCCGCTCGTCTGGTACACGATCGACGACGACCGGGTGGTGTACAAGGTGGTCAACCGGGCAGACAATCCGGAACCGGGCGCACCGGCCCTCGGGTTCGATTCACTACAGGTGCTCACGTATGCGGGACGGGGAAGGTGGTCCGCGCAGGAGGACTGGTGGGCGATGTACGAGATGAAGAAGTTCGCCGCCGAGTTGCGCGAGGCGTCGTCGAAATTTCCTATACCGGACTCGCCCCTCAGCCGAGAGGACTGGGGTGACTGGGTCGACTGGGCGCGTCCGGCAGAGGGCCATGTGGCCCACCCGTCCTGGATGGACAGAGACGGTTTCGCACCCATCTCCGGACGGGCCGACATCGACTTCGGGATTCGTAGCAGTTAACACCGAATCAGCTGCGCAGCAGCGTGATCGCACTCATCGGGCAGGCCGAGGCACCGGACTCGGCCTGCCCGGTCTGTGACTCCGCCACCTCGAAATCGGCGGTGGCGGCGAAACCGTCGTCGTCGAGTTCGTAGAGGTCAGGTTCGGTGGCGGCGCACATTCCGTGGCCTTCGCATTGTTCGAGTTCGATGTGAACCTTCATGACGTTACCTTTCGAGTGTGTGTGGGTCGGGTGAGGGAGTGTCCTTCGTGCCGTGCCATCAGGTGCGTAGTCGGTTCTCCCACGCGCGCAGGTCGTCTCGGTCGGCACCGTGATCGACGAGCCAGCCGTCCGGACCCGTGCGCCACCCCTGTAGGCGGTCGACGACTGCGGTGATGGCTTCTTCCGGTGTGAGCAACCATTTCTCGTCCACGACGGGACGATGCCCACCCGCGCGGGCCCTGGCTGACCACCGCCGGCGGAGGTCGTTCATGTTCCGGGCCGTCACCAGATAGTCGGCGATCACTTCGGAAGGCTCGACTCCGGCACCGAGAAGAAGCGCGGCGACCACGACGCCCGTGCGGTCCTTGCCTGCCGCACAGTGCACGAGAACCGGGCCGTCTGCCCTGGCCACGAGCGCGAGCAGACCGGCCACCCGGTCGGGCACGGTATCGAGAATGTGCAAGTACAACCCGCTGAGATCCGGTGGACGTTGGTCGGTCGGTGCCGCAGCGTCGTGCAGAGGCCGGTGATGGGATGCCGTTGGTTGCATCCACTCGAAATGTGCGCGATCACGTTCGGCGGACGAGCGCAGATCCACGACCGCGACGGGTGGCCACGGTGAAACATGTTCGGGTAGAGAGTCCCCGGAGTAGGGCGCATCGCTGCGGTAGAGGATTCCGGTGCGGGTGATACCGCCGTCGGTGAGGCGCAGACCGCCGACGTCGCGCAGGTTCGCGAGGCGGTCGGTGGTCACGGTCTCGTACAGGAGCGTTTCGTGTTCGTCGATCACGCCCGACGTCCCTTCTCTGTGTTTCGCCGGGCCGGCGGGTTCGCGGCGACGAGTTCCCGCAACCGGACCCGATCGGTCTTCGACATGGCGGTCAGCGGAATCTCGTCGACGACCACCAGGTGATCGGGTGCCTTGTAGTCCGCGAGTCGCGTGGTGGTCCATGCGCGGAGTTCCGGCAACGACGGTGCCCTGCCGGGAGACACGGGAACGACGAACGCGACACCTATCTCCCCGATCACCGGAGCGGAGTAGCCGATCACCGCTGCGTCCCGGACCTCCGGGTGCTCGGCGAGCACCTGTTCGACTTCGACGGGGTGGACGTTGAAGCCGCCCCGAATGTAAAGGTCTCCGGTCCGGCCGGCGAGAACCACGTTGCCTTCTTCGGTCAGCATCCCCAGGTCGCCGGTGACGAAGTAGCCGTCGGAGTCGAATGCGTCGGCGGTGCGCCCGGGGTCGTTCCAGTAGCCGCGCATCACGCAGCCGCCCTTCACGCGAATGCGGCCGATCTCCCCGGTGGGCAACTCGGCGCCGTCCTCGCCGGTGACCCGCACCGTCATCCCGGTCTGGGGGCGGCCGACAGTCCGGAACTGCACCGAGGGCGGATCCGTGGGCTCGGTGCCACAGACGGTGGGAGATTCGGTCATGGCGTATCGAACGACCAGGGGCACGCCGATCAATGCGGCGGTCTTCTCGACCAGTTCGGGAGAGGCGGGCGCGCTCGCGACGACGCCCACACGAAGGTGCGGCAGGGACTCACGGTTCACGCCGGGTTCGTCGAGCAGCTTTGCCCATTGGGTAGGGACTCCACCACCGACCGTGATCCGCTCGTCCCGCAGCACCGCGAACATTTTCGCGGCCGACCACGGAACTGGGGAGATGACGACGGTCGTTCCCCACACCAGTTGGTCCCAGAGTTTCGACATGTAGCCGGCGTGCGGGAACGGTGTCGACGACAGCCGGCGGTCGTAGGGTGCGCTCATGATCCCGGACGCCATCGCGGACGCCGCGAGGTTGTCGGAATCGAACCATGCCCCCTTGGGAAGGCCGGTCGTTCCACTCGTGAAGATGATCGACACAGGGTCGCCGCGAGTGAGAACCGCATCGGGTAGTGCGCCGGCGGCGCCTCCCTCGGCAGCGGTGAGTTCCGAACGCGGCAGGACGGCGATCCCGTCGGGAACTTCGGGCAGGCCCGCATCGAAGTCGCGGATGACGAGGGCCGGCGCGACGCCGAGCAGGATCGAGTCGGTCTCGCGTGGGCCGAGTCGCGGATTCAATCCGGTGGCGACGGCGCCCAGAAACGCTGCGGCGCAATAGCAGACCGCATAGTCGATCCCAGAAGGCAACATCAGTGCGACGACGTCGCCCTTGCGTACCCCGCGTTCCGCCAGATGTGTGGCGAGTCGGCGAGCTCGGCCGATCCACTGCGCGAACCCGATTCGCGTGCCGTCCGGTTCCGCATACGCATCACGCTCACCGTGTACCTGCGCCGCCGCCTCGAGCAGCATCCGGGTGTTGGCGAACTCGCCCACGACCGGTGGCCCGGTCACCCCTGTGGGAGCGACCGGACCGCCGACTGCCGCAGACACGGTCACGGTGCTTCTGATCCGAGGAGTACCGTTCCGCTCGAGCAGAACCAACCACCGGTGCCGCTGACGCAGGCGATCTTCGCGTCCTCCACCTGGCGTGGGCCGCATTCTCCGCGCAGCTGCCTGGCCGCCTCGACGATCAGGAACAATCCGCGCTGACCGGGATGGCAGGCGGACAGTCCGCCGCCGTCGGTGTTCGTCGGCAGTTCGCCGCCGAGTCGCAGCGTGCCCTTCTCGACGAAGGCGCCGCCCTCACCCTTCTCGCAGAATCCGAGGTCTTCCATCGTGAGCATCAGCATGTAGCTGAACGCGTCGTAGACCTCGGCGACGTCCACGTCCGAGGGCTTCAACCCCGCACGCTCGAACGCCAGCGGCCCGGTGATCGATGCCGGCCCGACGGTCATGTCGTCCCACTGGCTGGTGAGCATGTGCGACGTGGCCTCGCCGGTGCCCAGTACCCACACCGGTTCGGAACGAAGGTCCTTCACCCGGTCCTCGGCCACGAGAACCGCGGCGGCGCCGCCGTCCGAACGGATGCAGCAGTGCAGTTTTGTGAACGGATCGGCGATCATGGGGCCGGACAGCACGTCGTCGATGGTGATCGGGTCGCGGTAATACGCTTCCTCGTTGTCCTTGGCGTTGAACCTCGCGGACACGGCCACTTCGGCGAGTTGCTCGATCGTCGTGCCGTACTGGTACATGTGCCTGCGGGCCGCCATCGCGTACTTCGACACGAGCGTGTGCCCGTAAGGGGCATCCCACTGCAGTGGTCCGCGCGAGCCCCAGTTGATGTTCGCGGTCCGCAGTCCCTTGCGCAGGTCGGCGCGTGCCGTCGAGCCGTACGTCAGCAGGACCACGTCGGCATGACCGGCCGAGATCGCGTCCGCGGCATGGGCCAGCATGACCTCCCACGAGGCCCCGCCCACCGACGTCGAGTCGATCCAGCGCGGCTTCAGGCCGAGATACTCCCCGACATCGGTGGGCGGCAGCGTGCCCTGCCCGGTGGAGGCGAGTCCGTCCACGTCCTCGGGGCGCAGTCCCGCGTCGGCGAGGGCCCTGCGACTGGCCTGCCCCATCAGTTCGTAGGCGTTTTTGTCGTCGACGCGTCCCACGTCCGACAACGCGACACCGGCGATGGCAACTCTTCGGCTCATTGCGGTGCTCCCTGCTCCAGAAGTTCGGCCAGCACGTCGGCCGGTTCGTCGAATAGGTGGGTCAGTACGTGCGCGCGCTTGAGGTAGAGGTGCGCGTTGTGCTCGTACGTGTAGCCCATCCCGCCGTGGACCTGGATGCTCGAGGCTGCGTTGCCCACGGCTGCTCGGGCGGCGACGGACTTGGCGGCGAGGATCTGGAACAAAGCGTCCTGACGGCCGGACTGCAGGCTCACGGCGGCGAACAGTGTCTGCGACAGCGCCGCGTCGGCGGCCACCGCCATGTCGGCGCAGGCGTGCTTGATCGCCTGGTTCACACCGATCGGGCGTCCGAACTGGACGCGGGTCTTCGCGTGCTCGGTCGACAGCCGCAGCGTCGCCTCGGCGAGTCCGGACAAGCCGGCTGCGGTGAGTACCATGGCGCGCAACCAGATCGAGTCCGTCTCGGCGGGCAGCCAGTGCTGCACACGCCCGCCGGTGACGGTCGACGTCGCGAGCCGGGTTCCCGGATCCATCGACCTGAGGGGAGTGACGTCGGTGAACTCGGACATCTCGACCAGCGCGGCTCCGTGCCGGGCAACGAGCAGCACGTGGCTGACGCCGACGCAGTCCAGGAGATCGAAGGAGCCCTTGAACCCGTCCTGGTCGATCGCGCCGTCTCCTCGCAGTTCGCCGAGTCCCACCACGGCGTCTCCGGACCCGATGCGGTCGGTGAGATCCGGGTCGCCGTGTGCCGCACTGACGCGGGTGGCCAGTGTGGAGGCGAGGAAGGGACCTGTTGCAAGGTGCTCGGCGAGGGCCGCGAACAGGAGTACCTCGTCGTCGAGGGGCCGGCCGGAGCCGCCGTGGCCCTCGTCGAGCCCCAGCGTGAGCAGGCCCAGTTCGGCGCCCTCGGCCCACACGCTCCGATCCACCGACGACTCCGCGCGCGCACGCCGCCTGATGTCCTCGATCGGCATGCGTGTGCTGATGAAATCGACTGCTGCGGCGACCAGTTCGATTTGGTCCTCGGAGGGGAGAAGGTTCATGATCTCTGCTTTCTGTCAGCGCGGGAGGCCGAGGATGCGATCCCCGATGATGTTCCGTTGGATTTCGGACGTTCCGCCGCCGATGGACTGAGAGAAGGAATGGAAGTAGTTTCCGACCCAACCGTGGTGGTCCCATCGCGAGGTTCCGCGGAGGGCTTCGGCGCCGACGATGTCCATCGCCAGCGCGGCAACTTCTTTCGCCAGATCGGCGTAGTGGAGCTTCAGCATCGATCCGCGCGGTCCGGGAGTGTCGGATTGCATGTTCTGGCAGATCCCCACGTAGGTCATCGCACGCAGTGACGCGACGGAAGATCGGGCGCGCGCCAGCCGCCGGGAGATCTCGTCGTCGGCGATGGCCGGACGCCGACCGTCCGGTCCGACGTGGTCGCGGGAAAACTCGATCAGGTCCTCGACGACCCCCGCCAGGCGAACCTGGTTGGCGGTGAAGGCGGTTCCGCGCTCGAACGACAACGTCGACATCGCGACACTCCAACCGGAACCGATCTCGCCGACGACACTGCTGACGGGGATCCGGACGTCGTCGTAGAAAACCTCACAGAATTCGGCACCGCCCTCGATGGTCTCGATGGGACGGACGTCGATGCCCGGTGTATGCATGTCACAGATCACCCAGGTGATGCCCTGGTGCTTCGACCCCGCGTTGTCGGTGCGTACCAACAGTTCTTGGTAGTCCGCGCACTTGGCGAAACTGGTCCAGATCTTCTGGCCGGTCACCACCAGATGGTCGCCGTCGATGACGGCCTTGGTCTTGAGGGACGCCAGGTCGGAACCGGCCTCCGGCTCCGAGAAGCCCTGGCACCACACGGCCTCGCCCTGCAGGATCCTCGGCAGGTGGAACGCCTTCTGTTCCTCGGTGGCGCGGGTGATCAGGGTGGGGCCGGCGTGGTTGAGACCGACGAAGCTCGCATCGATTCCGGGCAGTCCCTGGGCCGCGTACTCCTCGTACCAGATCAACTGCTGGAGCAGGGTCAGACCGCCGCCCCCGTACTCTTTCGGCCAGGCGATTCCGGCCCATCCGCCTTCCCACTGGGTCTTCTGCCAGGCCATGTCGTATTCGCGAATACCGGCGTCGTCCCGCGGGCGCGGGTCGCGGGGCTTGTTCTCGACCAGCCACGTACGTACCTGGTCGCGGAACTCCACCTGCTCCCGTGTGAAGTCCAAATCCATAGGAGACCTTCCATAGCGGCGGATCGCGAAGATCCGCACTCGACCACTCGAGTATAAGTGACAATAGTGTCAGATTAAAGAGGTTCAGGCCGTTTGATCAGAATTGGCCGAATACCGTCTGGCCAGTGCCTCACTGCCCCGGGCAAGGACGGTCACGTCGGCGCCGACGAGGACGAAGCGAGCACCGGCGGCCATGTACCGCCGCGCGATGGTCTCATTGAAGGCATTGACACCGGCAGCCTTGCCGGAAGACGCGATGACGGAAATTGCCTTCTCGATCACTTCGACGACCTCGGGGCTCTCCGGCTTTCCCAGGTAGCCCATCGAGGCCGCGAGATCGGCGGGCCCGATGAAGACGGCATCGATTCCGTCGACGGCAAGAATCTCCTCCAGGCAGTCCAGCCCCTCCATCGACTCGACCTGAACGGTCAGGGTAAGGCCCTCGTCTGCGGTAGGCAGGTAGTCAGAAATTCGGTTCCATCGTGATGCGCGGGCAAGGGCGCTACCTACGCCGCGGATGCCCAGCGGGGGATAGCGGGTAGCCGCGACGAGTGCGCGTGCATCCTCCGCCGATTCCACCATCGGGATGATGAGATTGGTTGCCCCGATATCGAGAAGTTGCTTGATCGCCACGGGGTCGCCGGACGCGGGACGAACGAGAACCTCGACCGGGTACGCCGCCAGCGTCTGCAACTGCGCGAGTGTCGAACGAATGTCGTTGGGGACGTGCTCCTGATCGAGCATGAGCCAGTCGAGCCCTGCACCGGCGCAGATCTCGGCGCTGTACGCGTTGCCGGACGCGATCCACATGCCGATCCGGGGGCGGTCGTCGCGGAGGAGTTCCGCCCATCGATTGCCCATCACCCGGCGTCCTTGGCGAAGGCACACGAGACCGTACCCAGAGGTCCGTAGTCGGCGACGAACGTGTCGCCGGGGTCGGCGAAGATCGGCGTGGTGAACGAGCCCGCCAGAATCACTTCGCCCGCACGCAGGGGCACACCGTGCGGTGCGAGACGGTTCGCGAGCCAGGCCACGCCGTTACCCGGGTGGTTGAGTACCGCGGCTGCGACGCCCGACTCCTCGATGGAGCCGTTGCGCAGCAGCAGCGCACTCACCCATCTCAGGTCGACGTCCATCGGTTTGACGACGCGGCCACCGAGAACGAGGCCCGCATCGGCTGCATTGTCGGCGATTGTGTCGACGATGGTGCGGAGATGGCCGGTCTCCGGATCGCTCATCTGTACTCGTGCGTCGAGGATCTCGAGAGCGGGGGTGACGTACTCGCTCGCGCTCAGGACGTCGTACAACGTTACCCCGGGGCCCTTCAGGTCCTCGCCGAGAATGAAGGCGAGTTCCACCTCGACGCGGGGCCGGATGAATCGCCCGGCCGGCACGGTTCCGCCGTCGTCGAAGAACATGTCGTCGAAGAGCGCGCCGTAGTCGGGTTCGCTGATCGATACGGCGCGCTGCATGACCTTGGACGTGAGTCCGATCTTGCGGCCTTTGACGCTGCGTCCGTCGGCCACCTTCAGGTCGACGAGCGCCCGCTGAACCGCGTACGCGTCGTCGATCGTCATGTCCGGATACTGCAGCGAGAGTTGGCGAATGGGGATCCGAGTCTTTTCCGCTTCGTAGAGGCGGCGCGCCGTGTCGGCGATCGCCTCCGGGTTCAGTGTGCCGGAATCAGGCATGATCATCGATCACTTGCCCAGGAAGGCCAGAGCGGCCGGATTGAAACTCGCGGGATCCTCGAAGTGCGGCCAGTGGCGTACCTCGGGCATCTCGAAGACCTCGGAGTCGGGAATCAGCCTGGCGACGGTGCGCGCGGTGTTCTGGTACTCGCCGTGGTCCTGTCCGGACGCGACGATCATGGTCGGTGCCGTGATGGTCTTCCACTTCTCCTCGGGGATCAGGTTGCGGTCGCGGGCGGCGGCGTCCTGCAGGATAAGTAGGTGGTCGATCGTCTCGCGGGTGTCGTCGCGGCGATAGATGGCCTGACGCAGGGCGACGAGGTCGGGTAGACGGTTGTCCTCGTCGGCGATGAGGTGCTCGAAGACCTTGTGGATCGACTCCCACGTGGGGTTCTCGACCGCGGCGGTGCGCTCGGCACGGATCCGGGCCATGTTGGACGCCGTGGCGATCAGCCCCGCCGGCGACATCAGGATCAGTTTGTGAACGCGGTCGGGATGCTGCACGGCAACAGCAGCGGAGACCCATGCCCCAAGTGACATGCCGATGAAGTGCGCCTTCGACATTCCGAAGTGGTCCATCACGGCCAGCATCTGCCGCACGTAAACCGCAATTTCGTAGTCGTGATCGGGCTTCTCGGAGAAGCCGTTGCCCACCATATCGATGGCGACGCAGTGGTACTGCTCGCTCAGTGCGGCGAGATTCGGGGCGAACGTCTCCCAGTGGCCGCCGGTTCCGTGGAGCAGGATCGCATGCGGCTTGTCGGGAGCGCCTGCCTCGGCGAACCGTGTCCGCACGCCGTCGACATCCACGAATCCTTGACGGAAGTCGAGCTCGCGAAGGAAGCCCCAGATGCTGCGGTAGTTGTCGGTGGCGACGGCCGGGACGGTCATCGTTGTCTCGCTCATGTACAGGCCTTCCTGGATTCGACGGCGGCGCCGCGGCCGGACATCGATCTGACGGTTGTGTCTTATTTTGATCCTAGTATGCACAGTGTGCACGTTTAGGTTTGTGGAATTCAATAGGGTTGAACTGGGAAATCCTGAAGATCCTGGATCGCAGACCTCGATTTCCGGGCATTGTTTCTGACACTCACATACGATATGACTATGAGGGGTGTTCAGTCGTTTGGGCAAGCCTCCCCGGACGCGAAGTGCACACCGGACCGCCTGCGAAGTCCGTCGCGGGCGGGTCACGAGAAGAGCTGAGGGCAATGTCGGTACATGAGGAGACCCGCGCAGTCGAGCGACGGGAGCTGGCACAGCTGGCCAACGAGTTCGCCGTGGTCCGCGTGTCGCTGGACACGAGCGGTAACGGTCCCAGATTGCTGGTCGAGGACGCCGAGACAGGAGATCACATCTTCCTCTCGCCGCTCGAACTCGCGAGCCTGTGTCTCGCGACCCCCGAGGACCGTGAGGAATGGATGCGCGTCGGCAACTACCGCGACGAGCACCGCGACCGCTCACTGGGTCCGGTGGGGACGGTTCGCCCCCTCACCAGGGACGTGTCGTGACGGTCGACCTGGTCGGTCTCGGCATGACCACGATGTCGCTGAGGCCTGGTGACACCCCACTGCAACTCGCCTGCCAGGCGACCCGGGCTGCTCTGGCCGACGCCGGAATCACACACGCGGACGTCGACGGACTTCTCGTCGGGTCCTCACAGGGTGTACGGCCCGACCGCCTCGGGGTGACGTTCGCGGCACAGGGCGGATTCTCGGACCTTCGACTTCTCGAACACATCGAGATCAAAGGCGCCACCACGATCGCGATGATCCAGCGAGCACAGGCTGCCATCGACGCCGGCGCGGCCGGGACCGTCGTCTGCGTCTTCGCCGACGCCCCGCTGGTAGAAGGCAAGGGGGCGGGATCGACGTACGCCCACAGCGGGGGCAACACCGGGACGCGGGGTCTCGAGCGGGCTTCGGGACTGCTGGGGTCGGTGCCCACCTACGCATTGCTCACCCAGAGATGGATGCACCTCACCGGGGGCACGGCCGCCGACCTGTGTGCCGTCGCCACGACCACCCGCAGCTGGGCCTTGGGAAATCCCGACGCCGTGGTCACGAAGCCGCTGGACGACGAGGGGTACCTGGCCAGCCCGATGATCGCCGATCCACTGCGCCGCCTCGACTGCGCACGGCCTGTGAACGGTGCCGTAGCGGTGGTCGTCACCGGTGACACCGGGATCGGCAACGACATCCGGCTCACCGTCCGCGGGACGGGGCGGGACCACCCGGTCCGGCATCGCCGGGCCGGGGGAGAGTCGTGGTTCGGCGGGGGCGCGCGTGCAGTGGACGACGCGCTCGGTCAGGCGGGAATGTCCCGGACGGACCTGGACGTCGCGCAGCTCTACGACCCGTTCTCGGTCGTCACACTCCTCCTTCTGGGGGAGTACGGGCTCACCGGCGGAACACCGGCGGGCGAGTTCGTACGAGGCGGCGGAACGAGCCGGGGTGGCGCACTTCCTACCAACACCGGCGGCGGTCAGCTGTCCGGCTTCTACCTTCAGGGCATGACGCCCCTCGCGGAGGCGATGATCCAACTGCGCGGCGAGGGAGGTGAGCGCCAGGTGCCCGGCGCTCGCACCGCCCTCGTCGGTGGAATCGGTGGCCGGGTCGATCACCACGCCGCCATGATCCTGGAGAGAGCGGCATGACCACGACGACGTATGACACCGACTGGCTTCTCCACCCCGGTCTCGAGCCGGATGTGGCTGCCGACTCTCTCGCACCCCTCTACGAGGCGAGCGCCCGCGGCGAACTCGCCCTGCCCTTCTGCACCCGCTGCGGAATACCCCTCGACCTCGAGCAGTACGTCTGTGACGGTTGCGGGTCGAGCGACAGCGACTGGAGAGTGGTCGAACCGACCGGAGTCGTACATTCCGCCACGACGATGCACCGCTTCGAGCCGGGACTGGTGCGGACGGCCGAGCCCTACGCGATCCTCGACGTCGAGCTGTCCGCGGGGCACCGGTTGATCATGACCACGCTCCACCCGACGGCTCGCCCGCCCCGTGTCGGCGACGCCGTCGAGGTCGACTTCCGGCGACTGGGCAACGTATGGATTCCCGCTGCGTGCAACACCGAGACATCAAGTGAAACAACAAGTTCGGCTGAGCCGACCGCCCGGACCACAGCCCCAATCGAGACGGAGGCCCACTCATGACCACCATGGAATCGACGCCGACCACGGCGCCCGACGACTTCGACGTCGCGCGCATCGTGCAGAACGATCGCGTGCACGGTTCGGTCTATACCTCGCCCGAGATCTTCCAACGCGAGATGGACACCATCTTCCGGAAAGGGTGGGTCTACGTAGCGCACGAGAGCGAGGTCAGCGAGCCGGGCGACTACCTCACCCGCCGTATCGGCCACGACCCGGTGGTCGTGGTCCACGGCAAGGACGGCACGATCCGGGTCCTGCTCAACCGCTGTTCGCACCGCGCCAACAAGCTGTGCAACGCGGAGATGGGCAACGCCAACTCCTTCCGATGCCCGTACCACGGCTGGACTTTCAGCAACGACGGATCGCTCACCGCTGTTCCGATGCGGAACGGCTACGGCGAGGCCTTCCAAAAGGTGCGCTCGGAACTGGGCATGGCCGAGGCCCCGCGCGTGGACAGTTACGGCGGCTTCCTCTTCGCGTCCCTCACTGCCGACGGTATCTCACTGCAGGAACATCTCGGCAACGCGACGAAAGCGATCGACCGACTGCTCAACCTGTCACCGACGGGCACCATCGACCTCCGGTCGAACTGGATGAAGCACCTCCACCACGCGAACTGGAAGATGGTGGTGGAGAACAACGTCGATGGCTATCACGCGCTGTTCACCCACGCATCGGTCTACGACGCCATCCGGCCCGCCAAGGTGTCGCACATTCCGTCGAAGGTCGATGTCGTGGTCCGCGACATGGGCGGCGGGCACTCGGAGATCGACTACTCGGCGGAGTACCGCAAGTTGGACGAGGAATTCGTCTGGTACGGACGCACACCCCGCGAGAAGCTGCCCGAGTACGTCGCGGCGCTGGAGGCGGCACACGGTCCCGAGAAGACGCACGACTCACTCGTGGTGGGCCCGCCGCACACCCTGATCTGGCCCAACCTGTTCCTCGCCGAAATGAACATCATGTACGTCGAACCGATCGGTCCCGACGAGACGGTGGCCTACACCACGGCAGCGCTGTTCCCCGGGCAGGACCGCATGAACGAGCGGATGCTGCGCCGCTCGGAGGGCGCGATGGGCCCGGCCGGATTCCTGATCGCCGACGACGGTGAGATCGGAATGCGCAATCAGGCAGGCCTCGCCGCCCGGGACCCCGAGTGGCTGAGACTGTCCCGCGGTCTGGAGACCGATGCGCAGGACGAAACCGGAATCGTCAACAGCGACAAAAGCGCCGAGACCCCGCAACGCGGTTTCTACCGCCAGTGGGCGAGCGTCGTCGGACAGGAGATCTGAGCATGACCACCGTGGAGAATTCGGCGGCCCCCGCCCTGCAGAGTGCACCCCTCCCGCTGCCCGCGCCCGACGCCGACATCGTGGCCTTCCTCAACCTCGAGGCGCGCCTCGCGGACGAGGCCCGGTACTCCGAGTGGGAGCTCCTGTGGGACAACGACGCGCTGTACTGGGTCCCCATGCATCCCGACGACGACCCGAAGACCCGGTTGTCGTACATCTACGACAACCGGCGTCGCATCAAGAGCCGGGTGGCTCAGCTCAATACCGGAAACCGGCATTCGCAGACCCCGCCGTCGGTGATGCGCCGACTGCTCAGCAACTCCGAGGTGCTGGACACCGACGAGGACACCGTGACCGTGGGATCTAACTTCGCGCTCTTCGAGTACCGCTACTCCCAGCGGGTCTGGGCCGGCCGGGTGATCCACCGTGTCCGCCGCACACCCGGCGGACTGAAGCTGGCCGGGAAGACGGTCCACCTCATCAGCGCGGGCGGCCCCGTGGACACACTCGCTTTCCTCATCTGACCGAAAACGCACCCCACCATCGAAGGCGCCGCCTTCCAGAATCAAATTTGCGAGGAACAGTGCTAGTAGGCGACATCCCACGGAACAACGCACGGCGATACCCGAACAAGCCCGCCGTCGTCGAGGGCGATCGAACCCATACGTGGACGACGGTCGACGAACGGGCCCGGCGGTTGGCGAACCATCTCCTCGACCAGGGTCTGGCGAAGGGTGACCGGGTCCTCGTCATCGCCCGCAACTGCATCGAATGGCCGGAGATCACCTACGCCCTCGCCAAGTCCGGACTCGTCGCGGTTCCGGTGAACATCCGCCTTGCTCCCGACGAACTCGCGCACGTCCGCGACGACTCGGGGGCTCGCGGCGCGATCGTCCACACGGACCAGGTGGAGCGGTTCGGCGCGGAACTGAACGATCTGGCCCCGGTTCTCGAGATCGGGGGCAGCGTCGTCGGTGCCGACTACGAGACGGCATTGCGCGGTGCGCGATCCACCGAGCCGACTCCGGCGGATCTCACTCCGGACGACATCCAGTTCATTCTCTACACGAGCGGAACGACAGGACGCTCAAAAGGGGTTGTGAACACGCACCGCGGGATGCTCGCCCAGGTCGTGGACACCACTCTCGTCACCGAAGGCGATCGTTCGGACGTCTTCCTCGCCACCACCCCCTTCTTCACCGCAGGCGGGATGGTGCGCACCCTGTCCTGGACCTATCTGGGTCAGACCATGGTGATCCACCGTCGGTTCGACCCTCAGGCCGTCATCGACGAGATCGAGCGCAGTGGAGTCACGTTCACCACCTTCATCCCCACGATGCTTCAGCGGACCCTGCGGATCCTGGAGGAGGGACCGGCACGGGACATGTCCAGCCTGCGCCGAATCAGCTACGGTTCGGCGCCCGTCCCTCCGGGGTTGGCGAAGAAGGCTATGGACATGCTCGGCTGCGACATGCAGCAGCGATACGGGCTGACCGAATGCGGTGGGCAGGCGACGATCCTGACGCCCCAGGACCACCGGGACATGGTGGCGGGCAAGACCTCGATCCTCACCTCGTGTGGTCAGGAGACACCGATGTGTTCCATCCGCATCGTGGACGCCGACGGCAACGAACTCCCTGCAGGTGAGATCGGCGAGATCGTGATCGAGAGCGAAGCGAACGCGGTCGGGTACTGGAACCGCCCGGAGCAGACGGCCGAGGCGTTCCGCTCCACCGGTCTCTGGTCCGGCGATCTCGGTTACCTCGACGAGGAGCGATACCTGCACATCACCGGGCGCAAGACCGACATGATCATCTCGGGCGGATTCAACGTGTACCCGGCGGAGATCGAGCGGGTCATCGGGCACCACACACAGGTCGAGATGGTGGCCGTGGTGGGAATTCCCGATCCGGAGTGGGGCGAGACACCGGTCGCGGTGATCGTCCCGCGCGGTGACGTGGACGAGGACGCCCTCACGGCCGAGCTGACGGCGTTGTGCCGGGCGGAGCTGGCCGGGTACAAGCAGCCCAGGCGCTTCGTCTACCGCGGCGACTTCCCCCTCGGCCCCGCAGGCAAGATCCTCAAGCGCGTCATCGCCGACGACCTCCGGGTCTCGGCGGAGTAGGGAGGACGGGCATGGTCAGCGCCCAGAGCGTGGTCGACGCGAGCCGAGTACAGGTGGAATCGATCTGGGAGACGCTGGCGGCGAGAGCCGCCATCACCCCGTCCGCCGAGTTCGCGGTCGACGAAACGCGGCGTTCCTTCTCCTTCGACGCATTCCGGCGGTTGGCGGAAGGAATCGCGGCGACGCTCTACACGAGAGGGATTCGAGCCGGTGACGTGGTGTCCTGGCAACTGCCGAACATGGTCGAGACCATGGCTCTGGCCATGGCCCTGTCCCGGCTCGGCGCGGTGCAGAACCCACTCGTCACGATGTTGCGTGACCCGGAGATCGCGTTCATCAGCGAGCAGGTCGGTTCGCGCCTCCTGATCGTGCCCCGGATGTTCCGCGGATACGGCTACGCGGACATGGCGGCGCGGGTCGCGGCCGGAAGTGCCCGCGGCCTGGAGGTACTCGTCGTCGACGGGGACTGGGAACTCGGCGACCCGGCGGTCCTACCACCACCGGCGCATCCCGCGGGCCCGGACGACGTGTCGTGGATCTTCTTCACCTCCGGTACCACCGCAGCTCCCAAGGGCGTCAAGCACACCGACGGCGGACTCCTCGCGGCAGCGGCGACTTTCGTCACCAACGTCCGGGCCCGTCCGGAGGATCGCTGCGCCGCACTGGCACCGGTCGCCCACATCGGGGGCATCGCGCACCTGCTGCACGCGGTGATCGTCGGACACGCCCTCATCGTGAGCGCGACCTTCGTCCCCGAGGAGACGACGAATCTTCTGATCGAGCAGAACGTCACCCTGGTGGGTTCCGGTCTTCCGTTCACCAACGAGTACCTTCGCCTCTCCCGTGAACGGGGTGCGGTGCCGCTGTTTCCCCACGCCCGGGCCACCCTCGCGGGTGGATCACCGCGACCCCGTGCGCAGCACGCCGCGGCGAAGACCGCCCTCGGCGGGGTCGGCGTCATCTCGGGCTACGGAATGACCGAATGCCCCTACATCACCTGGGGTACCCCGGACGACACGGACGAGCAGCACGCGGTCTTCGAAGGCTTCCCCGCGGGTGGGGGTGCGGTCCGGATCGTTCGCACCGACGAAACCGACGCGGCGCCCGGTGAGATCGGGGAAATCCGGGTGCGCGGACCGCAGCTGTTCAAAGGCTACGTGGACAGCGCACTTGACGAGGGAACGCTCGACCGCAACGGATTCTTCCGCACCGGCGACCTGGGCTATGTGGACGCCGACGGTTGTCTGGCGGTCACCGGCCGCATCAAGGACATCATCGTCCGGAAGATGGAGAACATCTCGGCGCGTGAAGTCGAGGAAGCCGTCGTCGGCCATCCGGCCGTCGCGGACGTCGCGGTGATCGGGATACCGGACCCGAACAGCGGCGAACGGGTCTGTGCAGTGGTGGTACCGGCGAATCCCGGCCAACCGCCGACACTGGAGGACCTGCGGGACTTCCTGCACGCGGTCGGTCTGAACATCCGTAAGTACCCGGAGCAGGTCGAGGTGCTCGACGTGCTGCCACGCAACGCGATGGGAAAGATCGTCAAACCCGAACTACGGAAGCTGTTTGCCTCCGAAGACAGCACGCAACCGACGCCTTCGGGACATACACGAGTGGAGCCGAACATGCTCGAAACCGTATTCGACACCATCGAATTCGAGGTCGCGGACCATATCGCCATCATCACCCTGAACCGCCCGGACCAATTGAACTGCTTCAACGAGGCCATGACCCGGGAGGTGGCCGCGGTGTGGGCACGGGTGCGGGACGACGACGACATCCATGTCGCCGTGGTGCGCGCGAAAGGGGAGCGGGCCTTCTGCACCGGAGTCGATGTCAGTGCCGCACCCTGGTGGACCCACCTGAACCAGTGGAACCAGGAAGACCCCGGAGTGCTGCTGGGCCCCCGGCAGCACAAGGTGTGGAAGCCGGTCGTCTGCGCGGTGAACGGCATGGCCGCCGGCGGCGCGATGTATTTCGTCAACGAGTCCGACATCGTGATCTGCTCGGAGGACGCGACCTTCTTCGACCCACATGCTAACGGCGGCAGGGTCTCCGCCCTCGAGCCGATCGGCATGCTGGCGCGCGGAATCCCGTTCGGGGAGGTCATGCGGTGGGCGCTGCTCGGCAGCGACGAACGCATCACGGCGCATACCGCACTGCGGGCCGGAATCGTCACCGAGGTGACCGCACCCGGGCAGTTGTGGGATCGCGCCCACGAACTCGCGACCGAGATCGCGGGACGGCGCCCCGAGGCCATCCAAGGAACCGTTCGCGCCATCTGGGAATCCCTCGACATGATGCCGTCGATGGCACTGCGCAACGGACTGTCCTACACCCAGATCGGAAACAACGGCAGGGACGACGTCGACTCCCGCACCAACAAGCGCAAGCCGCGATTCCGCTGAACCTGCCCCACCGAACAAGGAGTGTGCTGTGAGCAGCAGCGTCGTTACAGAACAAGTGATCCGGTTTCCGCTGCTGATCGGCGGCGCCGAGGTGGAAGCCGAATCGGGCAAGACGTACGACAGTCTCGACCCGTTCACCGGAAGGCCCTGGGCCACGGTCCCCGACGGTGGCGCGTCCGACGTCGACCGTGCGGTTCGTGCCGCGAGGGAGGCACTGAACGGTCCGTGGGGCCGGATGACCGCGACGGCCCGCGGCAAGCTCATCTGGAAGCTCGGCGACGTCATTGCCCGTGAGGCGGACAACCTCGCCGAACTCGAGGTCCGCGACGGCGGAAAGCTGTTGCGGGAGATGGCCGGACAGATGAAGGGTCTGCCCGAGTACTACTACTATTACGCCGGCATGGCCGACAAGCTCGAGGGTGGTGTCATTCCGACGGACAAGCCCAACTACCTCGTGTACACGAAACACGAGCCGGTCGGTGTCGTCGGGGCGATCACCCCGTGGAACTCGCCCCTGCTGCTGCTCACCTGGAAGCTTGCCGCGGGACTGGCGGCGGGGTGCACGTTCGTCGTCAAGCCGAGTGACCACACACCCGCGTCGACGCTCGCCTTCGCGCGGCTGTTCGAGGAAGCGGGCTTCCCGCCCGGGGTCATCAACGTGGTCACCGGATGGGGTCCCGAGACGGGCGCCGCTCTCGCGTCGCATCCCGGGGTCGACAAGGTGGCCTTCACCGGTTCCACCGGTACGGGCATCAAAGTCGGTCAGGCCGCCCTGGAGAACATGACCCGGTTCACGCTCGAGCTCGGCGGCAAGTCGGCTCAGGTCGTGTTCCCCGACGCCGACCTCGACGCCGCTGCCAACGGGGTGATCTCGGGGATCTTCGCCGCGACGGGACAGACCTGCCTCGCCGGGTCGCGCCTGCTCGTGCACGAGAGTGTCGCCGAGGAACTGGTGTCGAAGATCGTCGCCCGGGCATCGACGATCGTCCTCGGGGACCCCCGGGATCCGGCCACCGAGATGGGGCCGGTCTCCAACGAGCCGCAGTTCCGGAAGGTGCTGTCGCACTTCGAGTCGGCGCGCGAGCAGGGAGCGACCATTGCCTACGGTGCAGAAGCAGTGGAGGAACTCGGCGGCTACTTCGTCAAGCCCACCGTCCTGACCGATGTCACATCGGACATGCGCGCTGTGGCCGAGGAAGTGTTCGGACCCGTCCTGGTCGTCTCCACGTTCACCGACGAGGACGAGGCAGTCGCGGCTGCGAACGGCACGGAGTTCGGTCTCGCGGGTTCGGTGTGGACCAAGGACGTTCACCGGGCGCATCGGGTGGCAGGCAAGCTGCGTGCCGGCACGATCTGGATCAACGCGTATCGTGCCGTCGCCCCGAGCGTGCCCTTCGGCGGCATGGGGGCCAGCGGCATCGGCCGCGAGAACGGTATCGACGCCGTCAAGGACTTCACCGAAACCAAGGCGGTGTGGGTCGAGCTGACCGGCGACACCCGTGACCCCTTCACGCTCGGCTGACCCCGCGCATCCCACTATCGAAGGACTGGACAGTGTCAGAATCAGGAAAGATCGAAGCCGTCATCGTCGCCGGTGCCCGTACGCCCATCGGTACGGCGTTCAAGGGCACTCTGCGCGACACCACCGCCATGGAACTCGCCCGTGTCGTACTCGAAGAAGTGCAGAAGCGCTCCGGGCTCGAGGTTTCGCAGATCGACGACATCATCCTCGCCGAGTCCAACTACGGCGGCGGTGACATCGCCCGCCACGCGGCGGTGGTCGCCGGGATGCTCCAGGTGCCCGGACAAGCCGTCAACCGGCACTGCGCAGGCAGCCTCACCGCGATCGGCAACGCCGCCGCTTCCGTGATCGCGGGAGCGGAGCGCGCGGTCATCGCGGGTGGCGCCCAGTCGACCTCCACCGGCCCGCTGCAGAAGTTCCGCACTCCCGGGACCGTCGACGAGTTCACCGACAAGTGGATGCCGCCGACACACCCGGACTCCGCCGAGGCACCCAACATGGACATGTCCATCACGGTGGGGTGGAACACGGCACGTGAGGCCGGCATCACGCGCGAGGAAATGGATGCGTGGGCTCTCAGATCACACGAACGCGCTCTCGCTGCAATCGATTCCGGTGCATTCGCGGACGAGATCGTCCCGGTGCAGGTGCTGCAGTCGGACGGCTCGGTGATCGAATTCTCCACCGACGAGCATCCGCGCCGCGGTTCTACCGCGGAGAAGCTGGCGAGCCTGAAGGTCCTCCACCCCGAGATCGAGGACTTCTCCATCACCGCGGGTAACGCCAGCGGCATCAACGATGCCGCCGCTGCGGTGGCGATCGTCGGCAGCGACCTCGTGGCCGAGGCCGGACTGACACCCCTCGCCATCGTCAAGTCCTGGGCGGCGACGGCAGTGGACCCGGCGCGCACCGGACTTGCGGTGCTGGACGTGATCCCCAAGGTGCTGGACCGGGCCGGAATCTCGATCGCCGACGTGGGCCTGTGGGAGATCAACGAGGCGTTCGCGTCGGTTCCCGTTGCGGCGTGCAAAAAGCTCGGGATCGACGAATCGATAGTGAACACCGCCGGTAGCGGATGCAGCCTGGGTCACCCGGTGGCCGCCTCGGGCGCCCGGATGGTCGTCACGCTCATGAACGAGCTGCGTCGACGGGGTGGCGGTTTCGGCGTCGCGGCGATGTGTGCCGGTGGCGGTCAGGCCGGCGCAGTGGTGATCGAAGTTCCGGCCTCGAAAGACTAGAAATGAACACAACTGTCAGATAAAGTGAGGGAACGGCAGCCCGGGCGGGTGGGTACCTCGAATCCTCGCCCGGGCCGCCGAGACAAAACTCCCGGTGTGGCCCCAAGTGCGGCGCAGCCCACAAGGAAAGGCGGTTCGGATGGAGCTCGATGTAGAGCCTATGGACGTTCCGGAAACGCTGAGCATTCAGGGGGCCGGACTTCAGCTCTCGGCAGACCGGTGGAAAAGGTTCGGCACCAGCAACGAACCCGCTGGTGTCGTCCTCCTGCTGCACGGCGGCGGACAGACCAGGCACTCGTGGCGCCGAACCGGTGAACGCCTGGCGGCGGCCGGCTGGACCGCGTACGCGGTCGACCTCCGCGGCCACGGTGACAGTGAGTGGGACGAGTCCGGTAACTACGGTATGTCGATCATGACCGAAGACGTCCGTTTGATTGTCCATCATGTCAGAAATGAGCACGGTGACCTTCCGATCGCTCTGGTCGGCGCCTCTCTCGGCGGCAAGGTGTCGTTGATCGCGATCGGTGAGGATCCCGAGCTCGCGCAGGCACTCGTGCTCGTCGACATTGCAGTGCGTGTCGAGGTCGCGGGCGGGCAGCGCGTCCGGCAGTTCATGACGAGCGCCCCCGACGGCTTCGCCTCCCTCGAGGAAGCCTCCGAGGTGATCTCCGCATATAACCCACGCCGCCGCCACTCCGGCAACCTCGAAGGCCTGAAGAAGAATCTCAGGCTGCGCGACGGTCGATGGCACTGGCACTGGGATCCCCGTGTGATGTTCAACGACGATGCGAGTACGCATCCTGATACGCCGGTCAGCGCAGTCATCTACGAACGTTCGCGCCGGGCGGCACGCAACATCACCTGTCCGGTCCTGCTGGTACGCGGCAAGGAATCCGACGTCGTATCCGACGAGGGCGTCGCCGAGATGCGCGAACTGATACCGCACGCTCAGGTCGTCGACGTCAGAGATGCCGGCCACATGGTGGCGGGCGACGACAACGACATCTTCACCGCGAGCTTGCTCGGGTACCTCGACCAGGCGATTCGGGCTCACGCCCAGGAGTCGTCGAAGGGAAGTCAGTAGCAGATGGAATCCACCACTCAGGCGGCGACCGGACCGGTCACCAAACTCGAACAGGTCGTCATCCGTATCGCCGGTGACTCCGGCGACGGCATGCAGTTGGCCGGTGATCAATTTACCGCGGAGGCAGCCGCTTTCGGCAACGACCTCGCGACGCAGCCGAACTTTCCCGCCGAGATCCGGGCGCCACAGGGAACGCTGCCCGGCGTGTCGAGCTTCCAGATCCAGATCGCCGAGTACGACATTCTCACGGCGGGTGACCGCCCGGATGTCCTCGTCGCGATGAACCCGGCCGCACTGAAGGCGAACATCGGCGATCTGCCTCGCGGCGGCACGCTGATCGTGAACAGCGACGAGTTCACCAAGCGGAATCTGTCGAAGGTCGGGTACGACGGCAACCCTCTCGAGACCGCCGAGTTCGAGGACTACCAGGTCCACGAGATCGCCATGGCCACAATCACACTGGGTGCGGTGGAATCTGTCGGGCTGGGCAAGAAGGACGCCGAGCGGTCGAAGAACATGTTCGCACTCGGGGTGCTGTCCTGGATGTACGGCCGGCCTCTCGCCGCCATCGAGGAGTTCCTGGGCAGCAAGTTCGTAAAGAAACCGGACATCGCGAAGGCCAACGTCCTGGCCCTGCGTGCAGGGTGGAACTACGGCGAGACGACAGAGTCGTTCGCCACGAGCTTCGAGGTGGCGCCGGCGACCCTGCCCGCGGGAACGTACCGGCAGGTCACGGGCAACACCGCCCTGGCCTACGGGTTGCTGGCGGCGGGCCGGACGTCCGGGATGGACGTCTTCCTCGGCACCTACCCGATTACGCCTGCCTCGGACATTCTGCACGAGCTCAGCAAGCACAAGCACTTCGGCGTCGTCACCTTCCAGGCAGAGGACGAGATCTCCGGAATCGGAGCGGCGCTCGGCGCGTCCTACGGCGGTGCCCTGGGTGTGACGAGCACGTCGGGTCCCGGACTCGCCCTCAAGTCCGAGGCGATCGGGCTGGGCGTGATGACGGAACTGCCGTTGGTCATCGTCGACGTGCAGCGAGGTGGGCCCTCGACCGGGCTGCCGACGAAGACCGAACAGTCCGACCTGCTGCAGGCCCTGTACGGCCGCAACGGGGAATCCCCGGTCGCGGTGATCGCGCCGCAGTCGCCCGCCGACTGCTTCGATGCCGCCCTCGAGGCCGCGCGCATCGCCGTCACCTACCGCACTCCCGTTCTCGTGCTGTCCGACGGTGCCATCGCGAACGGCTCGGAACCGTGGAGTATCCCGGACGTCGGCGCGCTACCCCCGATCGACCCGGCGTTCGCCGCCGCCGGGCAGGGAGGTGGTGCCGAGGGCGGCTACCTGCCCTACGCCCGTGACCCGCAGACGCTCGCCCGCGACTGGGCTGTACCCGGTAGCGCAGGTTTCGAGCACCGGATCGGTGGACTCGAGAAGGAGAACGGCAGCGGCGACATCTCGTACACCGACGTCAACCACGAACTGATGACCCGGATTCGGGCCGCGAAGATCGCCGGCATCGAGGTTCCCGATCTGATCGTGGACGATCCCGACGGTGACGCCGACGTGCTGGTGATCGGCTGGGGTTCGTCCTATGGCCCGATCGGTGAAGCTGTCCGGCGAATGCGCCGTGGTGGCAACAAGATCGCTCGTGTGCACCTGCGGCACCTGAATCCGATGCCGGCGAATCTCGGCGACGTGTTGACCGGATACCGGCGCGTGCTGGTGCCCGAAATGAACCTGGGCCAACTGTCGATGCTGCTCAGTGCTCGGTTCGATGCCGACATCCAGCCCGTCACCAAGGTGTCGGGCATGGCGTTCCGGGCCGACGAGTTGCACGAGGCATTCCTCGAAGAGTTCGGCGGCACGCTCGCCGGCTCCGAATCCGCCAAGACCCCGGCCGCCCTCGCTGCCGTCGTCACACGCTAGCGCCGCGACCCACAGTTTCTCGATTGGAGTTCCCATGACCAGTGTCATCCCGTCCGATCTTCGTGGAATCGAACTAGGGCTCAGTGCCCTCGACACCGTCCCGAAGTCGGATGTGCCGATGAAGGCCAAGGACTTCGCGTCCACCCAGGAGGTGCGCTGGTGCCCCGGTTGTGGTGACTATGTGATCCTGGCAACCGTCAAGAGCATGCTTCCGCAGCTGGGCCTCAAGCGGGAGAACATCGCGTTCATCTCCGGTATCGGCTGTTCCTCACGGTTCCCGTACTACCTGGAAACGTACGGTGTGCACTCCATCCACGGCCGGGCACCGACCCTCGCGACCGGCCTGTCGGTCACCCGGCCCGACCTGTCGATCTGGGTGGTCACCGGTGACGGCGACGCCATGTCGATCGGCGGAAACCATCTGATCCACGCTCTCCGCCGCAACGTGAACATGCGGGTCCTGATGTTCAACAACAGGATCTACGGCCTCACCAAGGGGCAGTACTCGCCGACCTCGGAGGTCGGCAAGGTCACCAAGTCCACGCCGATGGGATCGGTGGACGCACCGTTCAACACCATGTCCCTCACCGTGGGCGCCGAGGCCACGTTCGTTGCCAGGGCCCTCGATTCGGACCGTGCAGGGCTGACCGAGGTGCTGATGGCTGCGGCCCGCCACCGCGGGACGGCGTTCGTCGAGATCCTGCAGGACTGCCCCATCTTCAACGACGGATCCTTCGACGCCCTCCGCAAGGAGGAGGCGGCGAAGCGACTGATCCCGCTCCGGCACGGGGAGCCGATCACCTTCGGCGCCGACGACGAACTGTGCGTCGTGCGTAATGGTTTCGGACTGCGAGTAGCGGACACCGCCGACGTCGCCGCTCACGAGATCGTGATTCACGATGCCCACGGTGACGATCCGGAGTACGCGTATGCGCTCTCGCGCCTCTCCGATCAGAGCCTGAGCTACACCGTCACCGGCATCATCCGATCGGTGACCCGCCCCACGTACGACGACGCCGTCCGCGACCAGGTCTCCACCGCGCAGGCTTCCGGAGGTGAAAGCCTGCAGGACACCCTCAACGGCCACAACACGTGGACCGTCGACTGATCAAGGGCCCCGCAGTCCCGATACCAGCGAATAACCATCCCGAGATGAAGGAACACACCATGACCGTCGATACCGATGCCGCCAACAAGGTGCTTGCCGGGCTGCGGCCCTTTCCCGTCGCCATCACCACCGTCGACGGTGGGTTCGGCAACGGCCTGATGTCGCTGTCCGCGGGCTCCGCAAGCATCATTCCCGAAGCTCCGCGCGCCACCATCAGCCTCACCAAGTACAACAAGACCAACGACATGGTGGCAAACTCCGGCATCTTCGTCATGCACATGCTCAGCGCCGAGGACGATCAGCTCGAGAAGTCCCTCGAAATCCTGATGACGCTCGGCGGCAGTTCGGGCCGTGACGGGGAAAAGCTCGCGAAGCTGCGCACCAAGACCGGAGTCACCGGGGCACCGATCCTGCTCGACGCGCACAGCTACGTCGAAGCCCGGATCGTCGGCACCCTGGACGTCCAGGAAAGCTCGATTTTCGTCGGCGACGTCGTCGCTGCCGAGATCCTCAACCCTGGCCAACGTCTGAAGATCAACGAGGCGTGGGGCAAGCTCCCCGAGCAGTGGATCGCCCAGTACGACGCGAACCACGAGCCGCAGCTCGCCAACGCCCGCGCGCGACGCTTCGGCCAGACGGTCTAGGAACGGCAGATGACCACTGTCGAACAGACCTCCGTCACGGGAGCGTGGGAACTGCCCGAAGAGTTCCGCATGCTCCGCGACACCGTGCGAAGGTTCATGGAGTCGGAAGTACATCCGCTCGAGGCCACCCTGCCGCACGACGCGGCCGGCCTGCCCCGCGAACAACTGATTCCGCTGCAGGAGAAGGCGCGTTCGCTCGGCTTGTGGGCGATGCAGACACCGGAGGAGTTCGGCGGTGCCGGCCTCAGCGTGCTGGGGCAGGTCCTTGTGGCCGAGGAAGCCGCGAAATGCCGCATGGGTGCGTTCTTCCCGGCGCTGGGTGCGTTCGGTGGCAATCCACCGAACGTCATGTACAAAGCGACGGAAGAGCAGTTTCGCAAGTACGCACAGCCGATCATCGACGGCACGGCCACCAAGGCGTACACCTCGATCAGCGAGGCGTCCGGGGGGTCGGATCCGGCGCGGGCGATCAAACTCAAGGCAGTCCGCAACGGCGACCACTACGTGCTCAATGGGAGCAAGATGTGGACCAGTCACGCGGAGAAGGCGGACTGGGGCGTCGTCTACGCACGCACCGGTGAGGGCCGGGGCGGCATCTCCTGTCTCATCGTGGAGAAGGACACTCCGGGAATGTCTTTCCACCGGATCGGGGTGATGGCGTCGTTCGCGCCGTACGAACTGCATTTCGACGACGTCCGCATCCCCGTCGGTAACCTGATCGGTGAGGAGGGCAGAGGGTTCGCCCTCGCCTCCGACTTTCTGGTGCACGGCCGGATCCAGTACGCAGCCGGTCCCATCGGCATCGCGCAGACGGCCCTCGACATGGCGTGCCGGTGGGCGAAAGACCGGGATGTGTTCGGCGGAAAACTTGCCGACAAGCAGGGTATCCAGTGGATGCTCGTCGACTGCGAAGTCGAACTGCGGGCCGCGCGACTGCTGATGTACCAGGCGGCGTGGAACGCGGATCTCGGCCGGGACGTTCGGACCGACGCGTCCGTGTCCAAGATGTACGGCACCGAGGTGGCGTACAAGGTGATCGACCGGTGCATCCAGATCCACGGCGCTCTCGGGCTCTCCGACGAACTGCCACTCGAACGGTGGTTTCGCGACCTTCGCGTGAAGCGACTGGGTGAGGGCGCCACCGAGGTTCAGCGCGTCGTCATCGCGCGCGAACTGCTGAAGTGACAGGAGAACTCAGGGCCATGGATCTGAAATTCAATCTGATGTTCCCGATGCGCGCCGTGAAGCACTACCCGCAGTGGATCGGCAACAGTAGTCTCGGGCAGGTCGCCAAGTTCGTCGAGGACGCCGGTTTCGACGGGTTCTCGATGAGTGAGCACCCGTACCCGGACAAGAAGTGGCTCGCCAACGGCGGTCACCACGCCTTCGACCCGTTCGTCGCACTGAGTATGGCAGCGGAGGCGACGACACGGATTCGACTCATCACGTACGTGATGGTGGCTGCGTATCGCAGCCCCTACCTCGGGGCCAAATCGGCAGCGAGCCTCGACCTGCTGTCGGGTGGACGGCTCACCCTCGGCATGGCCGCGGGCTATCTCGAGACCGAGTTCAACGCGCTGGGAGCAGATTTCGCTCGCCGTGGGAAGTTGCTCGACGAGGCCATCGCCGCGATGCGCGCCACCTGGGTGGGCGAAGATCACGACGGCCCGGAGTTCGGATGCAGCAACCACCTCTCGCTCCCGCTGCCGGCGCAGCCCGGTGGACCACCGATCTGGATCGGGGGCAACAGCAAGGCAGCCCGACGTCGCGTCGTCGAATCGGCGGACGGATGGATGCCGATGGCGCAGTCCGCTCAAATGGCGGAGATCACGAGAACTCCGCCGCTCGAAGACATCGACACCCTTTGCGAGATGATCTCCGCGCAGAACAAGAAGCGGGCCGAAGCCGGCAAGTCGTCCATCGACGTCTCGTTCGTGCCCTTCGAGAAGAACCTGCAGCAGTCCGGCGACTCCACCGCATTCTGCGACGCCCTCGCACCGCGGTTGAGTGCCTACGCGGACGCCGGCGTCACCTGGATCACGATCGAGCCGTCCAGTCGCAGTCTCGGCGAGTTCGAGCGCGACATCGCCATGATGAGCGAACGGCTGATCAGCCGATAGACCCGGCGGTGTCCCGGCACGAAAATCGAGCGGACCCGCGCGTTCCGATGGAGCGCGCGGGTCTCCGCTTCCCACGATCAGGAGCGAGACGAAGGAGTCACAGTGCCCAAATCGACTGTGCCGAGTGAACAATCCGTGACGTCCCCCTATCAACCGGGGGAGTGGGCGCGAGACGTGGCGGAGGAAATGCCGGGGAGCCGCGAGTTCGGTGAGCTCGTCGAGACGTTCCGTGAACTGCAGTCCGCACTGTGTGCAGCAGCGCCTTCGGTCGAACTCATGGCGCAGTTGAACCGGGAGTTCCGGGATGCGACGGAGCGGCTGACGGAGTTCCGGGTGCCCGAGCTCGAACGCTACCCGCGGCGGCCCGATCTGACCGGCCGGGGACATCCGGTGCTGATCCCGTACATTGTCCAGGAACTACGCGACCGGGACATGGTCGCGGTCGTCGAGTTCACCGACTCCCAATTGGGCGGAAACGGTGCCGTCCACGGCGGCACCATCCCGCTGCTGTTCGACGATCTGCTCGGGATCTTCGTGAGTATCAAGGGACAGCCGGGATCGCGGACCGCGTTCCTGAAGGTGAACTATCGGAAGATCACCCCGATCCACAGGAAGCTTCGAGTCGAAGCATCCATCGACCGGATAGACGGTCGCAAGACGTGGATCACGGGGCGCCTCCTCGACGGCGACGAACTGCTGGCCGAGGCGGAAGCGCTGTTCCTGCGACTGCTACCCGGGCAGCCATGACGGCCGACGTACGCCACCGGATGGGTGACCTGCAGTTCGGCGTCTACGTCCCCCAGTTCAAGATGGATGTGTCCGCCGTACTCGCGACCGCGACAGTGGTGGAAGAACGCGGGTTCGATTCCTTCTGGCTGATGGACCACCTCTACGCGCCGGGCGCTCCTCCGTGCGACACGCTCGAAAGCTGGACTCTGCTGACGGCAGTCGCCGGTGTGACCTCGCGAATACGACTCGGCCATCTCGTTGGATGCAATCCGTTCCGGCATCCCGCGCTGCTCGCGAAAATGGCGGCCACCTTGGACCAGATCAGTGGTGGGCGGCTCGATCTGGGACTGGGTTGGGGCTCGGTCGAGGCCGAATTGACCGCGTTCGGGTTTCCGCTCGGATCCAGACGTGAGCGCTCGGAAGCGTTGGGGGAGACTCTCGATATCCTAGAACTGATGTTCACCGGTGAGCCCTTCGATTACGAGGGCCGGCAGTTCCAGCTGCATAGCGCGTACGGACTTCCACTTCCCGTGCACGGCCGGATCCCCATTCACATCGGCGGTGGTGGCCCGACGCTGACCATGCCGCTGGTCGCCCGGTACGCCGATTGGTGGAACTGCGTTGGGGGAGCGAGGAACAGACTCGAGGAACTGTCCGAGCTGAAAGGTCGAGCACGGATCTCCGCCCAGTACGCCGTCGGAATGGCAGCGGACGAAGCGGACGTCGAACACGTGGCAGCAGTGACCGCGCGGCGGATGCCGGTACCTGCGTGGGGAGCCGCCCTCGTCGGCACCTCCGCGCAGCTGGTCGAGCAGTTTCGACGGGAACACGAACGCGGAGTGGAACTATTCGTCCTCCGGTTCCACGATTTCGCTGCTGCAGACACCCTCAGACGTTTCGCAGGTGAGGTTCTGGAACCAGTCAAAGCATTGGTGGAGGCGTGATGGTGAAGTTGGGTTACAAGGCTTCTGCGGAGCAGTTCGGTCCGCGGGAGTTGGTGGAGCTGGGTGTTCTGGCGGAGGCGCACGGGATGGACTCGGCGACGGTGTCGGATCACTTTCAGCCGTGGCGGCACGAGGGTGGCCATGCGCCGTTTTCGTTGGCGTGGATGACGGCGGTCGGGGAGCGGACGGAGCGGCTGCAGTTGGGGACGTCGGTGATGACGCCGACGTTCCGGTACAACCCGGCGGTGGTGGCGCAGGCGTTCGCGACGATGGGGTGTCTGTATCCGGGGCGGATCATGCTCGGGGTGGGTACCGGTGAGGCTTTGAACGAGATCGCGACGGGTTTTGCCGGAGAGTGGCCGGAGTTCAAGGAGCGGTTCGCGCGGCTGCGGGAGGCGGTCCGGTTGATGCGCGAACTGTGGTTGGGTGATCGGGTCGATTTCGAGGGCGAGTACTTCAACACCACGGGGGCGTCGATCTACGACGTGCCCGAGGGCGGGATTCCGGTGTACATCGCCGCCGGTGGTCCGGTGGTGGCCCGGTATGCCGGTCGTAGTGGTGACGGGTTCATCTGCACGTCGGGTAAGGGGATGGAGTTGTACACGGAGAAGTTGATGCCTGCGGTCGCGGAGGGGGCGGCGAAGGCCGGCCGGGATGTGGCGGAGATCGACAAGATGATCGAGATCAAGATTTCGTATGACACGGATCCGGAGTTGGCGTTGGAGAACACGCGGTTCTGGGCGCCGTTGTCGTTGACGCCGGAGCAGAAGCACAGCATCGATGATCCGATCGAGATGGAGAAGGCGGCGGATGCGTTGCCGATCGAGCAGGTGGCGAAGCGGTGGATCGTGGCGTCGGATCCGGATGAGGCGGTGGCGCAGATCCGCCCGTATCTCGATGCGGGGTTGAACCACCTGGTGTTCCACGCTCCCGGGCATGATCAGAAGCGGTTCCTGGAGTTGTTCGAGCGGGATCTAGAACCCCGCCTCCGTGAACTTCCTTCTACGCCAAGCGCGGATACAGCCTCAAACGCTTCGTACACCACGGTCCAGTCAGCTCCCGGCACCCGGGCACGCACGAAGGAATAGGGATGCCTGCAAAGCTACCGAAACTACCTATACCGATCTCGGAGGTGTGGGACTGGCAGTTGTCCGCTGCATGTCGTGGTACCGACACGACAATTTTCTACCACCCGGACAACGAACGTGGTGAAGCACGGTCGGAGCGGATACGTGTTGCCAAACTGATCTGCGATAGCTGTCCAGTGCGAGCGGCGTGCTTGAACTACGCGTTGGAAACGGCCGAACCCCACGGCACTTGGGGAGGTTTCACTGAGGAAGAACGCAAGGAATGGCGACTCCGGAAACGGTTCCGATCCCTGCGCGAAGACCGCGAACGCAGACTCAACCAACGGCCTGCGCTCGTGTCGAGAAAGAATGAGGAAGCCGAGCCCTCGGCTGCCGGCAGGGCATTCCGACGCTGCGGTACTTCCAGGTGAGTCGCATTCGAGTGTGCGAGCAGTGCAGAGCACACTGAGTAGTGATACAGCGGAACCTCGAGAATCGAGCGTCAATGACTCGGCTCGGTAACGAGTGCCGTACTTGCAAGAGGCAGGACTGCATCGATCTTCTCGACTCTTGTGATGCAGACGAGCGGGATCGGATGGAGTTCGAGCGGTGGGCATATCTATGCCAGGCGCAAACGTTGTAAATGGTGCTCTGTGCCCTGCAGCGGACCGCGCCCCACGCGGGCGGTTCTGCTCCGCGCCCTGCAAACGTTCCGAACGCGGATGCTCGGTCCGCGCTCTTCACTTCGGACAGGGAGCGATCCGCAGGCACAAATGTGGCTGAGGCGATACGTTCCGGACGAGCACAGGAAGGTGACAGTTCCCGGTCGAGATGAGATCAGTCGGTACTCGGTGAGCCACGTCGGGGTCTGCTCGTACAGCGAGTGCGTCGATATCGACTTCCCGGAGACCGGTGAGTACGCGTTACCCGTCGACACCATGCCAATCGATCAGATGTCCAACTCATGATTCGCGCCCACGCTCGGGCTGATCGCGCCAGCACCAATGCCGGGCTGCGGGGTGCCGGACGTCTGAACTGCGCGGCGTATCGAGGTTGAGAGAACGTCGAGATAGGGCCGAGGCATCGGGTGGCGGCGTTACCCTGAGAACACAGGTTTTCAAGGTATGCGCGGTGTCGATCGTCGAGCGTCGCGGATCGGATGGATCGCTGGATAGCTGATGACCGAGGATGAAGATCCCCTGGTAACGCAACGCAACGTGGGCGCAGCGGTCGTTGCGCAGCTAGAGGCAGAGGGGTTCGAGAACGCCGAGGAGATCGGGCGCGGTGGCTTCGGCGTCGTTTACCGCTGCACTCAGCCGGGCATCGAACGTGTCGTCGCAGTGAAGGTGCTCACCGCCGACCTGGACGAGGTGAATCGAGCGCGATTCCTCCGGGAACAGCGGGCTATGGGCAGGCTGAGCGGACACCCGAATATCGTCAACGTGCTGCAAGTCGGCGTCACCGAGGGTGGTGTCCACTACATTGCGATGCAGTACCACGCGCAGGACTCGCTGGATATGCGGATCCGCCGACACGGGCCGCTCCCGATCGACGAGTCGCTGCGGTTAGGGGTAAAGATGGCCGGGGCAGTGGAGACCGCGCACCGGCTCGGGATCTTGCACCTTGACATCAAACCCGCAAATATTCTACTCACCGACTACCGGGATCCGGCGTTGGGTGATTTCGGGATCGCGCACATGTCCGGCGGATTCGAGACCGGCACGGGTACCGTCACCGGTTCGCCGGCCTTCACCGCCCCAGAGGTGCTCCGGGGCGATTCGCCGAGCCGGGCCTCGGACGTATACGGACTCGGTGCGTCTTTGTTCAGCGCCCTGACCGGTCATGCCGCCTTCGAGCGCCGCAGCGGTGAGCAGGTGGTGGCCCAGTTCCTGCGGATTACCACCCAGCCGGTACCGGATCTGCGCGAGCACGGAATCGACGACGACGTGTCCGCGGCGATCGGACGCGCAATGGCCGCAAATCCTCAGGACCGGCCCTCCGCTGCTGAGCTCGGTGACGAACTGCGGCGGATCCAGCTGCGCCTCGGCTTCCCCGCCGACGAGATGTCTCTGCACGCCGAACTAGGCGCACAGCAGCAATCACCGGTTCCAGGCGTTACACCATTCGCCAAGCACATTACGTTGGCGCACCGCCAACCGACGTCACATGCCACTCGGGGCGTCAAGGGAAACCTTCCGATCGAGCTCACCAGCTTCGTCGGGCGTCGGAGTGAACTGACGGACACCAAGGCGATGCTGTCGGACTCCCATCTTGTGACGCTGACCGGGATCGGCGGTGTCGGCAAGACCCGTCTGGCCTTGCGGGTTGCCGAGAATATGCGACGTGAGTTCGTTGACGGAGTATGGCTGGTGGAGTTGGGTGAGCTGTCCGACGGGACGTCGTTGAGCGATGTAGTGGCTGCCGCGCTCGGGTTGCGTGAACAGGCGGGGACACCGTTGCATGAGGTACTGCTGGACTTCCTGGCCTCCCGGGAATTGCTGCTGGTGCTCGACAACTGCGAGCAGATCGTGGACGCGGCGGCCCGGCTGGTCGAGACCCTATTGCGCGCCTGCCGAGGAGTGCGGGTCCTCGCCACGAGCCGCGAACCTCTGGGGATCGGTGGCGAGGCGGCGCTGCGGGTTCCGCCACTGACGGTGCCCGACCCAGATCGGCACTCGACGCTGCGGGGCCTACCCCGCTATGACGCGGTCACCCTGTTCGTCGACCGCGCCGTCATCGCCGTCCCGGGGTTCGAGCTCACCGACACCAACAAGGATGCAGTCGCCCGAATCTGCCATCGACTGGACGGGTTGCCTCTACCGATCGAGCTGGCGGCGGCTCGGCTGCGGGCGATGTCGCCCGAGCAGATCCTGCAGCGGCTCACCGATCGTTATGCGCTGCTCACTCGCGGCAGCCGGCTGGCGCCCTCACGGCAGCAAACTCTCAGACTGTGTATCGACTGGAGCTACGAGCTGTGCACACCGGATGAGCAGGCGGTGTGGTCTCGACTGGCGGTGTTCGCCGGAAGCTTCGAACTCGACGCCGCCGAACAGATCGGCGGCCGCGGTCTGGAGCCGGAGAATCTCCTCGACCTGGTGACCTCACTGGTGGACAAGTCGATACTGATCCGCGAAGAAGCCGGTCCCGTGGTCCGATTCCGGATGCTCGAGACTCTGCGCGACTACGGTCGAATGCAATTGCAGGAGAGCGGTGAGTACGACCAATTTCGCAGGCAGCACCGGGATTGGTACGAGAAGTTGGCACTTGCGGCGGAAGATGAATGGATAAGCTCGCGGCAGTTGGACTGGATCGCCCGGCTCGGGCGGGAGCAGTCGAATACGAGAGAGGCGCTGGAGTTCTGCGCGACAAATAGCCCCGAGACCGGACTGCGCATCGCCGCCGCCCTATTCCCCTTTTGGATCTCTCAGAGCTGGTACAGCGAGGGACGGCGTTGGCTAGATCGCCTCCTGGCCAGCGCTCCGGGACTGCCTACCCGCGAAAGAGTCAAGGGCTTGTATGCGGACAGCGTCCTGGCCGAATTGCAGGGTGAGATTCCGGTGGGAACCGCACTCGTGGAGGAGGGGCGCGCATTGGCCGAACAGTCGACCGACCCGTTGGTCCACGCACTCGTGGCCTATTCCGACGGAATGCTCGCGCTCTTCAGCGGTGATCTTCGTCGTGCACCCTCGCTCCTACACAGTGCCCTCGAGACTTTCACCAGCCGGAAGAACCACCCACTGCACATCGGGGCGCTACACATGCTGGGGATAGCCCACGAACTCCTCGGCGAAACGGAGCAGGCAATCGAGTGCTACGAGCAGGTCCGCGCAACCACGGAAGCGCGCGGTGAATCGATGTACCGCGCGTACGCACTGTGGGGTATGGGTGTTGCAGTGTGGCGGCAGGGTGATGTGGTTGGGGCGGCACGGCTACTCGAACAGTCGCTGCGCCTGGCGCGGCAGGTGAACAGCCCACGAACTGTCGCCACCTGTCTCGAAGCCCTGGGCTGGCTCGCCGCGACCGAGCGTGACGCGCACCGCGCGATCGTCTTGATTGCTGCGGCCGAGGCCCTGGGGCACTCCATTGGCAGCGCCGGAGTCGTGTTCCCTACGATGCTCGCTCACCACCAGCAGTGCGAGCAGTCGAGTCGTCTGGCTCTGGGGGAGCGAGCATACGAGGCGGCCCGCCGGGAAGGCCGGTCCTTGGGGCTGGGAGCCGCCTTCGCCTACGCTCTCGGCGAGCCGGCGCCAACTTCCTCGGCCTCCACGGAAACATCGCCGAAGCTGACTAAACGAGAACGCCAGGTCGCCGATCTAGTCGCCCAGGGCCTTACCAACAAGGAGATCGCAGCTCGACTCGTGATCTCGCCCCGCACTGCCCAGGGACACGTAGAGCATCTCCTCGCCAAACTCGGATTCACCTCCCGCGCAAAGATTGCCGCGTGGGTAGTGGAACAGACGGGAAGCGAGCACTAAGGTGGGCTCGGTCGATCGCCGCCAGGGCTTCATTCGAATTGGTGGCCCAGGCGCTGATTAGCCGCGAGACTACTCCCCGCGCTCGATGCATCGAAACTTCCAGCACGGTGTTCCCAGGAGGTTCGAAGAGCTACGGTCGATCTCGATCTCGACCGTCGTCTCAGTCATCAGGGGCGCCTTCGGCGTTCTTGCGGACACGGGCGAACAGTGCGCGCATCTCTCGGACGTTGGATGCTCGGACGACGTGGTAGGCCTCGGCGTACGGGTGGACGACGTTCACGGAGCGCCCGCCCTCGTCGAGGATGGCGTGGTGGATCCGGAATTCGGAGTGCATGTGCTCGCGGAGGAAGTTGACGCCGACGTTCATCAGTTCGAGCGCGTCTTGTGCGCTGCGGCTGAGTTCCGGTGAGGCTCCGGCGTGCGAGGCGATGCCGTGAAGCGCACGTAGGACTGCATATCTGAAGTCGTCATATTCACAACTCCTGACCAGCAGGTAGCAAGTCAGTGCAGGCTTGTCGCAACCTGGGCCGCGATCCAGGAAACCAAAGCCGACCGAACGAAATCAGTTCTATTCATGTCTACAGTGCGTGGGTCGGGCCCGAATATCCCCCACAAAGGATGAGCCGGATCGTGGCGCTGCGGGCCCATTGTGTCACCCTCCGGATCGATTGAAGGGTACATCTCTGCCGACGGAAGCCGTTCCATGTGAACGAGTTCCGGATGCAATGCGTGCAGCAGACTGGTCTCGAAGTACCCCGCATGGTCCGGTGGGACCGGTGAGGCGGGGCAACGATTGACCGCGGTAGCGAACACCGCGAGTGTGCGATCGGACCGCCCGTTCCATGCCTCGGCAAGATCGTCGATCATCTCGAGTTGCTCGTCGGCGAAGTGCCCGGTGAACACCACGGCCAGTCGGACGCCGAACGACTCCAGCTTCGCCAAGGTCTGCTCGAGGTGCGTCCGAATCGAATCAGGGGAGTTCATCATGATCGTCCACGGGTAGTCCGAGTGCCCACCACCGGTGCCCTGGTACACCGGCGGAAGCACGATGCCGCCGGTATCGGTCGCGGCTCCGACGCAGACTCCGTGGGCGGTGAGCGCGTCGAGCCCGATCGGCAGATGCGCGCTGTGGAATTCGAGAGTGCCCAAGGGTAGGTACGCCACCGGGGCCGCGGCAAGTGCGGCGTCGAGCTCGGAAGGGGACATCAGTTCCGCTTGCACGGCGCCTCTTGCAGTCGAAGAAGTCATGGCACGCACTCGCTTTACTTGTAGTAGTTACGCGACCAGTTGTGCTCGGACAGCTTCAGCCGAAGCTCTTCAGGGAAGGTTTTGCCGTCGGAGTAGGAGATATTTCGCGCAACGTTCCGGCGCGAGCTCATTCCGGCGATCACCGTGGAAACCTCGGGGGAGCTCAGTGCGTAGCGCATAGCGGCCTCGGCAAGCGTCGGGAAGTACAGCGAGCAAAGTTCTTTCAGCGCCTCGACCCGAGCGAGCGTCTCGGCGAAACGTTCGCCGCGGAACATCTCGTGCTGCTGGGAGCCAGGTTCCCACGAGTCGTAGGTCTCGGCCGTCCACTGTCCGCCCAGTGAACCCGAGTCGAGTGCAACGCGATCGATGAAGGCGGTCCGTGTCTTGCGTCCGGCCGGGAACAGTGCGTCGGCAGGACGCTGCTCGAACATGTTGAAGATGACCTGGATCGAATCGACGAGGCCGAGCGAGGCGATGTCGATGCCTTCCTCCGGTCGATAGTCGCGGATCGATACTCCGATCTTGTCGATCTTTCCTTCGATGCGAAGTGCGTTGAGGGTCTCGAGCCAGTCCAGGTTACGCGTGCCGTCGGCGAACCAGCCGTGCAGCTGAAGCAGGTCCAGTCGTTCGACGCCCAAGCGCCTCAGCGCTAGATCTACACCGTCGCGCAGGTGCCATTCTGGATAGCGGCCGGACATGAGCGGTCCGTCTTCGTCGGGGCTCGGCCACACGACGGGCTGTATTTTCGTAGCGACATAGACTTTGTCGCCAGTCCACCGCCGAAGTGATTCGCCGACGACTTCTTCGCTGTGGCCTGCCCCGTAGAGTTCGGCGGTGTCGACGAAATTGATTCCCTGCTCGTAGGCGTGCAGGAGTGTCCCGATCGACTCTTCGTCGTCGACCTTGCCCCATTGCCCGCCGAGTTGCCAGGCCCCGAAGGATATTTCGCTGACATCCCAGCCTGTGCGGCCGAAGCTGCGGTACTGCATGAGTGGTGAACCTCGTTGTCTTTGGGTGAGACGGTTTGTGGTGGCGGTGTACTTCGGGTGAGGCTCAGGGGATGACCAGGGTTCCTATTCCTCGGCTGCGCATCAGCAGGCCCTTCTTGACGAGAACGTCGACAGCGGAATGGACCGTGGAGTACGAGAGCCCGATCCGCCGACCAAGAACGGTCTCGCTTTCCAGCCGATATCCTCGTTCGAGCGTGCCGTTGGTGATCGCGGACTCGATCCGTTGAGCGAGCTGAGCGTAGAGCGGTGTAGGCAGATCGCGGTCGAGGTCGTGGACGAGTTCGTCGGGCAGGGTACGTACGAGAACAGCGGGCATGGGGTTCCTCGGGTCGAGTGCTCAGGATGCGACGAAGACAGTGCGTAACCACTCGAGCGCGTCGTCGTTCGGCAAGGAGCCGTCACTTGCATCGTGGCGTCCGTATTCCCCGACACGTTCGGCACCCAGTGCGCGCAGCTTCTCGTCGATGATTTCGCTTCCGTGACTATAGGTCTCGTAGCTGCTGTCCCCGAGTCCGAAGACTGAATAGCGAATCGCGCTCAGGTCGGGGGAGTCGGCCTCCAACGCCTCGAAGAACGGGCGCGCGCCGCTGGGAAGTTCGCCGTCACCGTGGGTCGAGCACACAACGATGTAGCTGTCTTCGGTGGAGAATTCCGAGATGTCGTAGTCGGTCATGTCGATGGCCACGGCATTATGGTTGCCGTCGAGCTCCTCGACGAGGTCCTCGGCGACCATCTCAGCGTTGCCTGATTCGGTTCCGAAAAGAATGACGGTCCTGCTCATGGTGTACTCCTCGATCAGATAGTGGCGGAATGGTGTGCGAAGTCGAGCGCGCTGTACCCGGGCTTGGATGCCGCAGTGCTGCGAGCGTTGAAGTCGGCGATGATGGTGTCTGCGACCATGCGTGCGTCGGCGCGGTTCTCGGGAATGGTTCCGCGCGGTCCACGTCGGACCCATCCGACGCAGAACAGACTGTCGCCCAGAATGCCCCGGTCGAGGTCCACATGCTCGGCCGAGGCGTGGTCGGCCCGGAGTAGCGGTGCGCTCTCATTCTCGGCGAACCCGATGGCGGTGCAGACGGAGTCGGTCTCGAGACGGACCGTCCGGCAGCTTTCGTCCAGTGCTTGGACAGTGAGGCCGGCGACGGCGTCGTGGCCGTCCAGTTCGACGGGCTCCCAACCGAAGTGGAACCTGGCGATGCGCTGTGCACTCGGCTCGGAACTGTCGATCAGCATCTTGACCGCATCATGTCGCGACGGATCTTCGTCGTCCGCGGGTGTGACCATATCGGCCTCGAAGCGAACATCGGACAGTTTGGCCAGTTCCTTGATCATCGCGAGATCGAACTTGGCCGCGGCAGGCAGGGATCGACCGACGATATCGATCTCGCGGACGGGACCAGAGGTGATGGCGCCGATCACGTCATCTGCGACACCGAGTGCGCGAAGCTGCTCCGGCGCGGTCAGGAACAGTCGGAGCAGGTCGATGGCGACATTTCCATGACCGACGATCACGATGTGTGCGCCGAGGTGCAAACCTTCGACTGTCTCGTCGGGGTGGCCGTTGATCAAACGCGTCAACCTGCCGGCCCCATACACACCGGGGAGGTCGGTGAGACAGTCGAGTGTACGGTCCGCGTGAAGGCCCGTAGCCAGGACGACGATGTCGAACGTCGATCGGAGTTGGTCGAGTGTCACATCGCCGCAGCCTTCGACCGAGGTCACGATGGTGGAGCCGACGAAGGTGACGTTGTCGCGTGTGAACAGGCGGTCGAACTGTTTCGACACGGCGCGTGTGCCCGGGTGATCCGGAGCGACTCCGTATCGCACCAGGCCGTACGGGGTGTCGAGGCGATCGAATATGACGATCTCGGATTCGCGCCATTGCTTGCGTAGGAACTGTGCGAGGTAGCACCCGGACGGTCCGCTGCCGACGATCGCGACCGATGGCTGCGACTCGATGGTGTTCGTCGTGTCCATGACGGGTCTCCCTGGCGGTGAATGTAGTTGATTGTGTGACAAGGACGATAACACCGGAATGGAGCTCCGAAAATCGAATTCCAAGGTTTTCGACGAGTTATTTTTCGACGTCTGAAGATTCTGTATTCCAGTAAATACACATCCTTGACGAAGTTGTATTCGAGTCCATACCAAGTTGTATTGATGGCGATACAAATCGAGGATGGAGTCTTGTTGGACCGTGCCTGCAGAAACGGGAGACCGGTCCGGACGATCCGCGCGATTCTTCGGTGGTTGGCGGGCCTGAACTTGTTGCGTTGGCCCCGTGACCTGCACAAAAGAAGAGATTGGATATGAAAGCAATACAAATATCGGATTCCGGCTCGACGAAAAATAGTTGAAAGAGTTTCCGCTGAGATAGTGACGCGGACCACGTCCATGGCCTAGCATTCGATATCGATCAACTCGCGTCATGACCGACTTTTCGGTTCGAGCGAATTACGCAAAGGAGCGTAGGAGACGTGTCCCACGGATCACTCACCACTAATTCAGTGGAAATGGACTTGCCGCCTCTCGGCGATGGTGCTTACAACCGGCGAATCGGCCTCGTTGCAGTCGTCGCTACTTTCGGCGGCCTGCTGTTCGGTTACGACACGGGCGTTCTCAACGGTGCCTTGTCGTTCATGGTCGAACCCGGTGGACTGTCGGCGTCCGGCCTGACATCGGTGCAGGAAGGACTGATCACGTTCACTTTGCTCATCGGAGCGGCGATCGGTGCGTTCAGTGGTGGTCGACTTTCTGATGCGATGGGGCGGCGACGCAACATCATCCTGCTTGCCATTCTGTTCTTCATCGGCGCTGTCGGTTGCGTCGTATCACCCGGTTACGGAAGTTTCCTCGTCTTCCGTTTCGTTCTGGGTCTTGCCGTCGGTGGAGCATCGGTAACCGTCCCGGTCTATCTCGCCGAGGTCGCACCGTTCGAGAAGCGTGGCAGCATCGTCTCGCGTAACGAGCTTATGATCGTGTCCGGCCAGTTCCTGGCGTTCGCTGTCAACGCGATCATTGCGAACATCTTCGGGCATCACGACGGCGTGTGGCGCTACATGTTGGCGGTGGCTGTGGTGCCGGCCGTGTTCTTGTTCTTCGGGATGCTGCGGATGCCCGAAAGTCCGCGCTGGCTCATCGCCAACGGTCGAGACGACGAAGCTCTGGCGGTGCTGTTGACCGTCCGATCCCACGAACGTGCTGTCGCCGAGATGGACGAAGTTCGCCAGCTTGCAGAACTCGAGAAGGTCGAGAAGGCCGGCACCTACTCCGAGATCTTCCGCACGCCCTGGATTCGCCACTTGTTGTTCGTCGGCATCGGCCTGGCCATGTATCAGCAGCTGACGGGTATCAACTCGATGATGTATTACGGCACGCAGGTACTCGACGAGGCCGGATTCGGCTCGAGCGCCATCACGTTCAACGTGCTCACCGGCGTGATCGCTGTCGGCGCAATGCTTCTCGCCCTGACGTTCATCAACAAGTTCAACCGTCGCACGCTGTTGATCTTCGGCTTCGCCGGCACGACATTCGGGCACATTTTCGTTGGAACCATTGGACTGGCACTCCCAGAAGGCAATCCCGTTCGTCCTTGGCTACTGCTCATCGGCATTCTGGTCTTCGTCGGTATCGTCCAGGGCACCATCGGTCCGGTCGTATGGCTGATGATCGCCGAGATCTTCCCGCTCAAGTGGCGAGGACGCATGATCGGCCTCGCAGTACTCGCGCTCTGGGGCATCAACGCACTCATTTCGCTTGCCTTCCCGATCTTGGTCGAAGCCCTGCATTTCGGGACATTTCTCCTGTTCGCGGTGGTGTGCTTCCTCGGCACACTTTTCATGATCACCTCCGCGCCCGAAACACGTGGTCGCACCCTCGAGGACCTCGAGGAGCAATTCCAGGAGAAGTACCGCTCGCTGTAGTTCTCCAACCGCATCCGCAGTGGCCACGTCGGATCGACGACGAGCCGATGCCTACACGGTAGAAACATCCAGGCGCGCAAGCGCTGTACACGTCGAAGTGAGGTCCGAAGTCCATGACATCCACCGCTGATACGCAGGCACCGCTTGTGCACGGATGCTCAGTCGCGCATCACCCGAGCCCCGCCGCGGAGTCGCCCGGCACCGATCGGCAGTCGGATGCCGGAACTTCGCCCGCTTCGGTCGAACATGCCACCGCACCGGACGATCTGACCGTCTACTACGACCCGCTGTCGTATTCCGCTTACGACTATCCCTACGACACCTACAGGCGCCTGCGAGATGCGGCTCCGGTCTACTACAACCCGGACCGCGACATCTACGTGGTGTCACGCTATGACGACGTCCGTGCAGGCTTGGCCAACCACCAGCAGTTCGTCAACGGGCTTGGGAACGACATCGACGGCACGCACGACTCTTACGGTGAAGGGATCCTCGTTGCTCAGGATCCGCCTCGCCATACGGCCCTGCGCCAAGCGGTTCGTCGCACCTTCGCTGCCCGCGAGATCCTCGCTCGCGAGGAAGGTACCCGGGACTTTGCGCGAAAGCTGTTGGCTGACATGCACGCGAAGGGTAGTGGGGACTTCGCCAGTGACTTCGCGCTGCCGATGTCCATCGGAATGGGCATCTCACTGCTCGGCTCTCCGGCCCAGGACAATGCAGTCATTGTCGAACACCTGTGGCGCGCCATGGAGCGAACCGTTGGAAAGTTCGGAATCCCGGCCGATGCGGCAGCAGCAAATCAAGAAACCGAAGTCCTCCTCGCGGAACGATTCGCCGCCCGACGGGTGGAAATCGATGCAGGCGCCGACACTTCGGGCTCGGACGCCTACACGCAGATCCTGCTGGCACAGCGAAAGGGAAAGGTCTTCGAGGCCGAGATGGACGGGTTGGCACACCTGGTGCTATCGGCGGCGAGCGACGCTCCCGCGGCCCTGCTGACCAACATCGTGTATGTCTTCGACAAGTTCCCACGTCTGCAGGGCTACCTGCGGCAAAATCCTGACATGATCAAGCAGTTCGTGGACGAGACCCTCCGCTACGAGACACCAGGTCAAAACCTGTCGCGTCAGACGACCGAGGACACCGTCATTGCGGGTGTCACAATTCCCGCCGACTCGCGAGTGATGTTCTTGCAAGGCTCCGCCAACCGCGACGAGCGTGTCTACTCCGATCCCGACACATTCGACATCAACCGCGAGTTCACACCGAAGAATCGAAGCATGTCGTTCGGCGAGGGCATCCATGCATGCATGGGTGCACCCTTCGCGCGGCTCGCCGCCAAGATCGCCGTCGAGGAACTTCTCGCAGGACCGGACATCCGCATCGTCGGGCAGCCCGAACGCTGGGTCAAGCAGATGGTCCGCGGATTCTCACGGCTGCCGGTGGAGTTCTCCGCGCCGGGTGCTCAGGTGGCGCGAGCCATCTATTCGCTACCTCGGTGACCAATCCTCCACCTGTTGCGGCGTGCCGGGGCCGGCATGGGTGACAATGGAGAAGTGGCAGCCTTTGTCGTCGAGCATGATTCCCCGCTGACAGCCTGGGGGCAGATCCGACGTGATCTGCGACGCCGCATCGATGAGGGCGAGTTCGTGTCGGGAGCTCGCATTCCCACCGAAGCTGCGTTGATGGAGCACTACGGCGTCAGTCGAGTGACGGTCCGCCGGGCAATCGCGGCCATGGTCGAAGACGGATACGTCGAGAGTCGACGTGGATCCGGCACCTATGTGACAGGTCGAGAGCTGACAGGCAGATTCGATCTCGACCTGCACAAACCGTGGCGGCAGCAACTGATCGCGAAAGGCCACGACGCGAGATCTCGGATGGACGACAACGTGGGCGCCCCCGTTCCACCTGAACTGGAGAGGACCTTCAAGCAGTTTGTGCTGCCCGGACGCTTGATATTCGCCCGTGAGATACATCTTGTCGACGAAATTCCGATCGGCCTCACGGAATCTTGGTCGCCGGCCGAGTTAGCCGGCGCTGAGGCGATCGTTCCTTTGGCACCCGATCAACCTGTTGTTGCAGAGTGTTTCGCGGAGATCGGCTTTGCGACGACGCTCCAGGCCGAACTCCTGCACTCATACTTGGACATACCACTCGTAGTGGTGCACGCCCAGTCCCGACTTGCGGGTACTCGACAGTTGGTCGAACTGTCGCGGACATCATGGCTCGGGAGCAGAGTTCGGTTGTCCTATGACCGCGAACTCGTTCTGTCCGATATCGATAGCATGCAATTCTTTCCCAACCTGCCTGACCGTGACGCGGCAGACTCTGACTGACAGCGGCACGTCAACTTGGTGAAAGTCTCGCGATTCGCGAGCCAGAGAGGTATGCGAGAAGTCTCGACGAGTGTATCGACGACAAGGACGGACGCGATGATCGGGCGTCACCACACCCTTCGCCGTGAGGGGTCTCGGGTTGGAGTCGCGGGTGCAGTTGTTCGAGGACATTCGCCGGGACGCTCGGTGCGAGGATCTGTCGATCCGCGCACCCCAGATGACTGGACGAAAGACGTCCGCCGGCCCTTTGCTCTGCGCCGCCATCGTCGACTCGGTGTCCGGGCACTGACGCACGACCCTGCCTCAGCGCAGTTCACCATGGGTGAGGTCATTTGAAGCCGCCTCAACCTCCAGCGGATTGCCAAAACATGCAGTGAGTGCAATCATTTACTGCATGCAAGAAAAGGCTGGGTTGCGTGAGCGTAAACGGCTGGCGACTCGTCAACTCATCGAAACCACGGCGGTCGAACTGGTGGGCGCGCGTGGGTACGACGCGGTGACAGTGGACATGATCTGCGCCGCCAGCAACGTCTCGAGCAGGACCTTCTTCAACTACTTTCCGTCCAAAGATGCCGCGGTGATCGGCGATGTACTCGTCATTCCTGATGACGACACCGTCAATCGGTTGCTCGACGAATTCCCTGCAGACCCGCTGCGCGCGGTGGTTCACATCTTCGAGACTGCGGTACACGGCGTCGGTGACGACTTCGATCTCCAGTCGCAGCGCCGCCAGATCATCAAAGGCAATCCGGAACTTCTGCAGCGCCACTTGAGGGGCTTGCACGAACTGGAGGAGTCTCTGACCCGAGTCGTGGCGCAGCGTTTACTGGCGAACCCGGAACAGCGACACCTCGCAGGGAGGGTGGACGCCGAAGAGGAGGCCAGTGCCACGGTCATGACAGCGGGAGCCGCGATGCGCTACGTCTTCCGCCGCTGGCAGAACAGCGACAAGAACCAGACCCGAGCTGAACTCCTCACCCCTGCGCTCGAGTTGATGGCCGAAATCATTCGGCCCGCAGACCATCAGAAGTAAGGATCTCGATGACCACACCGACACCGCCGTCCCCGGACCCCACCCCGGAGCTGACCGATCGTGGGCCGGCGGAGGCATCTTCGAGCGATCACCGCAGCATTGTGCTGGTATTTGCAGGCTTGATGATTACCATGCTGCTTGCATCATTGGATCAAATGATCTTCAGCACTGCGCTGCCCACCATCGTCGGGGAGCTCAACGGCGTGAACCACATGTTGTGGGTGACCACCGCATACATCCTTGCCTCGACGATCATGATGCCCGTCTACGGAAAGCTCGGCGACCTCATCGGTCGCAAAGGTCTGTTCATCGGCGCCATCAGCATCTTCATCGCCGGATCGATCATCGGAGGCCTCGCGCCCGGCATGACCGCTCTGATCATCGGGCGCGCCGTTCAAGGCCTCGGTGGCGGCGGACTGATCCTGCTGTCCCAAGCGATCATCGCCGACGTCATCCCCGCCCGCGAACGCGGAAAGTACATGGGCGCCATGGGCGGTGTGTTCGCACTCGCTTCGGTCGGCGGACCGTTGCTGGGTGGGTGGTTCACCGAGAGCATCGGCTGGCGCTGGGCATTCTGGATCAACGTGCCACTGGGATTTCTCGCCATCGCCGCCGCGGTACTGTTCCTCCACCTGCCCAAGGGCCGTACCACCAAACCCACGATCGACGGCTGGGGTATGGCGCTGATTGCGGTCGCAGCCACCTGCCTCATCCTCTTCACCACGTGGGGTGGCAACACCTACGCCTGGGGTTCGACCGTCATCATCGGCCTCATCGTCGGCGCCGTCGGCGCCTCCATCGCCTTCGTCATGGTCGAACGTCGATCTGCGGAACCGATCATCCCCCTGCACCTGTTCGCCGAACGCAACTTCGTTCTCACCACCGTGGCGGGTCTGATCACCGGAATCGCGATGTTCGGCGCCTTGGCATACCTACCCACGTACCTGCAGATGGTTACGGGCAAGAATGCCACCGAGGCCGGCCTGCTGATGATTCCGATGATGGCGGGGCTGCTCGTCGCCTCGATCGGATCCGGACAAGTCGTAAGTAAGACCGGACGATACAAGTGGTTCCCGATCATCGGCACCCTCATCGTCGCGGGTGCCCTGGTGCTGCTGTCGACACTGACGCCCACCACGTCACTGGTAGTGATCGGGTGTTACATCGCTCTCATGGGAGTCGGACTCGGGCTCGGCATGCAGATCCTCATACTCATCGTCCAAAACACGTTCCCTGCAAGTGAAGTGGGAACAGCAACCGCATCCAACAACTTCTTCCGCCAGATCGGGGCCTCACTCGGCGCCGCGATCGTCGGAAGCCTGTTCACCACGCGCCTGACGAACCTTCTCGCCGAGCGCATGCCGGAAACCGGCGCGGCGCTTCCTCGAGGCGAGAACTCACTGACCCCGGCCATCCTCAAAAGCCTCCCAGAGCCGGTACGTGAGGTGATCATCGGCGCCTACAACGACGCGTTGACCCCGATCTTCCTCTACATGGTCCCACTCGTGATCCTCGCGGTCCTCCTCCTGCTCTTCGTCCAGGAAAAGCCTCTGGCGACCCGCATCGACCGCGAACCGAACGTCGATCTCATCGGCGCTCTCGACGGGCCGGAAGACGGTCAGACCGCAGCATCCGGCATCGGGTCACCCCAGACCAGTACGTCGAGGTAAGGCGAGGAAATGGGCTGTGCGGCAGCAGCACGTTGTCGTGACGGCAATTCAGACCGGTCCGCCGCCCCACCCCTATTGCGCGGGGAGAGGTTTCGACGCATGTAAAACCGCCCTCGGACGCTGTCTGAGGGCTTCAGACAGGTTCCTTTCTACTGCTCGACCGGGTTGTGGCCGTGTTGCCACCGGAACCTGCTCGGCCGTGTCATGTCGGGTCCGAGGGAGGGTTGTTGTTGGAGCGCTGTCCTCGACTGGGTGCAGATGTGATGCTGCCTCGATCCACCGGCTCCGCGCTGGTCGGCGATCGTCGCTACTTCGACGATGAGGGTTCGGACGATACCGCGGGCAGTGGATTTGTTGTGGCTATCAATTGGCTCAGGAGGTTGCGCGAGAGAGTTGACGCGATTTCTGTCCGAGGTCGATAGTGCGCTCAGAGTTCGAACCAGTGTGCGTGGTTGTCGATATCTATGAGCAGGGACACGCCCGATTGGCGTGTCCCTGCTTGTTCTTGGCTGGGTCCGAGGGGACTTATGCGACGGGATCAGGCGTGACCGGACGTGTTTCCATTGATTTCACGGAGTCTTGGGTGCGTCTTCGCCCGGCGACCGCGAACGCTGCCGACAAGACCACTGTGGCGACCACGAACACATAGGTCATCGCGTCGATCGGAGCCGGGGGTGGGTTGATGATTGCGCTGACAAGCAACCATGCCATCGTCAGCGCGCCCACGGTGCACGCGATGACCAGACCCGCACCCAACTTCTTCTCGCGCGCGACCAGTCTCACTGCTCCAGCGCAGATCAGGACATAGGGAATGACCCAGAAGTATGCGACCAGCGTCGCGACGGCAGAGTAGATCGTCAACGGCGATCCCAGGTCCAGCGCGACCATGGTCACGAGCCCCACGAGACCGACACCGACCGTCAGGACAATGGCATTGACAGGACTGTGTAGACGACGATGTACTTGCGCGAACCGGATCGACAGCAGTCCGTCCGCTGACAGTGTCGCGGCGAACCGGGAACCGTAGTTGGCGAAGCCGATGAGGGACGCGAACGTGGCGATCGCCAAGACGAGATCCGATGCCTGTCCGATTCCCTCACCAAGGCCCGATTGCTGCGCGAGGGCTGCGGGTCCGGACATCCCCGCTTCGATGTTCGTCGAGGCCTGCATCAAGCCGGGGATTTGAAGGAACGTTGCGGCGAGATACGCGACGCCGAGGATCACCGGGACGCTCATCACGGCTGCGGGGACATTGCGTTTGGGATCCTTGGTTTCGGCGGCCAGGGCGGCGCAACTCTCGAGGCCGACGACAAAGGCAGCACCAATAGCGATGCCGGCAATGATGCCGCTGGTCGTCGAGCCCTGCAGTGACAACTGTTCGCCGAGATGAAGGCCCGTGTGGATAGCGCTGGCACCGGTGATCAGCAGCATCAACGGCAACGACAATACGGTGAGCGATACCGCGACGACGACCGACGTGTCCAGGCCTCTGCATGTCACCGCGATGACCACGATCGCGGACACTACGTAGATCAAGATTTGGGTGCCGTGGTCCAGCCCGGAATCGACGCCCACCGACAGGAGGAAGCTGCCCGAGTAGAGGCCGATGATCAACAACATCGACAGAATTTGTGCAAGATAACCAAGGAACAGGGTCGCGGCCATCAGGTAGCGCGCCCAAGGACCGAAGACTTCGGCGATATACGAATACAGCGACCCCGTGGCGACGAACCGCTTGGCAAACGTGATCACGGCAACGCCGACGCATGTTGTCGCAATTGCAGAGATCAACGATGCCAACCAACTGCCGTTGCCGGCCGTGGCCACCATTAGAACGGGGAAGCTGGCGATCGCCACGGCAGGGATGAACGACGCCAGAGCGAGCGAGATGATCTGAGTTCGACTCAGATGCCCTTCATCAAGACCGGGTAGTTCGATCTCGCCAGTGACGGCAGATGCCGGTTTATCAATCATTGCTGGATCCTCCAGGCCTGTCCTGACGATGACAGGCCGTAGTTGCCTCGTCAAGAGTTGCTCTTTCAAATGGGGTGGGACGTCGGGTAGCGATTGATGGATGCGGTAGCCGCTCGTATCGACCAGTGAATGCGGGCAGGAGCGGCGGACTTCCTCTTGGTTCGTTTCGGCATGAGGATCACCTTCTGGTGACTGCCCTCACGTCCTTCCGTCAAACGTGAGCTGAGTCACCGACTGGGGCATTCGGTCAAGTTAGTTGCCCAAGCCGGATGTGTCAACACTTGACCGAATCGCTTCGCTGTGTCCCGGCCAACTCGTACCTGTGCGACCATCTTGTCCAAGCGATCAAGTCGTTGGCTCAAGTAATTAGGCGTGTTCTTCGAGTGCGATGTCAACGTCACCGAATCCCCGGTTACACACTGTTGACCTGCAGGTACCGGTGTTACGTTGATGTTTCCCAACGGTCCGATCAGAGAAGGCGCACCCGCACCGGGCTCGCCTGGTTGGATCTCGCGAACGCGACGACTGCAGATGTACATGACCCATGACCCATCGGCCTCTTGGGTGACCCAATCTTCCCTGCGAGACCACTCTTCGAATCCGAGGCGCTTCAGCCGTGGCATGCCGCGCAGTGCGCAGTCGCGCCGCGCCGAACCAACGCGGTACGTGGAGCGCTCCGCGGCATCGTATCGCGGGGCGCAGCTGCGGACCCGACCGAGAATGATCGCGGCTGACCGCCATGACAAGTGGTGACAATGTCCGAGGACAACATCAACAAGTGCACGGAGCACGGCGACTGGGGCCTGCGGCGAAATTGCTGATCAACGAGTCTCTACCGACCGGTCGGCACCGCCAGACTTCCTACAGGCCTGGGACTTGCCGATCCTGCGGTTCCGGACCTCTGCAGACACCGACCGCGCCGACTTCCTGCGTATTACTCATCGATGCGGATGCCGGTTTCCGTGACAGTGATCTGCTACGTCAACCCAGGGTGCTTCCTTCGGGTGGCGATCGCCGATGTTCGTTTCCACCGCCTCGATGAGTTTGCCGCTGCGAAGATCTTGTGCACTACGCGGTCCGGAAGCGCTCATCGTAATCGGTGAATTCAGCTCTCACGAGGATCAGATCGCGCTGCTCGATGCGGGGGCGGACCACGTCTTGAACGTACGGACAGCAGCCCGGAAAGTGATCGAAGGGGTCCGTTCGACTCTGAGGAGGGCGCGGAATTCGACCACCGCTCACGACACCAGTCTCCTAGGATCGAGACCCGCGCCCTGGCCCACGGTTACGCGAATAATCAGCTTTTATTGGTGCGGACCATCGTGCGCCGAGTGATACCGCATGTCTCGAGGCAACCGTGGGTCGGCGGGCGAGGGTGGCGACCGATCCACATCCACGTTGGAACTCCTCGGGGGAGAGGGGATCGGCCAACGATGTCCGGGGTAGGCTTCCGGTTTCAGCACGGAAGCCGACCTCCGGCATGTCGCTCACGTGCAGAGATCACGCGAGACAACAGAATTATGATGCCTCGGGTGCGAAAACTATATGGTCGCAACACTTCCCGAATGCCGGCGGCAGCGTGATCGGGGCCGACCCGGTGGGGAGCGAAACCGACCTCCGGCCGGCATGCGGCACTCGACGGCTGCCATCCGGCGCAGGAGCGACCACAGATCTTCGAGACGCGATCTCCGGAGTGCAGCGGCGGCCGAGTCGCCGGTGCCCTAGCGGGCCAGATAGCCGCCGTCCACAACGAGATCGGAGCCGGTCATGTATGAGCTGTCGTCCGATGCCAGGAAGGCCACTGCTCGTGCGATCTCGGCCGGCTCGGCGAGCCGTTTGAGGGGGGTGTTGTCGATCGACGAGGCGAGATCGAGTTCGTCGTCGTTCATCGGGGTCTTGATGTAACCGGGGCACACCGTGTTCACACGGATTCGGGACTCCGCCAGTTCGAGCGCGACACTGCGGGTCATCTGCCTGACGGCGCCCTTGGTGGCGGTATATGCGAGGTAGTCGGGATCACCGACGTACCCCATGATCGACGCGATGTTGATGATCGATCCGCCTCCCGCCGCACGCATCGACGGTGCGACGGCACGCATGCCCAGGAATGGTCCCGTCTGATTGACGGCGACGATCGAGTCCCACGCCTCGAGGTCGGAGGCGACGCCTTCACCCGGACCGGAGATCCCAGCGTTGTTGACCAGGACCCCTACGCCGCCGACACAGCGCTGCGCCAGTGCGACGGCGTCACCCCAAGAGGTTTCATCGGTGACATCGAGGTGCGTGTAGTGGACGTCGAGTCCTTCGGCGCGTAGTTGTGCTGCATATTTCTCGCCAGCGTCGTCGAGCACGTCGGCGAGAAGGACCTGGGCACCGCGTTCGGCGAGGACGCGGCCGATCGCGGCCCCCAATCCCCGTGCGGCGCCGGTGACGATCGCACCGCGTCCTTCGAGTGTGGAATTCATGTACTACTCCGATCGGTCGTGGGCGGCCCCACGCGAGGATCCTGCCCGAGCAGGTATCGGCGAACGATGGGCTGACGGCTCACAGGCCGAGGTAGTCCTCGATGTCGTCGTAGTTGACCTGCCACAGTCCGGGGTACCCGTGGCTGTCGTCGTGGAAGGAGCGGAAGCCGAGCAGCTGCTGCACCCGGGGGGACAGCGTCCGAGCAAGCTCGAGATCGATGACGTGCGGGTACGCCTCCTCAGGTACGAGGTATCCGGGGTTGAAGGTGAAGGCCACTCCCCGACGGCGAACATCGGAGGTGACGTTGGCCCCGCCGCCGTGCGCCAGTTTCCCGCTGAAGAACAGGGCGTCGCCCGCCCTCATCGTCGCGGGAATTGTCTGTTCCGGGGTGCCGCGGTCGTTGAAGTCGGGCCACTTGTGGCTGCCCGGAATGACGCGGGTCGCGCCGTTCTCCTCGGTGAAGTCGGTCAGTGCGATGAGGAAGTTGCACATCACCTCAGGGCCGTGGGGGCCCAGTGCGAGGAACGGCGGGTAGTTCTCGAGGTCGCGGTGATGCGGCTGTGCCCTGTTTCCGGGGCCGATGTCGATCACCTGGGCGGTGCCCATCCAGTACGAGTCGTAGGAGTCGAGCATCGCCCGGTCCGCGACGGCGAGGGCGAGGTCGTGATCGATGATCTCTTCGCGGAAGGTCTTGCTCAAGGTGACGAGATTCGTCAGGCGCCTGGTCTGCGCACCGTGAAAGTCCTGGACTCCTTCGTTCGAGGACAGCGACCCGGGCCGGAGGCCGTCGAGGTGCGGGTCGATCTCGGCGTTGAATCGGGCGACTTGGTCGTCGGTGAGCATCCCGTCGATGATGACACCGCCGTCGCGCTCGACGATCGCTGCGATCTCGTCCGCCGTGGAGGTGTTCGGAACATGAGCGAGGGCTGCCTGAGTTGTGCTGGTCATCGGACTTCCATCCTTCGGTAGGTGGTCAGCAGGGAATCTCGTCACGTGGCAGGTGCTGCTTCAGCCGCCACAATTTCATGGGACAGTGACTTGAGTCACTGACTTGGTCATATGGTCAAGATAGTTGCTCGAGTTTGAAGTGTCAACGCCTGTTCGCGGGAGTGGTGTGGGGCGTTCAACCCATATTGACCGAATGACTTGTTCGATTGCCCCAGTCAAAGTCGGTCCATTAGGCGCTGTTTTTGCCGTGGTGTCAAGTGCTGGCCAGAAATAGCTAGAACTGTTTTGCATCAACTGAATTCGTCGTTTCTGGCAGGTTTCAAACGCGTCACCAACACCGCATTGCAGCCGCGGATCTGCCCGACTGGTGAACTGGGCTTCGTTCCCGCATAGCCCGACGGCTTTCGATGCTTGCCGGGAGGCGGTGGTGGGGATCCAGGCGGGACTATCACGGACGCACCTGACGCGACGCCACGAACTTTGGTAGGCCCAGAGAATCCCATTACTGTGACGTAGGATATGACTGAGTCAATCGCCCAGGTCGGTTCGTCCACCCTCGGCGGTTATGAACAATCAGGCCGATAGTGAGGAACCGGATATGGCACATGTACCGGCTGAGCAGCGCCGTCATCTCTTCGTGGAGGCTGCGGTTCGCGTGATCGCGCAGCACGGGGTGTCCGGTGCGACCACCCGCAAGATCGCCGAGGAGGCCGGCGCACCCCCGGCGACCCTGCACTATTGCTTCCGCAGCAAGGAGGAGATCTTTTACGAGCTGTTCAAGCAGCAGGCCGAGAAGATCGAGGAGAAGGCCGACTATGGCGTGGAGGGGGAGGGGCTGGCCGCTGCCTCGGCTCGCCTGCTGAATGAGATCGTGGCGTGGTATCGCAGTGACCCGGACTACACCCGAGCGCAGATGGAGCTGCTGATGTGGTCGATCCGCCAGCCTCAGTACCCCGATCTGGCGGTGCGGTCGTATGACATCCATGAAAAGCTCTTCGCCGAGGTCCTGCGGCACGGCCTGGCCGAGGGTGAGGACGAGTCCCTGGTCGACCTGCTCGCCGAGCAGATCCCCGCCGTCGCGGACGGACTGTCGCTGCAGTGGTTCACCTATCAGGACGACGACAAACTCCAACGAGGCATGGAGTTCGCGGCCCAGTCCTTCGCGGCACTCATCGAGCAACGTCACGGCCGCACGAAAACTGTGAAGGGGCGTTCGAGCAGAACCCCTGCGGCAGCGTCTAAGAAGCCTGCGGCGACATCGGCAAGGCGGACGGCGAAGACATCGAAGTAGGACCCCGGGCCTACCGCGCGGTCCCCGCTCCGTCGATCACGTATCCACCGCCCGCGAGATTAGGAAGATTCGGCGGAGGCGAGGAAGACCGCGATATTGGCAACATCCTGAACGTCCGCGAGGCGGCCTTTCGGCGTCCCACCGGCCCATTCGTCGAGCGTGGTGCCTGCAGCGATCGCTGCTTCGTCCGCCGTCGCACTACGGGTGAACGTGGGATGGATCGAATTCACCCGGATATTGTTCGCGGCCTGCTCGATTGCGCGTGTTTGGACACGAGTCGGACGGCGCCTCTGGAGACCCCGTGCAGCACATGCTGTGCCGCGCCGATGAGTCCGGCGGTCGACGAAGCGTTGATGATCCGCCGGTGACATGGACTTTCATCAACCGATTCCACATTTCGACCGAAATCTCGGTCAGGGGCGCGGCCGCGACTTCCTCCACCGTCTGGTGGGCGGTGTCGCCATCGATGTCGGTGACGACAGGTTCCGGCCTTCGCCACCGACAACGACGATGCCCTACCGATTCCGGCGCCGCCGCCGGTGACGAGCGCGATGCTCCGTTCGTGTGACGACACGACAATCACCCTCCGGGTTGGGTGTACGGAATGTGGTTGGGGCTGCGGTCAGTCAGAGACTCGGACCACGAGCTTCCCGAAGTTCTTGCCCTGCAGCAGCCCGAGGAATGCTGCAGGTGCCTGCTCGAGTCCGTCGACCACTTCTTCGCGGTACGCGAACCGTCCTTCGGCCAACCAGCGCGACACGTCCGTCTGGAACTGATCGTGCAGGTCATCGGCAAAGTCGTAGACGATGAAGCCGCGCACGGTAAGGCGTTTGACCAGGACCTTGGAGAAGAACCCGGGAAGCCGGTCAGCGCCGTCCGCCACGTAGGTGTCGTTGTACTGGGCGATCAGACCGCAGACCGGTACTCGGGCGAAATCGTTCAAGAGTGGAAGGACGGCTGACGCCACCTCGCCGCCGACGTTCTCGAAGTAGACGTCGATACCGTTCGGGACCGCAGCCCGCAACCGGTCCGCGAAGTCGGGCGCCCGGTGGTCGATCGCAGCATCGAAACCGAGTTCGTCGAGCAGGAAGGAACACTTCTCGGGCCCGCCGGCGATTCCGACGGCACGCGCCCCCCGCAGTTTCGCGATCTGTCCGACCGCGGAGCCGACAGGTCCGCTGGCTGCGGCAACGACAACGGTCTCGCCGGGCTTCGGCTTTCCGATCTCGTGCAAACCCGCGTATGCGGTCATTCCGGGCATACCGAGAACGCCGAGGGCGGTCGAGACAGGCCCGGCGGCGGGATCGAGCTTGCGGACGTCGGCGCCGTCGACCACGTCATGGGTTTGCCATCCCGAATCTGACAACACGATGTCGCCGGGCTTGAAGTCGGGGTGGCGAGAATCGAGGACCTCAGAGACCGTGCCACCCACCATCACCGACCCGACGTCGACGGGGTCGGCGTAGGACTCGCCGGCGTCCATGCGACCCCGCATGTACGGGTCGAGCGAGAGGAACTGCGTGCGGAGTAACAGTTGCCCGTCGCCCGGATCGGGGGTGCCGCAAGGTTCGAGACGGAAGTTGTTGACTGTGGGGCTGCCGGTGGGGCGCGAGGCGAGAACGATTCGTGACGAGCTGATGGCCATGACGACCTTTCCGGAAAGATGATGTGGAGACGAACGGGCTTCCCGTCGGCGTCACGGTGACGGTGACGGACCGCAGCGTGGGGGATTCAGGAATACTCGGCAGCGACTGATGTGAGTTGGCTGATCAGTTCGGTGGCGTGTGTGCGGTCGATCTTTCCGCTGGCATTGTGGGGGAGTTCGTCGATGATGACAAATTGTTCGGGGACGGCGTAGTCGGGGACGCGGCCGTGCAGTTGTGCTTTGGCGTCGGTTTCGTCGAGCGTGTGCCCGTCGCGCAGGACGACGCCGGCGACGATACGTTCTCCCATGACCGGGTCGGGGAGGCCGACCACGACGACCTCGGCGATCGCGGTGCTGTGTGCGAGGAGGTCCTCGAGCTGGGTGGGCAGGATCTTCTCGCCGCCGCGGTTGATGACTTGATTGATCCGGCCGAGGAGCCGCAGTCGCCCGTCCGGGTCGACGGCTCCGACGTCGCCGGTGCGGAGCCAGTGTCCGCTGAACGCGTCTGCGGTGGCGTCGGGCCGCTTCCAGTATTCGAGCATCCGCATCCGCCCGCTGACCCACACCTCGCCGGCGGTGCCCACTGGCACCTCTTTGCCTTCTGTGTCACGGATAGAGCACTGCACGCCTGCCACCGGGTAGCCGACCGTGTCGCCGTGTTCGATGATTTCCTCGGCGGGCAGCAAGTGAGTAGCCGAGGTGAACTCGGTCAGGCCGTAGACGTGGAAGAGGTTCAGCTCTGGCCAGCGTTCGAAGAACTCGGTGCTCCACGCCGGTGGCATTCCGGCACCCCCGACCAGGGCGTGCCGGCAGGAACCAAGAATTGTGTCAGCGTCCTCGGTGAGCATGAGCATGCGGTAGATACTCGGGACGGAGGCGAGGTGAGACGGTGGTCGCCGGGTCATGGCGTCGATGGCGGTCGTGGTGCGGAACCGCGGCACGAGATCGACCTGGCCGCCGATGACCAGCATGAATCCGAGTTGGTCGACGTAACCGGTGTTGTGGAACAGCGGAACCAGGATGGTCGAGATCGCGCGTTCGCCGAGCGGCATCCACGGCACGTATACACTCGACGAATCAACGAGGGAGGCGTGAGATATCGAGGCCGCCTTGGGGTTTCCGGTTGTTCCGGAGGTGAAGCTCAGCAGGGCGAGGGCATCGCGGTCTTCTGAGGTGGGTGCGTGCCAGCGGTGATCGGTGGGCATCCCGGTGAACGCGTCGGTGATGTCCCCTGAGCCCAGCGAATGCACCGGCGTTCCGGATTCGGCGATTCGTGCGGTGGTGAACACCTCGAGCTGGGTGTGGTCGACGAGGACGATGCGGGGTTCGACGAGGTCGATCAGGGGCCGGAGTTGTTCGGCCCCGAGCCGCGAGTTCAAGGGCACGATCACCGCGCGCATGCGCAGCGCCGCGAGGAAGGTTACTACCCAGGCCGGGGTGTTGATGCCCGAGAGGACGACCCGGTCCCCCGGCCGGACCGCGGCCGCGGACAGGCGTGCGGCGGTGCTGTCGATGAGTGAGAGAAGTTCTGCGTAGCTGATTTCGGTGTCGGACGAGGACACGGCGATCGCGTCGGGGGTGTGGTGTGCCCAGTGTTCGACGTGGTCGGTGACGCTGTTGAGCAGGTTGCTCATGAGGGGACCGCCTGTGTGGTGACAAGTTCGACGAGCGGGGATTCGGTTCCGGCAGGTTCGGTGTAGTGGGGGTCGAGTGCGGCGAAGAATTCCTCCGCCGGCACTGCCGCTTCGGGGGTGACCACACCACGGAGCGAGATGTCGCCGCGGGCCAGTAGCCGGAGGGCGACGGCCGCGGGGACGGCGGTGGCGCCGGCCATCTTTCCTGGTGCCCAGCGCGTGATGCCCGCCGCGGCGATCGTCTCGACCCCGCCTCGGGTGCCCCGGGCCCAAGCGAATACGGGTGGGAGCCGGCGGGTGCGGGGAGCGTCGGTCGGTCGTGGCGGGGTGCGGTCCATCGCCACCGCGGCGTGGTCGACAGTGATTCGACCGGATTCGACGCCGTCCATCAGGTCGGTGACGTAGTCGAAGTACCAGTCGGGACCCGACATGACGTTGACGCAGCGCTGCAGACCCGAATAGGTGCGGGGAAGCGTTACGGCCTCGGGATGCCCGACGGTACGCACCACGACGTCCCCGATACCCGGGTAGTGGATCGGGAGGGTCTGCAGAGGCGCCACATCCACCCATTCGCCGTCTTCGACCGCCCGTATGGTGCCGGTGCACTGGTGCACCACGTGCAGCATGGCGGCCTGGGGGCGAACGCTGCCGGCGTCGGACGCGATCCCGACCAATGCCCACCCGGTCAGCAACTCGTGAACCTCGTCGAGTTGGGCGGCGGCCTTGGCGGCGAGCACATTCGACACGCCCGGGCTTGCGCCCATCCCGATCAGCGCTGTTACATCCGCAGCCTTGGCCGCTTCATCGAGTTCGAACGCTTGAAGGGTCGGTTCCCAGTCGTCGTTGATGTCGACATACTGGCAGCCCGACTCGATCGCCGCCTTCATGATCTTGGTCCCGAACCGCGTGTACGGCCCGAGGGAGCTGAGCACGCCCCACGCACCCGAGAACAACTGCCGTGGATCGTCGCGATCAGCATCGAACTTCACCGCCGAGACCCGCGGACCCAACTCGGCGGCCAGCGACTCCGCCGCTGCGATGTTGAAGTCGGCGATCACGAGTTCGGTGAACTCGTCGAATTCGGCGGCGGTGCGGACCGCGCGTGAACCCATGGCGCCGGCTCCGCCGACGAATACCACCCGCATCTTATTTTCTCCAGTTCACGTTGTTTACAGATTGTCCCGGGCACACCCTGGCCGGCCACATCGGTCGGCGCTCCGACAAACTTTGCGCCGACCGATGAAATGTCAGTTGCGTTGTGGCCGGATCGCGGCGAAGTCCGATTTCTTGTACAGCCGCGTCTGACGCCAGAAGTTCGGTGTCAGATCCGGCCACAGGGTGTCGACTCGGCCGTCTGCGGACTGGTACCAACTGCTGCAACCACCGGTCACCCACACCGTCTCGCGCATCTTCTTCTGGGTCTGCTCGTACCAGCGTGTCTGAACGTCGAGGTCGAGATCGAGGGCGGCACCGCGGGAGCGGAGCAGCCGCTTGACGGCTGTGGTGATGTAGCGTGCCTGCGCCTCGATCATGAACACCACCGAGTTGTGGCCGAGGCCGGCGTTCGGTCCGAACATGATGAACAGGTTCGGGAAGCCGTGGGTCGCGACCCCCAATTTCGTTGCGGCCCCATCCTTCCATGCGTCGGACAACTCGACACCACGGCGACCGAACACCTTCATCGGCGCCAGGAAACTCGTGCCGGTGAACCCGGTGCCGAAAATGATCGAGTCGACCTCGTGCTCCTCGCCGTCGGTGGTGACGATCGAGTGCGGCCGAATCTCGGCGATGCCCTCGGTAACGAGCTCGACGTCGTCGCGCTGCAGAGTGGGATACCACTCGTCGGAGACGAGGCGGCGCTTGCACCCGGGGTCGTAGTCGGGGGTGAGCTTGGCGCGCAGTCCCGGTTCGGGCACCTGTTCGGCGAGGAAATCGAGGGCCTTCTCGCGGTAGTTCTCGACCACCTTCGGGTGGTTGCCGAGGAAGCCGCGGGACAGGGTCTCGAAATCCCAGTAGGTGCGCCACCGCTCGAACCGCTCGAGGAGCGGGAAGCGTCGGTAGAGGCGGCGGGTGCGGGCGCTGATGGGCTGGTCACCGCGTTCCATGACCCAGTGGGGTGAACGCTGGAAGACATACAGCTTCTCGGCATCGTTGGCGATCTTCGGGACGAACTGAATCGCGCTCGCGCCGGTTCCGATGACCGCGACCTTCTCGCCTTCGAGATTGTGGTCGTGACGCCACTGCGCCGAGTGGAAGGTAGTTCCCTCGAACGACTCCAATCCCGGAATCTGTGGAATCGAGGGTTGGCTGAGTATACCGACACAGCTGATGACGGAACGTGCAGTCACGGACTCACCCGAGGTGAAGCTCACGGTCCAGTTCAGAGCACTGTCGTCGAACCGGAGTTCGGACACTTCGGCACCGTACTTGATGTGCGAGTCGATCTCGAAGTCTTTGGACACCTTGACCAGATAGTCGTGGATCTCGTTCCACGGACTGTAGGTCCTGGTCCACTCCGGATTCTGAGCGAATGAGAACGAGTACAGGACACTGGGAACGTCGCATGCGGCCCCGGGATAGGTGTTGTCGCGCCACGTTCCCCCCACGTCATCGGCACGCTCGTAGATGACGAAATCCTCGATCCCGGATTCCTTCAGCTTGATCGCGGCGCAGATCCCGGAGAATCCGGTTCCGATGATGGCGATGTGGTTGTCGGTCACTGTGGTGTTACCCATGATCGCTCTTTCTGTTTCCGTGGTACGCGTTTCGGTCATGCGCCGACATCCCTGGTCAGGGTTGCGTGTATCGCTGCAAGAGAATCTCGACCGTGCCCCGCAGCCATTGCGGCGCGCAGATTTTCCAGCAGAGCAGCGTTCAGGTGTGCAGGTTGCCCGGAATGCTGGATCGACTCGGTGATCATGGCGATCGCCTTCTCGTAGGTAACGACGGCCGCCTGGTCGGTCGTATAGTCACCGGAGACGATCTCGCGTGCGCCGTTTTCGATCTCGGTCCTCAGTTGGTCTGTCCATCTGAGCGCGTAGGGCACGAGCTTGTCCGCTGTCATCCCTGAACGCGCGGCATACGCGGTGGCCTCGTAGAACGCCCCCATCGCAACGCAGAAGAAGCTGCCGGTGATCGAAGTGTCGATGACATTGGCGTGCTCGATCTGCTCACCGACAAAGGCGGTGCCGGAACCCAACGACATCAGCACCGGACGGTGCGCATCCCACACGGTTTCAGGGCCCGTGATCACGACGTCGGCGTCGGCGCCGATCGCCTTGGGGTAGGCCAGGATCGCACCGTCGAGATACTTGATACCGGTGGGGGCCAGGTGGCTTTGCAACTCGATAGCTGCTGCCGCGTCTCCGGTCGTCAGGTTCAGAACCGTTGTAGCCTCCGGCCGGCGCGAGTCCCTGTTGATCTCGTCCAGCACGTCCCGGACCGACCGGTAGTCGGACAGCACAATGACGGTCAACTCGCTCTCGGCCAGCACCTCGGTAGGGGTGCCTGCTGCCGAGGCGCCCAATTCCACCAACCGTTCGGCCTTCGACGCCGTGCGGTTCCATACGGTGACCGAATGGCCGGCCACGAGAAATGCTTCGGCGATTGCGGACCCCATGAGGCCGAGTCCGAGAACTCCTATCCGTGCCATGCGTTCACCCTTTCCGTTGATCGCGCGTTCACAGCTGAATCCAGGTGGTCTTGAGCGAGGTGAACTTTTCGAGTCCGTGTTCGCTCTTGTCGGCGCCGTGCCCGGATAGCTTGCGGCCGCCGAAGGGCACGGTCAGATCGCCTTCTTCGAAGCAGTTGACCCAGACGATTCCGGCGTCGATGCGGCGTGAGACATCATGGGCTGTACGCAGATTCGTGGTCCAGACTCCGGACCCGAGTGCGTACTGCGAGTCGTTCGCCAGCGCCACAGCCTCGTCGGCGCCATCGAACGATGTCACCGCGAGGACGGGGCCGAAGATTTCCTCCTGGAACAACGCCTGCTTGGGGGCGACACCAGTGAAGACGACCGGATCGAAGTAGAACCCGTCGCCATCGGCGATGTCGGGGGACCCGAGTTCGAGTGTGGCACCTTCCTGGACGCCGCGCCGGACATGGGCTGCGACATCCTTGCGGTGCTTGGCGCTGGAGAGGGGACCGATTACCGTCTCGGGGGCAAAGGGGTCACCGACCTTCTTGGCGGCGATCCTTTCGATCACGTTGCTGACGAATTGCTTCTCGATGCGCTTGTCGACGATCAGTCGCGCGCCTGCAGTGCACATCTGGCCGGCATTGAAGGTGATCGCCCATGCGACCGACTCTGCTGCTGCGTCCAGGTCCGCGTCGGCGAACACGATGTGCGGGCTCTTTCCACCCAGCTCCAGATGCACGGGTTTGGCGTTGGAGTCGCCGGAGTAGTGCATCAGCTGCTTCCCGACACCCGGTGAGCCGGTGAATGTCAGGCAGTTGACGCCCTCGTGACGAGCCAGACGCGATCCGGCCTGTCCACCAGTCCCGGTCAGTACTTGCAGCACCCCGGCGGGCAGACCTGCGGCGGTACCGAGCTCGGCGACCCGAAGCAGCGACAACGGGGACTGGATGGCGGGTTTGACCACGACACTGTTGCCGACGACCAGTGCTGCCGCGATCTTCCAGCTGCTCAGCGTCATGGGGAAGTTCCACGGGGTGATCGCGGCGACCACACCGACGGGCTCGCGCGTGACCAAGGCGACTGCATCGGCGAGTCCTCGAGGGGATTCGTCGAGCTGCTTGTCGGCAAGCTCGCCGTACCACCGGTACGTCTGCTCGGTGGTCTTCAGCTCGATGTCGCGGGCGTCGAGGACGGGCTTGCCCATTTCGAGGGCGACCAGTGCCGCGAGCTCGTCACGGTTGTCGTGAATCAGATCCGCCCACCGCTGGAGTGCCTTGCCACGCTCACGCGCCGAGATCCGCGACCAGTCGCCGCGTTCGAAGGCAGCCCGTGCACCGGCGACAGCGAGGTCGACGTCGTCGTCGCCGGCCAACGGCACCTGAGTGACGGCGCTTCCGTTGCGCGGGCTGATCACATCGTGAACGGAGTCGCCAGTGCCTTCTCGCCAGCCACCGTCGATCCACATCGCGGTCGGCAGAACCAATTCGCCGATGTACTGTTCCCACTCTGCGCGTGTCTGGGCCATTACTGAAGCACTTCCTCGGGTACGGATCCGCCGAGGCCTGCGACGGCTCCAGACGGGTCGATGGTGTCTGCTGTGACATGAATGGGGGGCACTCGGCCGGCCCAGGGCGCGGCCTGCTCGAGCTCTGAGGCCAGCGCCAATAAGGTGTGCTCACCGCCCTGCGCGGCGGCGAATTGACCACCGACCGGTAGACCGTCGACCATGCCGATCGGCACTGAGATCGCCGGCTGACCAGTGACGTTGAACAACACGGTGAAGGGCACGTGTTCGAAGATCTCGCGGATCCACGATTCGGCGCTCCAGCCCGGTTGGTTTCCGCGCATGCTCCCGACGCTCCAGGCGGGAGTGGCGACCGTCGGCGTCATCAGGACGTCGTACTCGTCGGCGAAGAAGCCGGCGGTGCTCCGCGTGATGTCGTTCTGCCAGGAACGGGCCTCCGCGACATCTGTCCAGCGGAGATCGAGACCGCGGCGGGCGCATGCGGCAGTGGAAGCCTCGACACGTGCCAGCGATGCATCGGCATCGTCGCTTCCGCTGATCTCCTGGATCGTGTGGCCGATCGACGCGGAGAAGAAACGGATGTTGAGTTCGAGAAGCATCGAGCCATCGACGGTTGGCTGCGCGTAATCGACGTGGTGGCCCAGTTGTTCGAGCAGCTGGGCAGTTGCCAGGACCTGTTCGGCGACCCTCGGGTCGACGGCGGTACCGAACGGTGACTCCGTGCTCACCGCGATCCGAAGAGGATGCCGCGCATCGATGAGGGCGTCGGAATACCGGCCAGGTGGGCGAGCGACCAGGTAACGGTCGCCGGGAACACCGCCGTGTACCTCGTCGAGGAGTGCGGCAGCATCGCGCACCGTGCGGGTGATTGCGAACTCGCTCGTCAATCCGAAGAGGGGTTCGTCGGCACCTGGACCGACCGGTGTCCGGCCCCGGGTCGGTTTGAGCCCGACGAGCCCGCACAGAGCCGAGGGGATACGGATTGAACCGGCCGCGTCGTTGGCGTGCGCCCAGGGAACTGCGCCGGACGCGACGAGTGCGGCTGATCCACCACTGGATCCACCGGGGGTGCGGGTGGGATCCCAGGGGTTGCGGGTTGGTCCGCTGAAAACTGGCTCGGTGGTGCAGCTCAACCCGAATTCCGGGGTGGAGGTACGGCACACAGTCGCCAAACCTGCCTCGCGCCAACGTGACATGAGATCGGAGTCGGCAGAGGCAACGAAATCACGGGTCAGAGCGCTGCCGGATTCGGACGGAACACCCTGTGCGGTGAGCAACAGATCTTTGACCGCGAACGGGACGCCGGCGAACGGGCCCCGGGTGTCGTATTCGAGTGGGTGCTGGAAGAGGGGTCCGACGACCGCATTGAGGCTCGTGTTCACCTTCTCGATTGCCGTGACGGCAGCCCGGAATACCTCACCGGCCGAGACGGTCCCGGAGCGGATCAGGTGACGCAACTCGGTCGCGTCGGCTGCGGCGTACTCATGCAGCTCCACGGCGACCTCCTTGATCTGCTGATGCCTGGTCAATGAACCAGTCGAAGATCGCATCCTTGTGCCGCCATTCCGGATGCCACTGCACTCCGACGACAGGTTTGTCGCCGTACTCGATTGCTTCGACGACCCCGTCGGGTGCCCACCCCGTCACGGTGAGACCGGTGCCGGAGGTGTCGACGGCCTGATGGTGGAGGGAGTTCACGTTTGCGGTGCGCCCGTAGATGTTGAACATCGTCGATCCGGTCAGGAACTGCACCGTGTGCGTCTCGTTCTCGACCGGCTGACCTGGCTGCTGATGATGAAGTTCGTGCGTCGGCAGGTCGGGTACGAGACTGCCGCCGAGTGCGACGTTGAGGATCTGCATTCCGCGGCAGATACCGAGTATCGGGATTCCGGCATCGAGCGCATCGCGGATCAGGGCGATTTCGTATTCGTCGCGAAGTGGATCAATGTCGCAAGCATCGACAGGTTCGCCGCCCCAGCGGACCGGGTCGACGTCCTGGCCGCCGCTGATCAACAGTCCGTCCAGGCGGTCGATCAGATCCGGGCCTGTGGATTCGTACGGAAGTTGCACCGGTAGACCACCGGCGGCGGCTACCTTGGTCGCAAAATCCGAGACATGGACGTCGAACGGCTTCTTCTGATAGCGGGCTTCCATGTCGACGCGGGTTCCTTGCCAACGACGCCCAGAGATACCGATGAGTGGTCGCACGATGCTTCCTCCTGTCTCTACTGATCGAATTCGACGACGACGCGGGTGATCCCGCCCTGGCGCATGGCGTCGAATCCGTCGTTGATCTCGTCGAGTCGGATCCGTTCGGACACCATCTCGTCGAGCCGGAGTCGGCCTTGGAGGTAGTAGTCGACGAACCGTGGGATGTCGACCATGAATTGGTTCGATCCGAATAGGGATCCCTGGATGCGCTTTTCCTTCACGAAGAATTCCGACGACGGGATGCGCAGCGGCTGCTCGTCGGGGACCATGCCCAGAATCGTTGCCACGCCGCCCGGCGCGAGCATGGTTACGGCTTGCTCGGCAGTGACGCGGACTCCGATCGCCTCGAACGAGTAGTCGACTCCACCGCCGGTCAGCTCGCGCACCGCCTCGACGGAATCGACTTCACGGCCGTTGACCGTCGAAGTCGCACCGAAGAACTTCGCCTGCTCGAGGGCATGTTCGTTGACATCGATGGCGATGATCTGGGAAGCGCCGGCAAGGCGGGCGCCTTGAATCGTTGCGATCCCGACACCGCCGCACCCGATGACCGCGACAGTCGATCCCGGCTGTACCTGCGCGCCCCGGAATACTGCCCCCACGCCGGTGACGATCGAGCAGCCGAGAAGGCATGCCCGGTCGAAGGGCATGACCTTGTCGATCTTGACGACACCGTTCTCGTGAACCAGCATGCTGTCGGCGAAGCCGCCGAGTCCGCCCATCGTTCCTACCGGCCGGCCCGCTGCATTGGTGAGCTTGGGGCGTGGCCTGGTCCGCAGTGCCTGGTGGTTCAGGCACAGGGACAGTTGGCCGTTGGTGCAGTATCGGCAGTACCCGCAGAAGATGGTGGCGCAGGTGACGACGTGATCACCCGGCCGGACCGACGACACCTCGCTACCGACCGCGGCGACGACACCGGCGACTTCGTGCCCGAGAACCTCTGGCAAGTCGGTGCTCCAGGTCGCATCGATGTAGTGCAGATCCGAATGGCACAGCCCTACCGCCGCTGTGCGGATGACGACCTCACGTGGTCCGGGGTCGTCCATGGTGAGGTCTTCGAGCTCGAGTTTTCCCGGAGCCGAATTGAGCACTGCCGCTCTCATAATGAGCTTCCTGCCGATCGTGGTGTTCGCTGTCAGATGTGTTCGAAGTAGCGCTGAAGTTCCCAGTCGGAGATGCCGGCGTCCGGGTCGCCGCCTGTGGTGTGGAACTGCAACCACTCCCACCGGCGCGTACCGGCCCAGTAGTCGACCAGATCCGCTCCCAGGACCTTCGACAACAGGGTGTCGGCGACCAGGATGTCCGTGGCTGCGGACAGGCTCGTCGGGATCTTGGGTACCGTTCCTGCGGGAAGCCCCCACGCCATGACATCGCATTCGGGTCCCGGATCGATGTGCTGGTCGAGCCCGATGATGCCGCCCGCGAGGAAAGCCGCGAACGCGAGATAGATGTTCACGTCGGCCGAGGTCACTCGGTACTCGACTCGGGTCTGCTTGGCATCGCGGCAGATCGCACGCACTGCCGTCGACTTGTTCTCCACGCCCCAGGTGATGCTGGTGGGCGGGCCATCCAACTCTACGATGCGCTTGTACGAGTTGATCGTCGGGAACTGGAACGTCGTTGCGGCCGGCAATGTCTCGAGCACTCCACCGATGAAGTCGGTCATCGCCTGCGACGGCCGGTGCGGGTTGTCCGGGTTGTGGAAGGCGTTGACCCCGTCTCGTTCGAGGGACAGATTGATATGCGAGCCCTGACCGTACTGGTCGGGTGCCCAGCGTGCCATGAAGGTGACCGTGCGGCCCAGTTCGTACGCGACAGTACGCATGGCCTGGCGGGTCCGCACGTACAGGTCAGCGGCGGTGACGATGTCGGTGGGGGAGATGTTGAATTCGATCTGTCCGATCGAGGACTCGTCGGCCCAGCCTTCCCAGGGGATTCCGAGTTCGTCGAGTCGACGCGCAACCGCATCCATGTATTCGGTGAAATCACGCGAGCGGCTCAGGACGTAGACGGCACCCGACGAGCCACCCAGAGGGTGGAGATTCTTGAAGTCCTGGGCGCGGGCCTGCTCGATCGACTCCTCGAAAACGGTGGCCTCGATCTCGATGGCGGCCTTGCCGGTATACCCACGCGCAGCCAGCTCCTCGACCATTCGCTTGAGGGTGGACCGCGAGCAGACTGGGAGCGGCACGCTGTTCTGGTCGGTGATGTCACACAGCACAGACCCCAGACCGTCGAGAGAGGGGTCCACGACGAGGGTGCTCGGATCCGGCCTCAACTGGATGTCGCGGAGTTCACCGCGCCAGTCACCGAAATCGAATCCCAGCTGAGGGATGTTGGCCATGTCCACACCGAAGACGATGTCCGCGAAGCTGAATCCGCCACCGTGAGCGCCCGAAATGAACTTTTGCGGGGCGAGGTGCTTTCCGATCAGGACACCGTCGAGGCTGAGGGTTTCCGCCCGAACGGTGCGGATGGAATGCTGATCGACCCACGCCGCCGCATCGAAATTGTCAGACATCGTAAACCGCCTTCATAGATGCGCCGGTGACAACAGACCACTCGCGGAAGGTGCCACTGATGGTCAACTTGCCCGCGAACAGCGAATCGGGGAATGTCTCCAAACCACCGAGGATGCGGCGCAAATCTGCTTCCGCACCGTGAATCTCATAGGGTCGTGCGCTGTCACCGACGACCACTTGGTCGCCCGAGTCGGTCGCGACGAACTTCAGCGCCGGCATGCCGGGGATATTCTTCGTCAGCTCCCAGAATTCGGCCGCGACATCGGACAGCTCGGGCAATTCCGGCTCGAGGACCGCGGCGACCGCTGCCGCCCCGGGCTCCACGTCGTCCTGGCTCCCAGCGAGGCGGCGAGTTGCCGGATCGACGTCGACGACCACGTCTGTGTCCGTTGCGAGACCACGGTGCACCCGGACCTCCGAGGCGCCCGAAACTATTGTCGCCCTCTGGAAATCGGAGGCCGAGCGAACGCCGACGACAGCGGGCAGGGTGGACAGCAATTCGATGCCGGCCGGCGTGCCTGCGGACCGGCGCAGCGCTGTGGTGATGGCGCGGACAAAGGGCGTCGCGTCGTCCTCCCGGACGATCGGGGGAGTGGTGGCGGTGCTCATTTTGCTCCAAACAGAGTCTGTGCGGCCATGGTCGTGCTGATCTCCCTGTCCTCGAGGAGGATGTGAGGATCGTTCATCTCGTACGCGCCGAGGAACGGCGGGCACACGTCGTAGCCCAGGAGTCGCTGGACCTCTTCGGAGTACTCGAGGACTTTCTCGCGGGGGATGGCGAGGTACTGGTTCTCCTCCTGCCGCAGGTTGCCCAGATCGAGACCGATCGTGAGGCCGGTGCGCGGCTGGTCGGACCGGTTGTGCCCACCGCCGTGATAGACACCGCCCACCCAGATCAGTGCAGATCCGGCTGCCATCACCGTGGGAATCGCTTCGGACTCGAGGGGGGTGCGCTCGTCGTCCCAATGGTGGCTGGCGGGAATGACCATCGTGCCGCCGTTTTCCTCGGTGAACTCACTCATCGCGAGCATCAGCTGGACGCGGCTGTGCGGGCCGGGGTGGCGGCGAAGGTGGATCGCGTCGTCGCGGTGGAGGGGCTGCTTGCCCTGACCCGGGTGAATTTGGATGGCCTGGCTGATACTGATCTGAATGGTGGGCGTGATGTCCATCCACTCGTCGAGATACACCTTGACGGGCTTCTGCATCAGCGCGCGGGCGGTCTGGAGATACGACGGCTGGGTGACCACCGTTTCCATGCGGTTGCTACGGGCAAACAGCGACGAGATTCGACGGGTCTTCTTGCCGAGGTACTCGTCGGCTCCGCCGGGGGTCTTGTCGAGGTCAGGTCCGAGATCGTCCCACAGCCCGGCAAGGGTCTGATCGTCGATGAAGTTCTCGACGATCACGCCGCCCTCGCGGTCGACGATCTCGATGATGTGTTCTACCGGGGTGTCGTTCGGAACAGTCTGCAAGGCCGCCATCTGTTCATCTCCTTGTGTATGTGTCAGGACTATGCGTCGCGCGTGATCGGGTAGGGGTGCGTCTAGGGCAGAAGTTGGGTGGACAGTGCGGGTAGCGACTTGTCGCCCAAACCTGCTTCATGGGCTCGTCGCAGGTCGGCGACGAGGGGAGCAATATGCAGGTCGCGGTGTCCGGCGAGAACGCTCATCGCCTCCGCTGCCATCTCGGTCCCGCGCCAGTGCACGTCGATATCGGCCTGATCGGTGTCGAACTTGCCCGCCCGCATTTCGGCGACCGCGATCGGGATCTGGTGGCGGAGCAAAGCGACCAGTTCGAGTGCCACCCGTTCGATGCTCTCGAACGACACGTTCTCGTGCCGCGCGAAGACAGTCGACTCGACGAATGCACCGATAGCTGTGTGATAAAAGTTGATGCACATCGTCGTGTCGATCGCCGCCGCCACTCCGACGGATTCCCCGGCGTACCAGGATGCGCCTCCCAGCTCGGAGAGCAGTTCGCGATTGCGGTTCCACACCTGTTCGGACCCCGAGTAGACGATTCCGAGGTCCTTGGTGCCGACCGCTTCGGGGTAGTCGGGAATGATGCCGTCCAGGTACTCGGCGCCGGCGTCGTGGAAGAGTTTCTGCAGTTCGCCCGCTTCGCGTGGCACTCCCGTCGAGAGATTCACGATGGTTCGGCCCTTCACCGCGGACACCGCTTCAGGAGCGTCGAGCAAGGCGCGAACCGCTGCATTGTCCGACAGGCAGATCACCGACAGGGGACTGGCAGCAAGCGCGGCCGCTGCGGAGGGCGCAGACTCCGCCTGAAGTCCCACATTCCTGCCCGGCGTCCGGTTCCAGACGGTGGCAGAACGGTCAGCAGCGTCGAATGCCCACGCCAGTGCATATCCCATGTTTCCGAGCCCGAGCACCGATACTTCGCTGACCATGGTTTCCTCCGCTGCGTTCGTGGGCAATCCGATGTGGCTCCCGCTCTCGGCGAGCGAACGGAGCGATCACATCCTGGTTGGGTCGTGATCCAAGTCACTCGACTTGGGCACATGGTCAAGCTAGTTGGTCTACTCGACGGCTGTCAATCCCTTCGGGGCAATTGATTAAGCCGCATGACTTGTGCAGTTGATCAACTAGCGGACTCTGTCCATTAACCGCGTCGGTTTCGGGCTTGTCAAGTCGTACGTCTGATGCTCGGAATAGATTACCGTGCAACAATATTCAATGTTACGTAGATGTTTCTGCGCGGTAAGGATACGGTGCCGTTCTCGGCTTCGAAGTGGGCGAGGCGTCCTCGCGTGCCTGGGCTGTCGATCTGGGGAGTCGAAAGAATTTCTCTTGACAGGCAAGTGGGCCATATGGTCAAGTCAGGTGATCTCACCGCGCAGCCGCATGTAGGGAGCCCTTCTCCGGCTGTCGCGCGAGGCGTGCTGCTTATCCGGAAGCGTCGGCCTCGTCGTGGTCCCACGATCGCGCGATCAGGCGTGTTCCGGCCCGAATTCTCCGATGAAAGTTGGCACCCGTGTCCGAACCGAATGTCACTGCCCTGACTCCACTGGCTTTCCTCGACCGTGCCGCCAAGACCTTTCCGGACAAGACCGCAATCGTCCTCGGAGGTCGACGTGCGACCTATAGCGAGTTCGCAGCGGAGGCCGCCGCACTCGCGCGTGGGCTCGCTCGCCTCGGCGTCGGCGAGCAGGATCGCGTGGCCTATCTCGCTCCCAACGTTCCGGAACTACTCGTTGCGCATTTCGGAGTTCCGTTGTCCAAGGGTGTCCTGGTGGCACTCAACACCAGGCTGGCGTCGGCAGAGATCGCCTACATCCTCGCCCACTGCGACGCCAAGATCCTTGTCGTCCACGAGTCGCTATTGGACTCGATCCGGCCCATCGCCGGTGAATTGAGACTGTCCACGGTTGTGGTCATCGGTGCCGGCGATATCGCCGGCGTCGATGCCGTCGAATATCGAAAGATTCTCGATCACAATGCGCACGAGCCGATCGACTGGACGGTCCGGGACGAGCTGGCGACGATCAGCATCAACTACACCTCGGGCACCACCGGGCGTCCCAAAGGGGTGATGTACACCCATCGGGGCGCATACCTGAATGCGATGGGGGAGCTGATCCATTCTCGGCACACCTCCGGCAGCGTCTACCTCTGGACCTTGCCCATGTTCCACTGCAACGGCTGGTGCACACCGTGGGCGATTACCGCCATCGGTGGCACCCACATCTGTCTCGAGGCAATCGACAGCGAGAAGATCTGGACCCTCTTCCGCACCGAGGGGGTCAGTCATTTCAACGCGGCCCCCACAGTCCTGGTGATGCTGGTCAATTCTCCCTCGGCGGCGGCCCTTCCGCAGGCCGTCACGGTGACAACGGCCGGCGCCCCTCCCAGCCCCACCATCATCGAGCAAGCTCGGGTGCTCGGGTTCGAGATCATTCACGTCTACGGCCTGACCGAGACATACGGACCGTATTCGGTGTGCGAAACACAGTCCGACTGGGCCGAGCTACCCGCAACCGAGCAAGCCAGACTCGCAGCTCGTCAAGGCGTAGGAATGATCCACACCACGGAGTGCGGGTGGTGGACAAGAACATGACCGACGTCCCCGCGGACGGGTCCACCATCGGCGAAATCGTGATGCGAGGCAATGGCGTCATGAAGGGATATCTCAACGATCCCGCGGCCACCGAAAAGGCTTTCGAAGGAGGGTGGTTTCACTCCGGTGACCTCGGGGTCATGCATCCCGACGGCTACGTCGAGCTCCGGGACCGTAGCAAGGACATCGTCATCTCCGGAGGAGAGAACATTTCCTCTGTCGAGGTCGAACAGGTGCTTGTCTCACACCCGGCCGTTCTCGAAGCTGCGGTGATCGGCGTACCCAGCGAAAAATGGGGGGAACGACCCAAGGCATTCGTGGTGACGAAACCGAACGCGCAGGTGACACCCGACGAGCTGCGGAGTCATGCGGCCACTCGAATGGCGAAGTTCAAGGTACCCGACATCATCGATGTCATTGAGGCACTTCCGAAGACATCAACAGGCAAGATCCAGAAATTTCAGCTGCGCGACAGAGAGTGGTCCGGACACCATACCCGCATCCAAGGGTGAGGCGGCGCAGGCCGACATGACCTTCCGGATCGGATCCGGTCGAATAGGACGGAGAAAGACGTTGGGGTACTCCACGCTCACCGAGCGACGCGCTCAGTTGGTGCGCGCCGCTGCGCGGGTCATCGCGCGTGAAGGGCTGTCCAAGGCCACCACTCGTCGCATCGCGGAAGAAGCGAGCCTCAACCTCGCGGCACTCCACTACAGCTTCGGGTCGAAAGCCGAGTTGTTCGCCGCCGTTCTCGAAAACACCGAGGCCTTTGCGTCGGGGCCTTGGGAGTCGAGCAACCCGAACTCGAGTCCACCTCTCGAGGACGCGGTGGCGGCAATGGTATGCGGTTATCAGCAGCTGTTCGACGGAAGCTCGGATGTCGCCATTGCGCAGTACGAACTGTTGCTGTGGGCACTGCGGACTCAGCAGAGCGACAACCTTGCTGCGCAGAGTTTCCGTAAGCACGTGGATGCGGTTGCAGACCGGCTGGCCATATCGGCTCTGGCAGAGGGGATCGATCCGGTCATTTTGGCGGACTACCTGGTCGGGATGCTGGACGGACTGGTCCTCCAGCAAATGGCATCCCACCGGCAGCGCATCGGCGGGCCCGAAACAGTGGCGCTGGCACGATATCTGGTGGAGCTCGCCCGTTCCGTCACGCACATTCGTCGTTTGGAGTCCGAGCAGTACCTTGCAGCACGAGCCTGAGCGGCGGATCGCATTCTGAACAGTGGCAGTGCAGTGCCACTGAAGCGGTGCGGACGTGAGCGATGATGAGCCGGTCAGTTACCCGGGGATTCGGCCCGTGCTGCGCTGATCGATGCTCGCGCGGCCGCGGCGTACCGATCTGAACTGCGTTTCCCCGTCGACGAAACCGCTCGTCGGCGATACCCCACCTTCGAGAAAGAGACTGCCCCATGAACCAAACGACCTTGTCAGTCTTGGGACCTCCCGGTTCACCGGTGCCGGACGATTTCGTCAGCGGACTGGAAGGCGTGGTGGCGTTCACCAGCGACATCGCCGAACCCGACAAGGACGGCGGCGCCCTGCGTTACCGCGGCGTCGACATCGAAGAACTCGTCGAGGGGCACGTCACCTTCGGCAACGTGTGGGCCCTGCTCGTCGACGGCCGCTTCGGCCCCGGACTGCCCCCGGCCGAACCGTTCCCCCTGCCCGTGCACACCGGCGACGTCCGCGTCGACGTCCAGGCCGGCCTCGCCATGCTCGCCCCCATCTGGGGATACCAGCCCCTCCTCGACATCGACGACGACACCGCCCGCGAACAACTCGCCCGCGCCTCCGTCATGGCCCTGTCCTACGTCGCCCAGTCCGCCCGCGGCATCTACCAGCCCGCCGTCCCCCAGAAGCGGATCGACGAAGCGAAAACCGTCACCGAGCGGTTCATGGTCCGCTGGAAGGGCGACCCCGACCCCGCCCACGTCGCCGCCATCGACGCCTACTGGGTCTCCGCCGCCGAACACGGCATGAACGCCTCCACCTTCACCGCCCGCGTCATCGCCTCCACCGGCGCCGACGTCGCCGCCTCCCTCTCCGGGGCGATCGGCGCGATGTCCGGCCCGCTGCACGGCGGGGCCCCCGCCCGCGTCCTGCCGATGATCGAGGACACCGAGAAGACCGGCGACGCCCGCGCCCTGGTCAAGGGCGTCCTCGACCGCAAGGAGAAGCTGATGGGCTTCGGGCACCGCGTCTACCGCGCCGAAGACCCCCGCGCCCGGGTGCTGCGCGCCACCGCCCAACGGCTGAACGCCCCCCGCTACGAGGCGGCCGCCGCCCTCGAGCAGGCCGCGCTCGCCGAACTGCGCGAACGCCGCCCCGACCGGGCCATCGAAACCAACGTCGAATTCTGGGCGGCGGTCATCCTCGACTTCGCCGAGGTCCCCGCGCACATGATGCCCGCGATGTTCACCTGCGGCCGCACCGCCGGCTGGTGCGCCCACATCCTCGAACAGAAGCGCCTCGGCAAACTCGTCCGCCCGGCCGCCATCTACACCGGACCCGCGCCCCGCACCCCCGAGTCCGTCGAGGGCTGGGACCAGATCGCCCACACCAGCTGACCGCCTCCCCCGCCAGAACCAGTAAGGAACCGAAAGTAGCGATGACCTCCACACCGATCATCCCCGCAGACCTCCTGCCCGCCGATGGACGTTTCGGCTGCGGACCCTCCAAGGTTCGGCCCGAACAGCTGCAGTCGCTGGTCGAGGTGGGCTCCTCGGTGTTCGGCACCAGCCACCGCCAGAAGCCTGTCAAGGACATCGTCGCCAGCGTGCGGTCCGGCCTCGCCGATCTGTTCTCCCTGCCCGAGGGTTACGAGGTGGTGCTCGGCAACGGTGGCACCACCGCGTTCTGGGATGCGGCCGCGTTCGGCCTGATCCGGGAGAAGTCGCTGCACCTCACGAACGGTGAGTTCAGCTCCAAGTTCGCGTCGGTCGCGAAGAACAACCCGTTCATCGGCGACCCGATCGTCGTGTCCGCCGACCCGGGCAGTGCTCCCGAGCCGGTCTCGGATCCGTCCGTCGACCTCATCGGCTGGGCGCACAACGAGACGTCCACCGGTGTCGCGATCCCCGTCTCGCGTCCCGCGGGCTCGGAGAATGCGCTCATCGCCATCGACGCCACGTCCGGCGCCGGCGGTCTGCCGGTGAACGTCGCCGACTCCGACGTGTACTACTTCGCGCCGCAGAAGTGCTTCGCGGCCGACGGCGGACTGTGGATCGCGCTGATGAGCCCGAAGGCGCTCGAGCGCGTCGCGGAGATCAAGGATTCGGGTCGCTGGACCCCTGACTTCCTGTCGCTGCCCATCGCCGTGGACAACAGCTCCAAGGATCAGACGTACAACACCCCGGCGGTCGCGACGCTGCTGCTGCTCGCCAACCAGATCGAATGGCTGAACGGCAACGGCGGCCTCGACTGGGCCACCTCGCGTACCGCCGATTCGTCGTCGCGCCTGTACCAGTGGGCCGAGGCCAGCGAATACGCCACCCCGTTCGTCACCGATCCCGCTCACCGCTCGCAGGTGGTCGGCACCATCGACTTCGACGACAAGATCGACGCGGCCCAGGTGGCGAAGATCCTGCGCGCCAACGGCGTCGTCGACACGGAGCCGTACCGCAAGCTGGGCCGCAACCAGCTGCGTGTCGGCATGTTCCCGGCGATCGACCCCGAGGACGTCTCGCAGCTCACGAAGAGCATCGACTGGGTCGTCTCGCAGCTCGGCTGAGTCCCGGCACACACGTCCGTCAGCCCCCGGCACTGCGGTGCCGGGGGCTGACGGCGTTCCTGGTCAGTCCGTGTCGAGGAAACGGTGGAACGGTGCGAGCGCCTCGTCGCCGAGATGCGGTCCGCTGACCTCGATCTCGACGCTCGCGGACTCGAGCACGTCGGCGCAGCCCAGCGCGAACCGTGGGCCGTCCGGGAGAATCCGGGAGAAGTCCGCGGACGACGCCGCGTAGACCACCCGCGTGATGCCGGCCCACACCATCGCCGCACTGCACATCGGGCACGGCTCACCGCTGGCGTACATGGTGGCGCCGACGAGGTCGCCGGTTCGTCCCTCACCGCAGGCGGTGGTGATTGCGTCGAGTTCCGCGTGCTCGGTGACGTCGGCGGACGTCGCGACGGAGTTGGCGCCCTCGCTGATCACGTGACCGTCGGCCCCGACCGCCACCGCACCGAACGGTCTGTTGCCCGCGTCGCCCGTCTCGTCGGCGAGTTCGATGGCTCGCCGCAGGTGCGCAAGGTCCACGCCGTCGACATCGCTCTGGCTCATCGACTCAGATCCACTTCTGTTCCGACGCCCCGTTCCCGGGCTCTGTCGATCAGTATGCGCGCGGCGGCGAGGTCCTGGAGGCCGATCCCGAGGGACCGCCTCGAAACGAGGAAGCCTAGCGCGGCCACGACGCCGGGACGGGATTTACCCGCGCGTGTCCTGCCGCGCGGGCTGTCACGAATGAATTACAGTTGCCCAGGTGCAAAGTCGCGAGCCGGCGCGATAAGGAGGTCAAACGTGCGAGAGCTTCGAGTGATCGGTCTCGAGCCCGATGGATCGCACGTCGTGTGCGCAGATGCCAGTACCGGCGAAAAATTCCGGCTTCCCGCCGATGACAAACTCCGCGCCGCATCCCGCGGGGACATCGCTCGACTCGGCCAGATTGAGATCGAAATGGACAGTCAGCTCAGGCCCCGCGAAATCCAGGCCCGCATCCGTGCCGGCGCCTCCGTCGAACAGGTGGCCGACGAGGCCGGTATCCCCCTGGCGAAGGTGGAGCGTTTCGCCTATCCGGTTCTGCTCGAACGTTCCCGTGCGGCCGAGATGGCGCAGGGTGGACACCCGGTCCGCGACAACGGCCCCGCCGTTCCCACTCTCGCCGAGATCGTCACGCAGGCGTTCCGCGCGCGGGGGCACAACATCGACGACGCCGCATGGGACGCGTGGCGCGACGAGGACAATCACTGGGTCGCCCAGCTGCAGTGGCAGGCCGGGCGGACCACCAACGCGGCGCACTGGCGGTATCAGCCGGACGCGCACGGTGGCACCATCGTCGCGCTCGACGACACCGCGTTCGACCTGATCGATCCCGACTTCGGCCGTCCGCTTCGCGGATTGGCGCCGGTTGTGTCCGACGAGCCGGAGCAACTCGAACTCGCCGAGTTCCCCACCGAGGTGGAGGTGCCGACGATCGAGCCCGAGGAGATCATCGAGGCCGACGTCACCGAGGAACCCGAGGACGAGCCCGCCCCGTCCGAAGAGCCCGCCGCACCCAAGATCGCTCCGCACCAGACGAACAACAAGGACAAGCGCGGCAAACCCGCCCTCCCGTCCTGGGACGACGTCCTGCTCGGTGTCCGCAGCAGCGGACGCTGACCGTCTGCGCGGTGAGCAGGCCGGAAACACGGTCGGGGTCGTACTCTTTCAGGAAGACACCGGAAGAGAGGGATGACCGTGGGGGCGAAGGTATCAACGATCTGGTACGTCGACGTCCCCGACCCTGCGGCTGTGCTGCGCGGCCACCCGGAGCCTGATCTCGACGCGGCGCAGCGGCTCGCCTCTCGCCTCTATCCCGATCTGACGGCCACCCCCACCGGCCCGGTTCCGCTGGCCGAGGCCACGCGGCTCGATGCCGCCGGGACCGTGCACATCGGTTCCTACCCCGGCGTCACCGTCGTGTGCGGGCCCGATCTGGCCGTCCCCCGACCGTCGACTCTGCCCGAAACACGCGTCCGGCCCACCGAATTCGCGAAGACGTACTACGTGGCGTCAAGGCCGGACATCGCGTGGGGCTCGTTCGCGATGTGGGAGGACGGGCACCTGACGCGGTCGTTCAGCGCGACGCCGGTCCACATCCACGAGGACCTCGGCATCCCGCTGGTGTGGGAGAGGCCGTTCTGGGCGGGCGACTTTCCGCTGAAGCATCCGACGGGTGTCCTGCCCGACCCGCAGTCGTTGCCGTTCCACCCGCAGCAGTTCGCCGAGGGCGCCAACCGGGAATGGCTGGGGTTCCGGTACACGGGCGCCCCCGAGGGCACCGAGATCGACCCGAAGTCGCTCACCGTGCTCGGCTTCACCGTTCACCCGCCCGGTGAGGGTCCCGAGGTCGAGCCTCCCGCCGAGGTGGAACAACCCGCCCCGGCCACCCACCCCACACCTCTAGCCGCTCCGCCACCGGCCGCCCGGAAGGGTGGACTGCTCCGCCGCTATTTCGGCTTCTGAGTGGTCGATCCCGGACTACGCGGCGCCGACGAGCATCGCGATCCAACCGGCGAGCACCCCGGCCGCGGCGCCGTACACCAGCCACCGCCACACCGGTGTTCGGCGTAGTCGCCACGCCGACGGCGCCACCCCGGCCACCGCGACGAGTTCGAGGAACACCGCCAGGGCAGGGTTGATCCGGGCGAGCTGCGAGCCGAAGGCCATGATTGCGACCGCCACCACGACGGCGGCGAACCCCGCCACGAGAAGTCCGGCGAACCACGGTGTTCCCGTTTGCGGCGGATACGGGGAATGAGGGTGCAGCATTCTCACCGACCCGTGCGGACGCGCTCGTAGAACGCCATCGCCGCCGCCGTCGCGACGTTGAGTGAGTCCGTTCCGGGTGCCATCGGGATGCGGGCACGAATGTCCGTGGCCCGCATGGCGTGTTCGGTGAGGCCGGGGCCTTCCGCGCCCAGCAGCAACGCCACCTTCTCCCCTGTCATCGCCTCGGCCAGTGTCACCGCCTCGGGATTCGGGGTCAACGAGATCAGCTGGAAACCCCGCTCCCGCAACGCGTCCAGGTCGTGCGGCCACTTCGTCACGTGCGCGAACGGGACCCGGAGAACGTGCCCCATCGACACCCGGACCGCCCGGCGGTACAGCGGGTCGGCGCAGCCCTTGCCGAACACCACGGCGTCGACGCCGAGCCCCGCCGCGTTGCGGAACATCGAGCCCAGGTTCTCGTGATCGTTGACGCCCTCGAGCACCGCGACCGTCCGGGCGTGCTCGAGCACGTCCGACACTTCGAGGGGCGCGGGGCGGCGCGCCGCCGCGAGCACACCCCGGTTGAGATGGAACCCGACGACCTCGGCCATGACGTCCGACGTCGTCCGGTAGAACGGCACGTCCACGTCCGCGAGGTCGCCTCTGAGTTCCTCCAGACGCCGATCGACGCCGAGCAGCGCGATCGGGTCGAACCGGGACGCGAGCAGGCGCTGCGCCACCAGCACACCCTCCGCGATCACCAGGCCCTTGCCCTCGGGGAGGTCGGGACGGCGGTCCGAGGAATTGAGATCGCGGAAGTCGTCCAGCCTGGTGTCGGCCGGATCTGTTATGTCGATGACGTGAACCACCGGTCCATCGTGCCGTATGCGGGGCGTCACAGCGTTGACTCCCCTCCACCGAACGCGAAAGCTCGAAGGAATGAAGCAACTGCACGGACGCACGGCTCTGGTGACCGGCGCCTCCGGCGGTCTCGGCCGCATCGTCGCCCTGGCCCTCGCGCGCGAGGGCGTCGCCGTCGCCGTGTCCGGCCGACGTGAGGACCGACTCGCGGAAGTCGTCGGAGAACTGCGTGCGCTCGGTGTGCGCGCCGAGGCCGTGCCCGCGGACCTGAACCGACTCGGCCAGCTCGATTCGCTGATCGAACGCGCCGAGGCGGCAGTCGGTCCCCTCGACCTCCTCGTGAACAACGCCGGCGTGGAGAACGTCTCGGCCTTCACCCGACTCGACCCCGGTGAGCTCACCGCGATGGTCGATGTGAATCTCACCGCGCCACTACTTCTCACGCGCCGAGTGGTGCCCGGGATGCTGGGCCGCGGTCGCGGTCACGTGGTGTTCATCTCGTCGCTGGCAGCGAAGATCGGTCCGGCGTACTGCGCGCCGTACGCCGCGACGAAGGCCGGGCTGATCGGTCTCACCCAGTCGCTGCGGGCGGAGTACGCAGGCTCGCCTGTCGGTTTCTCCGTGGTGTGCCCCGGATTCATCGCGGGCGACGGCATGTACCAGCGGATGACTGAACGCGGAATCAGGGCCGGCCGGATCACGGGCGAGACCAGCACCGACAAGGTCGCCGCCGCCGTGATCCGGGCAATCCAGCGTGACCGGCCCGAGATCGTCGAGAGCGGAGCACCGATCCGCCCGCTGCTCGCCCTGGCGCAGATCGCGCCGCGACTCGTCGAACGGGCGGCCGCGAGATTCGGCGCCACCGCGATGTTCCGGCGGTTGAGCGAGGACCGCGGCAGGGTGGAGCCGGGCGGTTGACCGCCGGCGGGGTTGTCCGAGTCGCGTATCCGGGGCCGGGCACTCACCTAGGCTCGCGGGCGTGAGTGATTCCACGCCGACGGTCGGTTCGCCTGCGGAACTGGCGCGGGCGCTCGACGCCACCGGCTACCTCGCCGACGACGGCGTCGCGATGGCCGCGTTTCTCGCCATACGTATGGGACGTCCGCTCTTCTGCGAGGGCGAACCCGGCACCGGCAAGACGTCGCTCGCGACCGCGTTGTCGGAAGCGTTCGGTCTGCCGCTGATCCGCCTGCAATGCCATGAGGGCATCGACGCGGCGCAGGCGCTCTACGACTGGGACTTCCCTCGGCAGTTGCTGCACCTGCGGACGCTGGAGGCGGCGAGCGACGGCATGCTCGAGGCCGACACGGTCGAACGCTCGCTGTACACCGAGCGGTTTCTGCTGGCGCGCCCCTTGCTGCGGGCCCTCACCGAGGCGCCGTGCGTGCTGCTCGTCGACGAGATAGACCGCGCCGACGACGAGTTCGAGGCATTCCTGCTGCAGGTACTCGACGAGAATGCCGTCACCATCCCCGAACTCGGCGAGGTGCGGGCGGCGACACCGCCGCTGGTGGTACTCACCTCCAACCGCACCCGCGAGGTGCACGACGCCCTCAAACGCCGCTGCCTGTATCACTGGCTCGAACACCCCGATCTGGCGCGGGAAGTCGCGATCCTGCGCCGCCGCATCCCCGGCATCGGGGCCGAACTCGCCGGCCAGGTCGCCCGGGCCGTCCACTCCCTGCGCGAGATGGAACTGCTCAAGCCGCCGGGAGTGGCCGAGTCGCTGGACTGGGCCCGCGCATTGCGGGAACTCGATCGGGACGTGCTGGACGCGGAGACTGCCGCCGCGACGCTTGGGGCGGTCCTCAAGTACCGCGAGGACCTCGAACGGGTGGCCCGTGCCGGACTGGACCGTCTCCTGGCGGGGTGAGAGGTATGTCCACGACCCCGGACGTCGGCGACCCGCTCGTGGGCATCGCCGGGTTCGCCCACGCCCTCGCGGCGGCGGGACTGTCGGTCGCGTCGGACGCCGTCGCCGCGTTCACGCGGGCCCTCCGCCAGGTGGATGTGGGCGATCCGACTCAGGTGTACTGGGCGGGTCGTGCGACGCTGTGCCGCGGTCCCGACGACATCCCGCGGTACAACTCGGCGTTCGCGGGCTGGTTCGGCGGTACCGTCCCGGCGCGCACGCCGCGGTACGGGGAGCAGCCGCGCCGCGCCGGAACGGCAGCGCTGACCAGGACGGACGGCGGCGACACCGGTGGCGACGCGCCGCATCTGCGGGTCGCCGCGGACGACACCGAGGTGTTGCGCCACCGCGACATCGCCGACCTCACCGCGGCCGAGCGGGCGCACCTCGCCGAGCTGATCGCCTCGCTGCGCCCGCGGCCCCCGACCCGCCCGGCCATCCGGATGCGGCCGGCCCGCCGAGGCGCCGTGGACCCGCGGCGCACGGTGCGGGGCATGCTCGCGGCGGGCGGCGAACCGGTGCGACCGAGCCACCACCGCAAGGCCACCCGGCCACGCCGGATGGTTCTGCTGATCGACGTGTCCGGATCGATGAGCCCGTACGCCGATGCGCTGCTGCGCTTCGCGCACGTCGTCGCCCGCGGCAACCCCGCAGGCACCGAGGTGTTCTCGCTGGGCACCCGGCTGACGCGGCTCTCCCGGGCGCTGCGGGTCCGCGACGCGGAAGTGGCGCTCGCCGCCGCGGGCCGGGCCGTGCCCGACTGGGCGGGCGGCACCCGCCTCGGCGAGACGCTGCGCGCGTTCCTGGACCGCTGGGGCAGGCGGGGCGTGGCCCGCGGCGCCGTCGTGGTGATCTTCTCCGACGGCTGGGAGCGCGGTGACCCGGCCCTGCTCGCGCAACAGATGGCTCAGCTGCGCCGGCTCGCGCGCACCGTGCTGTGGGTGAATCCGCACGCCGGCGCGGACGGGTACGAGCCGGTGCAGTCCGGGATCGCGGCCGCCCTGCCGTACATCGATCGTCTGCTCGCCGGCCACAGTCTCGCGACACTGCAGGAACTGCTCGAGGTCGCGCGCCGAACGTGACCGATCCGGAACCGGTTCCACGATTTCGGGTGTTGTTCGCGCTCCGTCGGCGCAGAGTAGGACGTATCACCTGAGGCTCCCGGCTTTGGAGGCGCGATGCGCATCACTGTCACCGTCGACGGAACGGCATACACGGACGAGGTGGAAGCGCGACTGCTCCTCGTCCACTATCTTCGGGACCGGCTCGGCAAGGTCGGCACCGTCATCGGCTGCGACACCGGAAACTGCGGGGCCTGCACCGTTCATCTGAACGGTCACAGCGTCAAGTCCTGCTCGGTGCTCGCCGTGCAGGCCGACGGCGGCGACGTCCTCACCGTCGAGGGCCTGTCCCGGAACGGGACGTTGCACCCCGTGCAGCAGGCGTTCCGCGACAACCACGCCCTGCAGTGCGGCTACTGCACCCCCGGCATGATCATGCAGACCCTCGACCTGCTCGCCGAGGAACCCGACCCGGACGAGCGGACGGTGCGGTTGGGGTTGGAAGGCAACCTGTGCCGCTGCACCGGATACCAGAACATCGTCAGCGCGGTGCAGGATGCGGCGCAGCGGTTGCGCGGCGGCGGCACGGCAGAAACACCGACGGCGGATGCACCGAAGACCGACACCGCGCAGGGAGGTGTGCGATGACCGCCACCGCCGAACCGGAAATCGGCAAGGCCCGGAAACGCAAGGAAGACGAGCATCTGATCACGGGCCGCACCCGCTGGACCGACAACCTCGTCCTCCCCGGCATGCAGCACCTGGCGATCCTGCGCAGCCCGTTCGCGCACGCCCGCATCACCGGTGTCGACGCCTCAGCCGCCCGCGAGATGCCCGGTGTCGTCGCGGTCCTCACCGGCGCCGATCTCGCCGACGAGCAGGGCAGCCTGCCATGTGCCTGGCCGATCACGCCGGACATGAAGTCGCCGCCGGCCCCGTCCCTCGCGGTCGACGGCGTCAACTTCGCCGGCGAGGCCGTCGCGGTCGTGGTGGCGCGCAGCGCCTACGAGGCGCACGACGCACTCGAGGCGATCGACGTCGAGTACGACGAACTGCCGGTCGTCCTCGATCTCGCGGCCGCGGCCGCCGATGGCGCCGACCTCGTGCACCCGGATCTCGGGACGAACGTCAGCGCCACCTGGACCTTCGACTCGGCGGAGGCCGGTACCGGCGGCGACGTCGAGCAGGCCATCCGCGACGCCGAGGTACTCGTCGAGCGCACCTTCCGGCAGCAGCGGCTGATCCCGGCGTTCATGGAACCCCGCTCGGTGGTGGTCGACCCGACCGGCGCCCAGATCACGATGTGGTCGGCCACGCAGATCCCCCACATCCTGCGGCTGATGCTGGCGATGACACTCGGCATCCCGGAGCACAAACTGCGCGTCGTCGCCCCGGATGTCGGCGGCGGTTTCGGTGGCAAGCTTCAGGTGACGCCGGAGGAAGTGATCGCGCTGCTCGTCGCGCGGCGACTCGGCAAGCCCGTGAAGTACACCGAGTCCCGCAGCGAATCGATGGTCGCGGCACATCACGGACGCGACCAGATCCAGAAACTGACACTCGCCGCCCGCCGCGACGGCACCGTCACCGGGATGAAGGTGGAACTGCTCGCCGACATGGGCGCGTACCTGCGGCTGGTCACGCCGGGGGTTCCGATCCTGGGCGCGTTCATGTTCAACGGCATCTACAAGTTCCCGGCGTATCACTTCACGTGCACCAACGTGTTCACCAACAAGGTGCCCACCGACGCGTACCGCGGGGCGGGGCGCCCGGAGGCGACATTCGCGATCGAGCGGATGATCGACGAACTCGCGACCGAGCTGTCGCTGGATCCGCTGGAGTTGCGGGCGAAGAACTGGATCACCCACGAGGAGTTCCCGTTCGACACCGTCGCGGGCCTGACGTACGACTCCGGCAACTACGAGGCCGCCACCGCACGCGCGCGGGAGTTGTTCGACTACGACGGGCTCCGGCGCGAACAGGCGGAGCGCCGCGAGCGGAAGGACCCGGTGCAACTCGGCATCGGAGTGTCCACGTTCACCGAGATGTGCGGTCTGGCGCCGTCGCGCACCCTCGGCGCGCTGGCCTACGGGGCCGGCGGGTGGGAACACGCGGCGATCCGGATGCTGCCCACCGGCAAGGTCGAGGTGGTCACTGGTTCCTCTGCGCACGGCCAGGGGCACGAGACCGCGTGGAGCCAGGTGGTCGCGGATCAGCTCGGGGTTCCATTCGAGGACATCGAGGTGCTGCACGGTGACACCCAGACGTCGCCGCGAGGCATGGACACGTACGGTTCCCGGTCTTTGGCGGTCGGGGCGATCGCGGTGGTGAAGGCCGCCGAGAAGGTGATCGCGAAGGCCAGGCCCATCGCGGCGCACCTGATGGAGTGCGCCGAGGACGATCTCGAGTTCACCGAGGGCCGGTTCCGGGTGAAGGGCACCGAGAAGGCGGTCGGCATCGCCGATGTCGCGCTCGCCGTGTTCGCCGCGCACGACCTGCCCGAGGGTGTGGAGCCGAATCTGGACTCCGAGGCCACGTACGACCCGGAGAACTTCTCGTTCCCGCACGGCACGCACCTGTGCGCGGTGGAGGTGGACACCGAGACCGGGAAGGTCGGCATCCGCTCCTACGTGTGCGTCGACGACATCGGGCACGTGGTCAACCCGCTGATCGTGGAGGGTCAGGTGCACGGCGGACTCGCCCAGGGCATCGCGCAGGCCCTGTACGAGGAGGCGGTGTACGACGAGTCGGGCACCCTGCTGTCGGGTTCCTTCGCCGAGTACCTGGTGCCGTCGGCGGCGGATCTGCCGTCGTTCACCACGGGCCGCACCGAGACTCCCGCCACCGGTAATCCGCTCGGCGTCAAGGGGGTCGGTGAGGCGGGGACGATCGCGTCCACCCCCGCCGTCGTCAATGCCGTCCTCGACGCCGTCCGCCAGTTCGGGGTACGTGACGTCGAGATGCCGTGTACTCCGATGCGGGTCTGGCACGCCATCCGCGCCGCTCAGGGAGGTGCCCGATGATTCCGCCGCGCTTCGACTACGTGTCCCCGACCTCCGTCGAACAGGCGGTGGCCGCGCTCGCCGAGGCCGGGGAGGACGCCAAGATACTCGCGGGCGGCCAGAGCCTGCTGCCGGTGCTGCGGCTGCGGTTGTCTTCGCCGAGCACCCTCGTCGACCTGGGCCGGATCGGTGAGTTGCGCGGTGTCCGCGACGACGGGGACAGCATCGTGATCGGTGCGATGACCACGTACTACGACGTGATCCGCGACCCGCTCGTCCACGAGCACGCGCTGCTGCTCGTCGAGGCCACCCGCACCGTCGCCGATCCGCAGATCCGGCACCGCGGCACACTGGGTGGTGCTCTGGCGCATGCCGATCCGGCCGGTGACCTGTGCGCCCCCGCGCTGGCACTCGACGCCACCCTGACCGCCGTGGGTACCGCGGGCAGGCGGAGCATCCCGGTCGCGGACTTCTTCGAGGGCTACTACACCACCACGCTGCGACCGGACGAGATCCTCGTGGACGTGCGGGTTCCCAAGCACACCGGCTGGGAGGCGCGGTACGAGAAATTCAACACGGTCGCGGAGGCGTGGTCGATCGTAGGAGTGGCCGCGACGATCCAGGTCGACGGCGGCACCATCCGGCAGGCCCGGGTGGCGCTGACCAACATGGGGTCCGTACCGGTTCGGGCTCGCGGCGTCGAGGATGCGCTCGTAGGCAATGCCGCCGATCCCGAGCTGATCCGGGCGGCGGCCGAACACGCCGCCGAGGGCACCGACCCGGTCACCGACGGCAACGCCGACGCCGAGTACCGCAGCCACCTCGCGAGAGTGCTGACCCGGCGGGCCGTGGCGACGGCGGTCGGCGTCTGAACGGTTGCGGCGGCCGTCATCGCCGCGGGTCGCGGCTCGCTTCCACGGCCTGCTCGGTGGCGTCGCAGACCACCGGGTGCGGTTCGAGAACGTTGTGCAGTTCGATCACCGGGAGATAGCTGCCGGTGTCCGGTCTGCGCACCGTCACCCGCACCCGCTGGTGCCGCATCAGGTACAGGGCCGCGCCGATCCCGCTCACCAGGGAGATCGCGCCTCCGATCACGAGCGGGGCGCGGGGGTCGAGGACGTCGGCCAGCCATCCCAGAACGGGACTGCCCAGCGGGGTGCCGCCGAGGAAACAGAGCATGTAGATGCCCATCACCCGGCCGCGCATCTCCGACGGCACGGACATCTGCAGGATGTTCATCGCCGCCGTCGTGAACGTCAGCGTGAGCGCGCCGGTCGGGACGAGCATGATCGCGACCAGCACATAGGTGGGCATGAGTCCCACCAGGATCTCGAAGGCTCCGAAGGCGGCCGCCGCCCCGAGGAATGTGCGCAGCCGCGGCGGGGTCTTGCGTTTCGCGGCGATCGTGGCACCGGCCAGCGTGCCCACAGCGAGAGTCGTCGACAACAGTCCGTAGGCGTCCGCGCCGCGATCGAACGTGTTGCGGGCGAGAACGGCGAGACTGATCGGGAAGTTCAGCCCGAACGTCGACACCATGAACACCGCCACCATCAGCACCCGCAGGTCGGTGCGGCCCCACACGTAACGGAAACCCTCGCGGACCTGCCCTTTCCCGCGCTGCGCCTGGGGTGCCGTGAACAGGTCGCGGGTGTTCATCATCAGCAGCGCGATCAGCACACCGGTGAACGTGCCCACGTTGAGCAGGAACACCCACCCCGTGCCGATGAGGGTGATCAGCACACCGGAGATCGCCGGGCCGATGATGCGAGCCGTGTTGAATGTCATCGAGTTCAGGGCGATGGCATTGGGCAGCGACTCCTTGCCGACCATCTCGATCGTGAACGACTGCCGCGCCGGCGCGTCGATCGCCGACGCGCAGCCGAGCAGAAACGCGATGAGGTAGACGTGCCACAGGACCACCAGCCCGCCGACGTCCAGCACCCCGAGCACCAGTGCGCACACCGCCATCGACACCTGCGTCGCGATCAGGATGCGCCGCTTGTCGTATCGGTCGGCGAGCACGCCGCCCCACACGGACAGGAACAGGGTCGGACCGAACTGCAGTGCCATCACGATGCCGACGGCGAGCGCATTACCGTTCGACAGCGTCAGGACGAGCCAGTCCTGCGCCACCCGCTGCATCCAGGTTCCGACGAGGGAGACGATCTGCCCCGAGGCCCACAACCGGTAGTTCCGGGTGCGGAGAGCGGCGAACATGCCGGTCTTCGGCTGGGCTGAGGCGGTGGTCTCGGATTCGGGCGGCACACATCCATCTTGCTCCCGGCCCCGGAATCGGAACGACCAGCCCCGCGCGGAACATCGCGGCATCCGTCGTCGACGCGATCGGCTCGCGCAGAAAACTCAGTGACACAGCACCATTCGCCGCGGGGACTACTCCGACTCGGCGACGATGGACGTGATGATGCCGACCGCGTCGCGGAGGGTCTTCAGCTGAGCCTCGTCGAGCCCGGAGAGCCGCTCGTTCATCCACGCCTCGCGGGCGTGGGTCTCGTCGGCGATCAGCGCGTGACCGGCATCCGACAGCGTGACGATGATCTGCCGTCCGTCGGTGGGATGCGGTGCCCGCTCGACCAGTCCCAGTTCGACCAGCGAAGCGATGACCCGGGTCATCGACGGCGGCTGCACCTTCTCACGAGCCGCGAGATTGCCCGGCGTCATGGCGCCGTCGCGGGCGAGGGTGGCCAGAGCCGACAGCTGGGTCAGCGATACCTGGGCGTCGACGCGGCGCCCACGCAGGTGACGCGTGAGGCGCACGACAGCCAGGGACAGGTCACTGGCGAGTGCTCGCGTATCCGTGGTCACGGGAATGACAATACGGGACCGATCCGCCGCCGTTTACGTTACTGCGTCGGTGATCGGACCGACCGCGAAGTAGGCCACGAAGAGAAGCGCCACCACCCACATCAACGGGTGAATCTTCTTGATACCACCGCTCGCAGCATTGAGGACGACCCACGACACGAATCCGACGCCGATGCCGTTGGCGATCGAGTACGTGAACGGCATGACGGCGATGGTGAGGAACGCGGGCAACGCGATCGAGAACTGGGTGAAATCGATGTCGCGGACCTGACCGATCATCATCGCGCCCACCACGACCAGCGCCGGCGCGGCCGCCTCGATCGGCACCACCGAATACAGCGGGGTCAGGAACATCGCGGCCAGAAACAGCAGTCCCGTCACCACATTCGCGAGTCCGGTGCGGGCGCCCTCGGCGATACCCGAAGCGGATTCGACGAACACGGTGTTGGACGACGCCGACGCGCCGCCGCCGACGATGGCGCCGGTGCCCTCGACGACCAGGGCCCGTCCGATGTTGGGCAGATTGCCGTCCTCGTCGGTGAGACCGGCCTCCTTGCCGAGCCCGGTCATCGTGCCCATGGCGTCGAAGAAGTTGGCGAGCACGAGCGTGAACACCAGGAGGCTGGCCGCAAGTACGCCGATGCGGGTGAACGCGCCGAAGATGCTGACGTCGCCGACGAGGCTGAGGTCCGGAAGTTCCGCCAGCACTTCGGGAGCGGCCGGGACGCTGAGGTTCCAGCCCTGGGGGTTCACGCCCAGCGACGGTCCGACGCCGGCGACGGCCTCGATGATCGCGGCCAGCACGGTGGTGACGACGATGCCGATGAGCAGACCGCCGCGCACCTTGCGCACCACCAGGACACCCATCAGCAGCACACCGAACACGAACGTCACGGTCGGCCAGGAGGAGATCGATCCGTTGATGCCCAGGCCGACGGGGACGGTGGTGCCCGCGACGTCCGGGATGCGCCGGACGAACCCGGCGTCGACGAGACCGATGAACGCGATGAACATGCCGATACCGGCGGCGATGGCGGATTTGAGCTCGGCCGGAATGGCATTGAAGACGGCGGTCCGGAATCCGGTGAGCGCCAACACGACGATGATGACACCGTCGATCACCACGAGGCCCATCGCCTCGGGCCAGGTGACCTGCGGTGCGATGGTGACGGCGAGAAGACTGTTGATGCCGAGGCCCGCCGCGATCGCGAACGGATAGTTCGCGACGACCCCGAACACGATGCTCATCAGCCCCGCCACCAGGGCCGTGACCGCGGCCACCTGGTTGACGGGAAGGATGTTGCCGAGGACGTCGGTCTTCGCGACGGCGTCGTCGGGTGAGAAGCTGCCGAGGATGAGCGGGTTCAGCACCACGATGTATGCCATCGCTACGAACGTCACCACTCCGCCGCGGATCTCCGCGCCTACCGTCGAACCACGCTCGGTGATCTTGAAGTAGTTGTCGAGCAGTTTCGGAGCAGCACCCATTGTTCAGTCCCCATCGCCAGAAGTCGCGCGTCGCCCTTGGAGATTAGGGCACCACCGCGAGGGTAGCGTTCATTCGGTGAACGAATCCGCAGATCGCCCACCCCTCACTCAGCGCCTCGCCGACCCGCGACCTGCGCTGATACTGGGAACGCTGGCGTGGGCGGTCGCGATCGTCGTGGTGATCGTCACGGGCGACCGGTGGTTGGATGCGCTTCCGACGTGTATAGCGGGGGTCGTCGTCGGATTCCTCGGCTACGGACTGTTCGCGTTGCAGCGGCGGGCGGCCCGGCGCGGAAGCCGCGGGGCGCAGCAGGGACTGCTCTAGTGATACAGCAGGGACTGCTCTACCTCTAGGTCCGGGCGCGGCGGGGCCGGGTGCGGGTCAGCAGGATCCAGAACGCCGCCCACAACGCGCCGAACGCCCACCCGGCGAGGACGTCGGTCATCCAGTGTGCGGCAAGGTAGACGCGCGACAGCCCCACCGCCAGCGTGTACAGCACCAGCAGGAAGACCAGCGCGATCCGGACGTGCCCCACCAGCACGACCCGGAGGGTCACGGCGACGAGAACGCTCGCGAGGATCGCAGTCATCATCGCGTGACCGGACGGGAACGAGAACGACGAGATCTCCACCAGGCGATCCGGCAGTGGCGGGCGCTGCCGTTCGAACAGATTCTTGAGCGTGGTCATCACGGCCAGACCCGACAGCATCGCGCCGGCCACGAGTACGGCTTCGCGGCGACGGTCCTGCAGCAGGAGGGCCGTCGTCAGGACGGTGGACACGATCCAGGCCGCGACCGTTCCTCCGCTGTTGGTGACGACGGTGACGACATCGATCAACCACGGTGTGCGATCTCCGACGGCACTGTCGAGAACGCTCTGGTCAAACGACACCGGCGGCGCCCCACGTGCCTTCGGCCCACGACTCGGAGCAATGGGTGGTCCCCTGCTCGTCCACCCACCACGGGACCGCGATCTCGGTGTCGACCGCGCCGGTGAGCTTCACCGTGAGCCGGGGATGGACGACGACGGGCCCGTGCGGCAGGTCGCGGCCGAGTGCGGCGAAGGCGAGCACCGCGGCCGGTTCGCGATCCCACGCGGATTCACGGCCGGAGCCGGTGACGGTGCCGCGGATCGCCGCGGACGCGAGGGGAAGGTCCAGCAGGTCGGCGAGAGCCTCGGCGGTGTCCAGGCTCCCGACCACCAGGCGCTCGCGCGGCACCGCGGCGGCCAGCCACGGTGCGTCCAGCACCAGGGCGTCGCCGGGGTCGACGAGTGCACCCGTCAGGCCGCGCACGTGTTCGGGCAGGTGGAGTTCCTCGAGGTCGAGACGATGTGCGGCCGCGGCCGCCGAGAGCAGGCTGTGTGCCCGCGCGATCACCGCCGGGCTCGGTTCGCGGTCCGGATCGGCCAGTCGGTCCAGGAGTAGCTGCGCGAGTTCGGGAGAGTCGACCGTCGAAGGCGCCAGGGCCGCCGCGAACACGGCGGACTCCGGGTGCTCGACGGGGTCGAGCAGTCCGGCGAACGTCTCGTCCGTGGGATCGCGGAGCAGGCCGAGCACCTGACCGTCCAACTCTGCGTTGTGACGCAGCCACCAGGCCGTGTACCCGGCGCGGTCGGCGAGCAGCGGACGCGTCGACGGATCACGGGCGAGCATCGTCAGCGCCTGCGGCCAGCGGTCCTCGTCCACCAGGTCCAGGTCGCGCACGGCCCCGATCTCGTCGGGATCGTCGTCGAGCGTGTCCCACCAGCGGTCCTCGTCGTCGAGGTCGTGATCGGGGCCGGTGGGGAGTTCGGCGCGCAGCACGGTGAAACCCCAGCCGACGCCCACGGCGCGGAGGGCGCCCTCCCCCACCCGCTCGGCGAACGCGGCGTCCACGCACGCGAACGGTGAGTCGTCCACCAGGACGTCGGCGAGAGGCGCACCGGGCAACAGCAATTCGTCCGCACCGCGCAACTCCCCGTCGACATCCGGGAGGGGCAGCTGGCCGAGCCACGACGGCAATGTGCCGGGGTCGACCCGCCCGGCGAGTGCGAGCACCGCGGTCGACAGTTCTTCTGCCGCCGCCGCGTCGTCGGGGTCGAGGTCCTCGATCACGGCCCGCAACGCCGGATCCGAGAGCAGGTCGACGGCCGTGGCGGTCTTCGCGCCGAGCCTCGACAGCAGCGGGTGCGCGGCATCCGGGTGGACGAGCCGCGTCCAGTCGACCCCCAGGACACCGTCGATGTCGTGACCCAGCAACACCGTTCGCGGACCGGTCACCGTGCGGCCGTCGGACAGCGGAACCGGGATCGACGCCAGTTCCTCCGCCGCGAGGGCGTCGACGGCCAGCGGTTCGAGCGCCGCATACAGGCGCTGCCACCAGGACGGTGTCCGTTCGATGCCACTGAGAAGTTCGGTGAGGCGGGCCAGGCCGAGGCGGTGGGCGTCGACGGCGGCCAGCGCGGGCGCCCAGCGTGGGCCGGACAGATCCGGGACGACCAGGCCGTCGACGATCTCGGCGAGGAGTTCGGCGAGTTCGTCGGTGAGACCGGGGACCACGGACGCCCGAGCGGGGGCCTTGTTCGTGCCGTCGACGGTCGGCAGCCAGGGCTGCTCCCGGAGTTCGGCGACGAGATGGTCGCGCAACGCCGAGTCCACCTCGCTGCGTGCGAACGCGGGAACGGGAACCAGCGACAGTCGCTGCTCGGGCGGCACCGCGGCCACGAACTCGGCGTATCCGGACGCCAAGTCGCCGGTCGATGCGCCGGGCAGGATGCGCCTGCGGTCGGGTTGCATCGCGATGTCCGCGACGAGGATCGCGGGTATCGACAGTTCCTCGTCCGACCGTGTGGGGGCGCGCAGGACGTCCTCCGTCACGGGTGAGACGACGCCGTCGCGGACCGGGACGAGCCAGCGTGCGCGCCCGGACTCGTACTGCCACCAGCGGTCGTCGCCGATCGCGACCTCGGTCAACCCAGAATCGAGTGGTCGTTCGCGGCGGCGGAACTGCTTGTCGCCCACGGAGATCGAGACGAGCGCCGGCAGTTCGAGCAGAAGGTCGGGTGCTTCGCGGGCCATGTAGGCGAGCAGCGACTCGCCGTCCACGTCCTCGCGCAGCGTCAACACGACTTCCGACGCCGCGCCTGCGGCCGGGCGGTTCTCCGTCGGCCACGCCAACCGCAGGGCGGGCACGTCCGCTCCCGGGTCCGCACCGTCGAGTTCCCGGAGCTCCGACCTCGTCCGTTCCGCGGAGAACAGCACCGAACCGGACGTCGACCGCAGTTCGACCTCGTCGCTCACCGACAGCACCGCCGTGAAACCGACACCGTAGCGGCCGACGGTCGTCCCGGATTTGTTCGACGCCCGCAACGCGACCAGCGCCTGGACTCCCGGCTCGTCCAGCGGCGTGCCCGTGTTGGACACGCTCAGGACGCGTCCGTCGAGTTGCACGGACAGCTCACCGGGCACTTCGGCGCGGGCGGCGGCGTCGGCCGCGTTCTGCGCCAGCTCGGTGAGGAGCCGGTCGCGGTAGCCGGCGCGGGCCAGATCGGATTCGGCCGCCGCGTCCTCCCGCAGACGGGTCGGGGACGTGCGCCACGCCAGGAGCGTCGAATCCCTCAGGGCGGCGGTGCCGAAAGGATCGGTCAGCTGGTCGATGCGGATTCCTCGGCCTCGGTGACCTCGGCAGCAGCTTCGGGCCCGGTTTCCGTCTCGGCGACGGCCCGCTCGACGACCTCGACGGCACCGTCGTCGTACGCGTCGTATTGCGGCGAACCGGCACCCGTAGGCAGCAGGGTGTCGGAGTGGGCGCCGCATCCGTAGGTGGCGTCGACCACGTGCCCGTCGGCGGCCATCTCGTTGCCGCACACCCCGAACGACGCGTGCAGCGAGCCGGCGAGCGGGAGGTAGAAGCCGCACAGCCCACACGTCGACGGCGCGGCCTTGGCCATCTCGGAATCGGGTCCGAAGTCGCCGTCGTGCCAGCGCTCGGCGGCGTCGATGCGACCTTCGAGGCTCATCACCTGCTTGCGGCCCAGGCCGAGTTCGAGGGCGGCCTCGTCGATCTCGGGGTCACCCGTCGCGACATAGCCGGGGACGAGGCGGGGGTCACCGGCCGGCGGTGCCAGCAGATCGCCCGCGGACAGGTCGCCGGGGCGAATGCGCTGGTCCCACGGAATCCACTCGGGTGCGACCAGCGCATCGGGTCCGGGGAGGAGGGCCAGTTCGCTGACGGTGGCATGGTCCGCTTCGGGATCGGCAGCCACCACCACCGCCCATTGCCAGCCCCGGTAGCCCGGAAGGTCCGCAACGAAACGGTGAGTCGCGGCGCACGCGTCGTCGGACGTGACGCCCAGGTAGTCGCCGACTCCCCCTTCCTGCAGTTCGACCACAGCGGTCCGGGCGAGCTCGACGGCGTCGGTCAGTACGGGACGCGCCACTGCGCGCTCGTCGGAAGAAGCAACACTCACACCACCAGTTTGCCGCACCACCGCAAGTGCGTGCCCACCTGGGCTGTCATGCTGGTCCGATGACAGGCCGGAGGCACCTCGTCCCAGCCCTGCTTGCGGTGGCGTGGATGGTCACCGCGTGCTCCCCGCAGAGCCCCGTGGCGGCGGGCGCGTCCGACGCGGACCTTCGCGCGGAGATCCTCCGCACCCTCGACCACGACCCGAATGCGTTCACCCAGGGACTCGAGATCGACGGCACGCAGTTGCTCGAGGGCACCGGCCGCCCCGGCGAATCCTGGGTGCAGGCCACCGACCTCGACGGCGGCACCGTCCGGGTTCGCGCGGAACTGCCGTCGCCCCTGTTCGGCGAGGGCATCACGGTGAGCGGCGACACGGTCTGGCAGCTGACGTGGCGAGACGGGGTCGCCGTTGCCCGGGATCGCGCGACACTCGCCGAACAGCGGCGGGTCCCGTTCGACGGCGAAGGGTGGGGCATCTGCGCGCTGCCCGACGCGCTGGTCACGAGCGACGGATCACCCACACTCACGTTCCGCGACCCGGTCACTTTCGAACCCCGGCGCACCGTGCAGGCGGTGCAGAACGGAAGCCCGCTGGGCCGCCTGAACGAACTCGAATGCGCGGACGACGGCGCGATCTACGCGAACGTCTGGACCACCGACACCCTCGTCCGCATCGATCCCTCGGACGGGCGGGTCACCGCGGAGGTCGACGCCTCGGCCCTCCGCGACGCGCTCCCACCCGGCCCGCGGGACGTCGACGTCCTCAACGGCATCGCCCAGATCCCGGGAACGGACCGCTTCCTCGTCACCGGAAAGTACTGGCCGCGCATGTTCGAGGTGCGGTTCGTTCCCTGACAGGCCGATCTGACCAGCATTGGCCGGGGTTGCTGTGGTCGCATGTCTCCCGACTAGGACAGAATTAGGGAGTGACCGGACCGCGCGAACCCCACGAGCCTGACGGCGGTCGGGCTCCTGACGAGAATTCCGGGCCCCCCGTTCATCCCGGCTTCGACAAATACCCGCCGGCCGCACGCTCGGGAGGTCGACGGACACCGCTCCCACCCCTTCATCCGGTCGGCGGCGGGCAGCGTCCCCGTTCCGACGAGGAGCGGGCGGACGCCCCCAAGGCGCCGCCGATGCCTCGCAAACTCACCGTCACCCGGGTCGCGGCGATGCGCAGCCGGGAACTCACCAACAAGGGCATCGCGACGTTCCATCGCGCGGCCAAGGCGGACGGTGCCGACAAGTCGGGGCTCACCGCGCTCACGTACGCGGTGATGGCCAACAACGCGACCGACGCGGCCATCGCCGTCGCCCTGGCGAACACATTGTTCTTCTCGGCCGCGACGGGCGAGGACAAGACGAAGGTCGCGCTGTATCTGCTGATCACCATCGCCCCGTTCGCCGTCATCGCTCCGCTGATCGGTCCGATGCTCGATCGGCTTCAGCACGGCCGTCGCGTCGCACTGGCCACGTCGTTCGGCCTACGGACGATCCTGGCGATCGTTCTCGTCTTCAACTTCGACAGCTGGGTGCTGTATCCGGCCGCGCTCGGAATGATGGTGCTCAGCAAGTCCTTCTCGGTGCTCAAGAGTGCGGTCACACCACGTGTGCTGCCACCGGAGATCGACCTCGTGCGGGTCAACTCCCGGCTCACCGTGTTCGGACTTCTCGGCGGAACCATCGGCGCCGGCGCCCTCGCGGGTGGTCTCGCCATGGCCACCGGGTCCGTCGGCGCACTGTGGCTGGCGGCCGTCATCACCGCCCTCGGCGCGTACCTCAGCATGCGGATCCCGTCGTGGGTCGAGGTCACCGAAGGCGAGGTCCCCGCCACCCTCACGTACCACGGCGACGAACACCCGACCGAGGTCATGGGACGCACCCGCGTGCTGCAGCCCGAGGCCCCCGCGAAATCCGGTAAACGCAGGCAACCGCTGGGCCGCGCGGTCATCACCGGGTTGTGGGGAAACAGCACCATCCGCGTGCTCACCGGGTTCCTCACGCTGTACATCGCGTTCGTCGCGAAGTCGAGGACCGACCACGAGCCGCTGGTGCAGGCCGCGATGCTCGGCCTGGTCGGCGCCGCCGCCGGCATCGGCAACTTCGCCGGCAACGCCGCGGGCGCCCGGATCAAGCTCGGCCGCCCCGCCCTCATCGTGCTGCGCTGCACGGGTGCCGTGTGGATCATCGCCGTCCTCGCCGCGATCACCGACAACCTGCTGACCGCCGCCCTGGCCACCCTCGTCGCGTCGGCGGCCAGCGCCCTGGCCAAGGTGTCGCTGGACGCGTCGCTGCAGCACGACCTGCCCGAGGAATCGATTGCGTCCGGATTCGGAAGATCGGAGACGGTCCTGCAGCTGAGCTGGGTCGTGGGCGGCGCGCTGGGCGTCCTCCTGCCCACCGAATACTGGATCGGGTTCTCGGTGGTCTCTGCCGTCATGACCATCGGGCTCGTCCAGACCGTCCTCACGTACCGCGGGAGCACCCTCCTGCCCGGGCTCGGCGGAAAACGCCCCGACCTGGCCGAACAAGAAGTGTCCGAGCCTCACTCGACCCACCGGGCCGACCGATCGACAGGAAAAGTGAAGTAAGTGAGAATGCAGGCGCGAACCAAGAAGATCCTGGCACTGATTGCTGTGGGCCTGATGGTGGTCCTGGTGGCCTTCGTCGGAGTCCTGTACGCACTCGTCCGCAACTCCTCGCCCCGCCTGCCCGAGATCACCGCCTTCGCGCACAACCGGGCCGAGCAGGTCCCCCCGTTGGCGTACTGCAACCTGTATCTCGAGGACTGCACAACCGGCGACCTCGCCGAACTCGACGTGCCACCCGGCTCCTCGCTGCAGCTATCGCTGCCGCAGGAGATCGTCGATGCACCGTGGCGCATGCTCGTCGTGTACCAGGACGCGTCGGGTCAGGTCGTCGTCCAGCAACAGGCCCACCGTGCCGGTGAGACCCGCGCCGTGACCGTGCCCTCCTCGGAGGACCTGCAGCTGGCCGGCGTCGAGATCCAGCTACCCTCCGCCGTCGTCGACGAGCAGGGGCTCACGCAGGCCCGGGCGGCCTGGTCGATCAAGACCGCCTAGAACGACACGCTCACGAAGAAGGGCCCCCGCGCCGAAAGCGCGGGGGCCCTTCTCGTCGTTCGTCGAATCAGCTGTCGAGCTCGCGCGCGACGGCCCGGACCACCTCGGAGATGCGCTGGGCGGTCTTGCGGTCCGGGTACTTACCCTTACGCAGGTCGGGCTGGACCTTCGCCTCGAGCAGCGTGATCATGTCCTCGACCATGCCGTGGAGTTCGTCCGGCGTGTGCTTCTTGGCGGACGGCTCCTTGCGCGCGGCGTTCTGACGCAGCGACGGCGCCGGGTCGAGCACCTTCAGGCTCAGCGCCTGGGGTCCACGTCGACCGGCGGCCATACCGAACTCGACACGCTGGCCGGCCTTGAGGCCCTCGACGCCCTCGGGAAGAGCGGACGAACGCACATAGACGTCCTCCCCCTCCTCCTGCGACAGAAAGCCGAAGCCCTTTTCGACGTCGTACCACTTCACCTTGCCGGTCGGCACCGCGTTCACCCGCTCATCACTTGGAGTGCAGTTGGTTGCACTTGGTATGCAAAACAGCGCGCCCCACCTCTGGTGCGGGACGCGCAGTGCCCACAGTCTACCTTGGGCACACCCCCTCCGGCATCCGGGTTTCCAGGCACTATCGTTGCTGGTGTGGCCCACGAATCGACTCCTTCGAGCACTCCTCACACACCCCGGAGGGGTGACGGACTGCTGCGTGTCGCACTCGCCCTCTTCGCGATCGGCTTCGTGGCGATCGTGGCGATTTTCCTGACCCCGGTGCTCTCCGATTCCGACCCGGGTCTCGTTCTCTATCTCATCGCCCTCGCGTGCCCGATCGGATTCCTCCTCGGAATCGTCGCGGCACTGAGGCAGGGCAGACGCGCGCGCTGACACACCCGACCACCGACCGATGGGACGATCATGAGAATTCTGCTCAACATCATCTGGCTGATCTTCGGCGGTCTGTGGCTGGCGCTGGGGTATTTCGTCGCCGGAATCCTCTGCTGCATCCTGATCATCACGATCCCGTTCGGCATCGCGTCGTTCCGGGTGGGCGTCTACGCGCTGTGGCCGTTCGGGAAGACCGTGGTCGACAAGCCGACGGCCGGTGTGGCCTCGCTGATCGGCAATGTCATCTGGTTCATCATCGCTGGTCTGTGGCTCGCGATCGGGCACGTCGTCACGGCAATCGCCATGGCGATCACGATCATCGGGATCCCGCTGGCGGTCGCGAATCTCAAGATGATTCCCATCTCGCTCATGCCGCTCGGCAAGGACATCGTCGACGCGCCCCAGTGATGTGAGCTTCCTCACATAACGACCCGGTAACGGAAGGGCAACAGCTCGGAGATGGACACGTCTCGTCGCCACTAGCTGGGAAGAGTCTCTGCGCGCCCAATGAGGCCCCTCAACAGGCGAAGACACTCCGCGTTATCAAATGGTGACACTGCGGCCTCGGCCCGTTACCGTCGTCACCGGCCGAGGAAACATCGGCCACGTCCGGCCCGCCGCGCCAAACCTCGTCCCGCGGGTACCGGAGTCCCGACGAAGCATTCCAGGGACGAGGACGGGGGACCCAAAGTCCTCCAGGGAACGCAAGTTCTCAGACGGACACCGGTTCGAATGTGCCTCGCACACTCGGATCTTGGGGTGAAGCCAGACCCTCTCCAGCCAGGAGAGGCGAGGCCGGGCGACCTCTCAGCCCGAACCCGACAGCTGACCTCGCAGGCGCGTGTGGAGAGGATCTCGACCACTATGAGCGGACGCCATCGCAAGCCCACCACCACCGGCCGCACCGTCGCCAAGGTCGCCGTCACCGGCGCCATCATGGGCGTCGCCGGAGCAGCCTTCGCGGGCACCGCGAACGCGGCACCCGACTCCGACTGGGACCGCCTCGCGCAGTGCGAGTCCGGCGGAAACTGGGGCATCAACACCGGAAACGGCTTCCAGGGCGGACTCCAGTTCTCCCCGAGCACCTGGAACGCACACGGTGGAACCCAGTACGCCGCAACCGCCAACCAGGCCTCGCGCGAACAGCAGATCGTCGTCGCCGAGAAGGTCCTCGACTCCCAGGGCTGGGGCGCATGGCCGTCCTGCTCCTCGAGCCTCGGCCTGAGCAGCGCACCCACCCAGCGCAACGCCCCCGCAACCGTGCCCGAGGCCCCCGCGGCGCCGGCACTCCCCGACCTCACGGGCGGCGTCCCCAGCACCAACGGCACCTCGCAGTACGCCGGCGCCGTCGACAGCGCGATCGAGGCCGTCAAGGCTCAGGGCATCGAGATCGATCCCCAGATCCTGCAGCTCATCGACGCGAACAAGGGACTGCTCCCGCAGTAACCCGGTAGCTCACACAAGAGGGGCCCTGCACCGATCCGGTGCAGGGCCCCTCTTGTGTCGTCGGGTCAGCGGTTGATCACGGTGTGCGGATGCGCGTACGGCAGCGACTCCGCCGGCAGCGGGAACTCGGTGTCCTCGCCGAACGGGGACAATCCGCCCGCACGGCTCGACGACAGTTCGGTCACGGCGTTATCTCCATCGGCGGTTTCGGGCCACCCGGGATCTACGTACTGCTTCTTCGAATTGTTAGCCACGGTGCCATTTTGACAGGAGCATTCGGCGACGTACAGCCCAGGTCTCTAATCTGATAGTCGATGACCGACACCGACGACACCACCGCGAGCACCAACGGCACCGCAGCCTCGTCCCGCGGCGCCGCGACTCTCGCGGACTGGCTGGCCGCGCGCAGCGACGCCGAACTGACGGATCTGCTCCGCAAGCGCCCCGACCTGGCGGTCCCACCGCCTGCCACGATCGTCGTTCTCGCCGGTCGCGCCGAACAGCGGGCGTCGGTCGCCCGCGCGGCCGACAACCTGACGTCGCTGGACTTCGGCATCCTCGAACTCCTGGCGCTCGAGCGAGCCGACGAGGTCGCCGTGCCACGGGCCACCCTGCAGGACGCGGTGGGGTCGCGGGCGACGAAGAAGACCGTCGACGCCACGCTGGACGGCCTGCGGTCCGTGGGGATCGTCTGGGGTGACAAGACGTCGCTGCGCATCGTTCCCGCTGTCGTGGCCACCATCCCGTGGCGGGTCGGACGCAGCGCCGAGCCCGTCGAGACGCTCGACGAACCCGGGATCACGGCTGCGCTGGCCGGACTGCAGACCGTCGAGCGCGACATTCTCGAGACCCTGTCGAAATCGAGTTCGATCGGACGGACCCGGGACGCGGCCCCCGGAACACCCCCCGACCGTCCGGTGCAGCGACTCCTCGCTGCCGGGCTGCTGCGGTGGATCGACGACGAAACCGTCGAACTGCCCTATCAGGTGCGGCAGGTCCTGCGCGGAGAGGCCGTCTTCGACCCCACCTCGCTGGCCGCTCCCACCGTGACCGGCCGCAAACACAAGCCGGCCGACATCAATGCCGCCGCGGCAGGTGAGGCGCTCGAACTGGTTCGCCACTGCGAGGACGTCGTCAAGGCTCTCGGCGAGGTCCCGGCGCCCGCTCTGCGGGCGGGTGGTCTCGGTGTCCGCGAACTGCGGCGGATCGCCAAGACGTCCGGCATCGACGAGAACCGGCTGAGCCTGCTCGTCGAGCTGCTCTCCGCTGCGGGACTGATCGCGAGCGGCACCCCGGACCCGGCCCCGACGTCCGACAGCGGGGAGAGCTACTGGGCACCGACCACCGCCGTCGACCCCTGGCTCACGGCGCCGGTCGCCCGGCGGTGGCACGCTCTGGCCGCGGCGTGGCTGGAACTGCCTCGCATGTCATGGTTCATCGGCATGCGCGACGCCAACGACAAACCGGTCGCCGCCCTGTCCGAGGAAGTGCGCGCGCCGTCCGCGCCGCGCGACCGGCAGGCGATCCTCGGACTGCTGGCGGAGCTGGGCAGCGGACACTCTGCGGATCCCGCGGAGGTCAGCCGACTGCTGGCGTGGCGTCGCCCCCGCTGGGGTGCCCGGCTGCGTGTCCACGCGGTCGCACGCACCCTCGACGAGGCCGCGACGCTCGGACTCGTCGCCCGCGGAGCCCTCAGCTCACCCGGACGCGCACTGCTCCACGGCGGCGACGCCGAGGCCGAAATGCACGCCTCGCTGCCCCAACCCGTCGACCACGTCCTCGTCCAGGCCGACCTCACCGTCGTCGCCCCCGGACCGCTGACCCCCGACCTGCTGGAGCAGATCACCCTGGTCGCGGACATCGAGTCCGCCGGTGCGGCGTCGATGTATCGAATCAGCGAAGACAGCGTCCGGCGCGCCCTCGACGTCGGGATGACGGCAGCCGAATTGCACAGCCTCTTCGCCACCCGGTCGCGCACACCGGTCCCGCAGTCGTTGTCGTATCTGATCGACGACGTCGCGCGGCGGCACGGCCGGCTCCGGGCCGGTGTCGCGGCGTCGTTCGTCCGCTGCGAGGACCCCACCCTGCTCGCGGAGGTCCTGGCGTCACCGGTCGCCGCCTCCCTGGCCCTGCGCGCATTGGCTCCGACGGTGGCGGTGTCGCAGGCACCGCTGCGGGACGTACTGGGCGAGCTGCGGGTGGCCGGTTTCGCGCCCGCAGGCGAGGACTCGTCCGGCGCCCTGGTCGACCTGCGCCCGCGCGGGGCCCGGGTCCTGACCCGGCGCAAGGCTCCCGCCGGCCGCACCCCGGCCGTCGCCACGGACGCCCAGCTCGACGCGGTCGTCCGAACCCTCCGCGCGGGCGACCTGGCCGCATCGGCCCGGGGATCCGGCAGCATCCGGTCCGACGGATCGCGGGCCAGCAGCGCCGCGACCATCGCCCTGCTCAACGCGGCAGCGCGGGAACGCACCAGCGTGACGATCGGTTACGTCGACGCGCAGGGCGTGGCGACGCACCGCATCGTCGATCCCGTAAGCGTCGGCGGCGGTCAGCTCGACGCGTTCGACCCGGCGAGCGGCGCGGTCCGGCGGTTCACCCTCCACCGCATCACGTCCGTCGCCCGCGTCGACTGACCCGTGAGTACTTGTTAACCACGGGCGGTTAACAAGTACTCACGGGTCAGATAACGATTCTGCGCAAACGCCGAGGAATTCCGGGGCGCGCAATACCGTGATGCTGGTATGTACCTGGCCGGGGACGACTACCAGGAGGCAGAACCGTGATTGTCACAGCAACGAAGCCGTCACATGGTTGGTTACGAGGCGTCGTCCGGCTCATGATTGCCGTGGTGATCCTGCCGCTGGCGTTCGTCCTCGTCGGCGGCGGAACGGCCTCCGCGGACCCGTACAGCCGTCTGCGCGAGCACTGGGTCGACGCACCCGGCGGGGTCGGGCAGATCAAGGTGCGGATGTGGCTCGCGAACAACGGCAGCAACAAGGCCCTCTACCTGCTCGACGGCCTCCGCGCGACCAACGACGTCAGCGGGTGGGAACACGAGACCAATGCCGCGTGGCTGTCCGATCACGGCATCACCGTCGTCGAACCGGTCGGCGGACAGTCCAGCTTCTATACGGACTGGTACGCACCCAGCAATACCAACGGTCAGCCGTACACATACAAATGGGAATCGTTCCTCACCCAGAACCTGCCCGACTTCCTGGCGAACAATTACGGCATCAGCCGCACCAGCAACGCCATCGCCGGACTGTCGATGGGCGGCAACGCGGCGTTGATCCTCGCCGCCTACCACCGCAACCAGTTCACGTTCGCCGGCTCGATGTCGGGGTACCTGAACCTGTCGGCGCCGGGCATGCGTGAGGCGATCCGACTGGCGATGCTCGACTCCGGCGGCTACAACTCCGACTGCATGTGGGGTCCGCCGTGGGATCCTGCCTGGTTGCGGAACGACCCGTTCGTCGCGGCGCCCCTCATGCGCGGGTTGCCGATGTGGATCTCGGCGGGCGCCGGCCTCCCCGGCCCGCACGATCAACCGCAATCCGCCATCGACGTGTTCAACGTCGGCACCGGCATGGGCCTCGAGGCCATCGCCCTGGCCCAGAACCGTGCCTTCCAGGTGCGACTCGACACCCTCGGCATCGGCGCGCACTACGACTTCCCGGCGACGGGAACCCACAGCTGGGGCTACTGGCAGGACCAGCTGTGGGCCATGCTGCCGATGATGAAGGCGTCGATCGGCGCCTGAGCGAGCCCCACAGGTACCGCCTAGTATCGCCGACGTGGAGAACCATCAGATCAGCCTGGGAGCAATCAATCTCGAGGCCGCGGACCCCGCCGCGCTCGCCGCGTTCTGGGCCGGCGTCACCGGTGCAGCGCCGCTGCCGGGCGGTGACAGCGTCTATCTGCCACCGGCCGGCCCGAACGGGTTCGCGATGTTCTTCCAGCCGCTCACCGGCCCCCGTCCCGAGCGCCAAGCCATCCACCCGGATCTCACCGTTCCGTGGGGTTCACGGCAACCCGAGGTCGAGCGGCTACTCACGCTCGGTGCAACGCATCGATGGGACGTCCTCGACGAGCACCCCCATGTGCAATGGACAACGCTGGCCGACCCGGAGGGCAATCTATTCTGCGTGGCGGAGCATCCCCCCACCGTGGCCTCCGGCCCCGTGAGTACTTATTAACGCCCGGCGGTTAATAAGTACTCACGGGTGGCGAAGCCGCATAGGCGTCCCAGAGTTCCCGGTAGACGCCGCCCCGGTCGAGTAGCTCCTCGTGCGTTCCGACTTCCGCGACCCGTCCGCCGTCGAGGACCACCACCCGGTCGGCTCGCGCCGCGGTGCTCAGCCGGTGCGCCACGACGACGGTGGTGCGCCGCCGGGACAGGTTCTCGGTCGCGAGCCGGACGCGGTCCTCGGTGGCCAGGTCCAGTGACGCCGTGGCCTCGTCCAACAGCAGGATGTCGGGGTCCACCAATTCGGCGCGGGCGAGTGCCAGCAACTGACGTTGCCCAGCCGACAGGTTGCGTCCGTGCTCCCCGATCGGCTGCAGGTATCCGAGGGCGAGCCCGGACACCATCTCGTGCGCCCCGACCGCCCTGCTGGCGGCCTCCACCTCCGCGTCTGTCGCGTCCGGGCGCCCGTAGGCGACGGCGTCGCGGACGGTGGCTCCGAACAGGTGCGGCTCCTGCGGAACGACACCGAGTCGCTGCCGGAACGACGCGAGGTCGAGTGACCGGGTGTCGATGCCGTCCACCCGCACCGCGCCCTCCGTGGGGTCGTAGAACCGGGCGAGCAGCTTGAGCACCGTCGACTTGCCGGCGCCGGTCTGACCGACGAGGGCGACCGTCTCACCCGGTTCGATGCGAAGCGCCACCCCTCGCAGCGCCTCTCCCCTGCCGGATTCGTACGCGAAGTGGACGTCGTCGAACATGATGCCGCCCTGGATGCGGTCGAGGACGATCGGATCGCCCGCCTGCGGCGTTGTGGTCGGTGTCCTCATCAGACCCCGCAGTCGACCGAGTCCGATCACCGCCTGTTGATAGCCGTCGAACACCTGCGAAAGCTGTTGCACGGGAGCGAAGAACAGTTCGACGTAGAGCACGAAGGCAATCAAGGTGCCGACGGTGAGGGACCCTGCGTGGATCCGCGCCGTCCCGGCCGCGAGCACCAGCCCGGTCGCCACCACCGACAGGAACTCGACGAACGGAAAGTACAGCGCCATGTATCGCTGGGCGCGTAGCCGCGACTCCCGGAAGTCCCAGGCTCGCCGGGCGAACTGGGCGGCGTTGTAGTCCTCGCGCCGAAATGCCTGCGTGACGCGAATATTCGTCACATTCTCCTGCAGGTAGGCGTTGACGATCCCGACGCGATCGCGGGCCTCCGCGTAGGCGGGCACGGACTTTCGGCGGAACACGACCGTGGCCGCGACGAGGACGGGCACCACGAGGACCAGCACGAGGGCCAGTTCCGCATCGATCACCAGGAGTGCCACCAGAACACCGGAGATCGTCAGCCCACTCACCACCGCCGTGGCCAGACCCGTCTGCAGGAAGTTGGACAGGCTGTCGACATCGGTGGTCATGCGAGTCATGATCCGGCCGGCCAGTTCTCGTTCGTAGTACTGCAGACCGAGCCGCTGCAGCTGCGCGAACGTCTTGACCCGCAACGTGTACAGCAACCGTTCGCCCGTCCGCCCGGTCACCCGCGCCTGGGCGATGTTGACGGCCCAGTCCAGCAGCACCACCAGAATGGTCGCGGCCGCCGCGAGCAGCAGTAGGTCGCGGGCGCCTTGCAGCACTCCCCGATCCACCCCGGTACGGACGAGGACCGGTACCGCGATCTGCGCGACGGCGTCGAGCCCGACGAGCGCCAAGCCCGCGACCAGCGGCAGGATAAGCGGCCGCAGCAGCGAGCCGAGCCCGAACGCCGGGTCGGCGGCCCGCGCCTCGTCCGCGGCGACGTCCGGGTTCCCCGTGAGTGGCGGCAGGTCGTCGAGCCGAGCGATCACGTCGGGGCTGGGCGGCGCCGAAGAGAGGATCCCGCCCGACGCGCCTCCGCGGGACGGTCCACTGGCACCCGCGGCCGCGGTCGCGAAAGCCGCTGCGGCTCTGGCATCGAACACCCCGGATACCTCGTCGCCGTCCTCCCGGCGCCACAGTTCGGCGGTGACACCGTCGACGTCCGGCGGCTCGGGTGACGTGTCCGGAGCGGTCACGTCGTCCGCGCTCGACAGCAGCGCGCGGAACAGAGGGCACCGCTCGTCGAGTTCGGCGCTCGTGCCCACGTCGACGATGCGCCCGTGCGCCAGCACCGCGATGCGGTCGGCCAACGCGAGCGTCGACCGGCGATGCGCAATGATCAGCGTGGTCCGTTCGCTGGTCGCGACGCACAGTTCGTGGTGGATGGCGGCCTCGACACGGGCGTCGACCGCCGACGTCGCGTCGTCGAGCACCAGGATCCGCGGATCGGTCACCAATGCCCGGGCGAGGGCAATCCGCTGCCGCTGCCCACCCGACAACGTCACCCCCTGCTCCCCCACGACGGTGTCGAGGCCTTCGGGCAGCGCGTCGACGAATTCCTCAGCCTGCACCACCCGGAGCGCCTCACGCACCAGTGCCTCGTCGGCATCCGGCCGGCCGTAGGACACGTTGGCGCGGATGGTCTCGGACATCAGGTAGCTGTCCTCGAAGACGATGCCGAGCGCGGAGCGCAGCGATTCGAGCGACAGCCGGCGGGTGTCGATCCCCCCGACGGTGACCGCACCCGCGTCGACGTCGTACAAACGCGGAACGAGCATGGCCAGAGTCGATTTCCCCGACCCGGCGGCACCGACCACCGCCACCGCCTCCCCGGGTGCGATCCGCAGCGACAGTCCATCGAGCAGGCGGTTCGACGGGTCGTATCCGAAGGCCACGTCGTCGAACACCACCTCGAGGGGCCCACCCGGCAAGTCCACGGCGTCGGGTGGGGTCGTGACGGCCGGGGCGTTGTCGATCACCTCGCGGACGCGCTCGACGCTCGCCCGGCCCTGTTGGCTCACGGTCAGCAGCGTGGCGAGCTGACGCACGGGCGAGGCGAACGACGCCAGGTACGTGGTGAAGGCGACGAACGTTCCGAGCGACAGCGCGCCGTGCAGCGCCAGCCATCCTCCGAGAGCGAGAACCAGCGCCTGCCCGAGCATCGGGACCGCCTGCAGTGCAGGGTTGTACCGGCTGGTCAGCCGTGCGACGCGCAGCCGGGAACGGAAGAGGTCTCCTGCCCGCTTCTCGAGGTCTTCGAGTTCGCGGTCTTCCTGGCCGAACCCCTTGACGACGCGCACCCCCGTGACGGCGGCTTCCACTCCCCCGGCCACGATCGCTGCCTGTTCCTGGGCATGCCAGTTGGCGGGAAACAGGTCGACGCGGCTGCGCATGGAGATGAACCACAGCGCAGGCAGCACGGCGAGGGCGACCAAAGTGAGCGTGGGCGACAGTACGGCCATCACGGCCAGGGAGATCGTGAACATGAGCAGGTTCCCCGCCATGTGCGGCAGTAACTGCAGGAGCATCTGGATCAGCGTGATGTCCGAGATCGACCGGCTGACCACCTGCCCGGTCTGCAGTCCGTCCTGCTTGACGCCGTCCAGCCGCAGCAGGGACCGGAAGGCGTCGCCGCGCAGGTCGTACTGCACTCCGAGGGACAGCTGACCGGAGCGGTACCGTCGCGTGTAGGCGGCGGCGAAACGGATCGATGCGAGGGCGATGAGCACCGCGATCCACGGCGCCAGTGCATGATTCGTGTCGACCGCGGCGTTGTCGATCACGTGCCGGACGGCCAGCGGAAGGGTGGCGGTGGCCGCGGCCGCCACCGCCGCCGCCCCGTACGCGAGAACGAGATTGCGGCGTTGGCGCAGACAGTACCCGAACAGGTACCGCAGCCAGCCGGCGTTCTCCCCCGAAGCTTCTGTCGTCACTGCGCAGACACCAGCGTGGAATCCTTCTCGACCGCAAACTGATTGGCGGGCCGCGGCAATCCGTAGTGCCCGCGCAGGGTGGTCTCGGTGTAGTCGGTGCGGAAGAGTCCGCGGTCCTGCAGAATCGGGACCACGGAGTCGACGAACTTCTCCAGCCCGGACGGAAGGACCGCGGGCATGATGTTGAAACCGTCGGCGGCGCCGTTCCGGAACCAGTACTCGATCGTGTCGGCCACCTGGAGCGGGGTGCCCGCGAATGTGCGGTGTCCGCGACCACCACCGAGTCGCCCGATCAGCTGCCGGACGGTGAGCTTCTCGCGGTGGGCGAGGTCCACGATCAGGGTGTATCGGCTCTTCGCACCCTCGATCTCGTCCTCGGACGGCAAGTCCTCGGGAAGTTCCTCGTCGAGCGGGAGCTGCTCCGGTTCGAGATTGAACCGCTGTGCCAGTTGCTTGCGGGCGTATTCCGGCGAGATCAATCGCTCCAGCTCGGCCTCGAGTTCACGCGCCTCCTCTTCGGTGTCCCCGATGACCGGCACGATGCCGGGCAGGATCAGCACCTGCTCGGGGTCCCGGCCCAGTTTCACGACACGGTCCTTGACGTCCGCGTAGAACGCCTTCCCCTCGTCCAGGGTGGGCTGGGCGGTGAAGATGGCCTCCGAGTACCGTGCGGCGAAATCCTTTCCGTCCTCGGACGACCCCGCCTGCACGAGCAGCGGGTATCCCTGCGGCGACCGCGGCACATTGAGTGGTCCCCGTACCTTGAAGAATCGGCCCTCGTGTTCGATGACGTGCACCTTGGCGGAGTCGGCATGGATCGCGACCTCCTTGTCCGCGACGATGGCGTCGTCCTCCCAGCTGTCCCACAGCTTGGTGGACACCTCCACGAACTCCGCCGCCCGCTCGTACCGGCTCCGGTGGGCGGGGGTGTCGTCGAGACCGAAGTTCTGTGCCGCATCGGCGCCGGCCGTGGTGACGATGTTCCAGCCGGCGCGTCCGCCGCTGACGAAGTCGAGGGACGCGAACCGCCGCGCCAGGTTGTACGGCTCGTTGTAACTGGTCGACGCGGTCGCGATCAGGCCGATCTTCTCGGTGGCCGCGGAGATCGCCGTGAGGATGATCGTCGGCTCCAGCTTGCCGCTCGGCCTGCGTTCCGGATTGCTGAACAGCACCGGACTGTCGGCGAGGAACACCGAGTCGAACTTTCCGCGTTCGGCGGTCTGCGCCAACGAAATGTAGTGCTTGATATCGAGATTGGCGTTCGGGTCGCTCTCAGGTAGGCGCCAGGCGGCCTCGTGGTGTCCGATCGCCATCAGGAATGCGTTGAGATGCAGCCGGCGCTGTGGTGACGAACTCATGGTGTAACTCCCTTACTGTGCCGCTACCTCGACGCCGAGGGCGCCGAGCAGCGTGTTGCGAAACTCGTGGAACTTGCTGTCGCCGAGCACTCTCGGCTTCGGGATGTCGATGATCTCGTCGACGACGATCTGCCCGCGGTCGAGAACGAGCACCCGGTCGGCGAGCGCGATCGCTTCGTCGACGTCGTGCGTGACGAGCAGGACGGTCGGGCGGTGGAGACGGATCAACTCCTGCAGGAGGGCGTGCATCTTGATCCGGGTCAGTGCATCGAGGGCCCCGAAGGGCTCGTCGGCCAGGAACAGTTGGGGCTCGCGGACCAGCGCTCGGGCCAGCGCCACCCGCTGTTGTTCACCGCCGGACAATTCGCTGGGCCACGCCTTCTCCCGACCGGCGAGCCCGACCTCCGCGAGGGCCGAGGCGCCCTTGCTCGTGCCGGTGCGGCCCAGTCCGAGCGTCACGTTGTCCAGCACCCTCAGCCACGGGAGCAACCGTGAGTCCTGGAACGCCACCGACACTTCCTCGGGCACGATGAGGGTTCCGCCGCGGCCCTCGACGTCGTAGTCGAGGCCGGCGAGCGCGCGGAGCAGCGTGCTCTTGCCGGACCCGCTCTTTCCGAGCAGGGCCACGAACTGCCCTTCGGGAATATCGAGGTCCAGGCGGTCGAGGACGGTCTTGTCGCCGAATCCGCGGACGAGGGACCTCACCTGCACGGCGGCGGGTTCTAGCCGGCGAGCGTCTTGCGCCATGACAGCGACCGCCTTTCGACGTAGCGGAGGACAGAGTCGGACAGGAGACCGAAGATTCCGTAGACCGCGAGCCCCACGAGAATCACGTCGGACTGCCCGTAGTTCTGCGCGTTGTACATCATCTTTCCCAAACCGGTCACCGCGTTGATTCCCTCGACGACGATGAGGGTGAGCCAGGCACCGGTCACCGAGAGGCGCAGTCCCAGAAAGAATCCCGGCATCGCACCCGGCATTACGACCTTGCGGATGAACGTGGCCCGGGACAATCCGAGGACCTCGGCGAGTTCGACGTAGCGGTTGTCGATCGACGTCAACGAGTTGTGGGTCTGGATGTACATGTGGACGACGACACCGAGCGCGATGATCACAATCTTGAACGTCTCGCCGATGCCGAGCCAGAGGATCAGCAGCGGGATCAGGCCGAGCGTCGGGATGGCGCGTTTGAGCTGAATCGGTCCGTCGATCAGGGCGTCACCGGAACGCGTCAGACCGGCGACGACGGCCAGGACCGTCCCGATCACCACGCCGAACGCGAAACCGACGGCGGCACGGCTCAACGACGCGAGGACGTGCTCCTGCAGGATGCCGGTGGAGATCAGGTCGACGGCCGTGGTGACCACGGTCCAGGGCGCGGACAGCTTTCGTGCGTCGATGACGCCGGTCAGGCTTCCCACCGCCCACACCGCGAGGAGGAGCAGGACACCGGCCAGCCGGGAGAACGGGAACGCCTTACGCAACCCGAGTCGGCGGATCTGCCGATCGGCGGCGCCGAGCCTCTCGACACCGGGGGCGACAGTACGTGCCGGTGCGGCTGTGGGCGCGGAGAGAATGCTTGTCATCGCTGCACACCGCCCCGGTATTCTGCCGGAACAGCGTCAGCGGCGAGTGTTTCGAATCGGCGGTCGAACAACTCGTTGGCATCGAACTCACTGAAGTAGCCTGCATCGGCGAGCAATTGGACGGTGCCCTGCGTCCACTCGATGGCGGCGTCCCAGTTGGCCGGGTAGACCGGACGCTGCCCGACGGAGGCGACGATGCGCTTCCCGTCCTCGGCCGATACCTGTTCACTCTCCACGTAGTACTTCTGGATCCAGGCGTCCTGGTTCTCCCACGCCCAGATCTCCCCGCGGGCCCAGAACGGAATGAACGCCTTGATCGCCGCGGCCTTGGCCGGGTCCTGGAGGACCTCCACGGGGGCCCAGAGCACCGTGAGCGCGTCCACGGCGTCGGTGGCCAACGCCTTGGCTCCGTCCGGCCCGTACTGGTTCAGGTACTTCGTCACCGTAGGCTCCGACAGCGGCGCGACGTCCACCTGCTTCGACTGCAGCGCCGTGAGGAACTGCGGGCTGGGGAGCTCGACGAGCTGGACGTCGTCCGGCGTCAGGCCCTGCGCCTTCAGCGTTCGCAGGATCACCACACCTTGGGCCTGCCCGGGTGAGAACGCGATCTTCTTGCCCCGCAGGTCCGGCAGTTCCGTGATGTCCGAGCCGGGAGCGGTGGCCAGCAGGTACTGCGGCTGCTCCTTCTCCCGGACCGCGACGATCTTCGCGTCGAGCCCGGTGGCGTGCGCCTGGATCGGCGGGATCGCGGCGTTGGTGGCCAGATCGACTGCGTTACCCCGGAAGGCCTGGATCACGTCGGGACCGGCACTGACGTCCGGCCAGTCCGACACGGTGAACGGGAGGTCCGCGAGCTGGCCGGTCGCCTCGAGTTGAAGTCGGGTGGTCTTGATGGACACGCTGAGCGAGGTTCCGTCCGGAACCTGATCGGGCACAGCGCCTTCGAGAGCAAGCCCGCCGGAGGAACCGGAAGAGCAGGACGCGAGCCCGAGCGCCACGACGCCGGCGAAGGCGGCGCGCGTGAGGCGACGATACCCGACGGAAGACACGAGTGAACTGGACATGATTGATCCTTCGAAGGATTTGGTCTCCGGTCGGGCACACCGGACGCGGTCGGTCGAGTGCCACAGAGGAGCGAGAAAGGAAGAACGGAAAGGTGTTTCGAGTGCCCGCCGAGGTCAGCGCGGAGACGTCAGATGCGACCCGGTCGCGTGCGGCGACAACAGGACTCGGAGCGACACGAGGGTGTACGCACGCTGTCCGCCGTGGTGGTGTTCACACCAATATCCTTGCGATCCAGTGCAATCGACGTCAACATTGCTTCCCACCGAATTAACTCCGGCCCTGTGATACATGTCACGATATTCCGGCCAGCGGCCGCACGAAGCTGGTGAGCGGTGCCCGGTAGAGCTCCGCGAGGATCACGGAACCGGCGGACACCGGCAGTGCCCGCCCGGGAAAACTGGTGGACAACACCGACCGCGAGGGGTCGTCACACGTCGCCGACGACTCCCCGACTGCTCGCCGAACCGTGTCGAGAGAACCCGGAATCTGGCTCACGCCTTGGTCGCAGACGATCAGGACCTCCGGGTTGAACAGATCGAGGAGACGGGCCGCCACCACCCCCACGCCGTGCGCCCGTTCCTCGAACAGTGCCAGTGCCGCCGGCTGCCGACGTCGGCCCGCGTCGAGAAGGTCCCGGAAGATGGGCCGCTCGATGATGCCGAGCTGCATCGCCCTGCGCACCAGCACCCGATCCGACAGGGTGGCCTGCACGCATCCGGTACGCCCGCAGGTGCATTCCTCGACACTGTTCTCGACGGGCACGTGCGCCACCGCGCCTGCCGCCGCGCGAGGGCCGTGGTGGACCACGCCTCCGGTCGCGAACGCAGCGTCCACCACGTTCCCGACGAAGAGCTGCACCACACTGTCCCGCGCCCTCGGCTCCCCGAACAGCACCTCCGCGTCGATGAGGGCGCGCGCGTGTGAATCCATCCGGACGTCCAAACCCGTGCGGTGCTCGAGATCCGCCCGGACCGGGTACCCGTTCCACCCCGGGATCGGATGCTCACGCACCACACCCGACTCCGAGTCGATCCAGCCGCCGGCTGCGAAACCGACGCCGATCGGGACGGATACGTCACCGTGTGGGGAGGCCAACGCCTCGAGGGTCGTCACGGCGTTCCGCAGGATCTCGGCCGGTCCGAGCCCGAAGTGCGGATCCCGGGATCGCGCCAGCACCTGCCCGCGCAGGTCGACCAATGCTGTGGTCACGTGGGTCATCGCCAGGTGAATGCCGTAGACGACGTAGCGGGTGTCGTCGAGGTCCACCGGTACGTGTGGCCGTCCCAGACCGGTGGGGCCCGCGATCTCCGGCAGTTCCCGCAGCAGACCCCGTTCGACGAGCTGTGCACTGGCGGTCGTCACCGTCGCGGGTGAGAGCCCGGTGACCCGTGCGATCGTGCTGCGCGCGATCGGCCCGCGGTCGAGGACGGTACGCAGCACCGTGCCCGCACTGGCGCCGGAACGGCCGGCACCGCGCCGGGTGTCGGGCTGGGTTCGCGCCATCGTTCCCACCTTCCCCGCGCGCAGTGATTTTGCTTGATCTCGAACGCTATCGAAGGGGAACGTGCAGTTCAACGGACTCGATACCCGTGAATTTAACTCCCCGTGAGTACTTATCAACGTCCCGCGGTTAATAAGTACTCACGGGGGCTAGCCGCCGAGGTTGACCTCGATGCAGTACGTGCGCTCGGGTTCGGAGAACGCGATGGGGAATGCGTTGTCGAACTCGTTGCACAGGGTTTCGTCGTTCTGGCCGTCCGCGCGTCTGACGACCTTGACAGTCTGCATGTCGGTGCAGTCGGACGGCACGATCCGGCCGTCGTCCTCGAGCAGGTAGCAGGAATCCTCGATCATGTTCGGAACGAGGCAGAGCGTGGTCTGCACATCCTTGTCCTCGCCTACGAGGGTGTAGGAGAAGTAGTCCTCCGCGCACTGGACGTCGCCGTCGTTCTTCTGCGCCACCTCGTACGTGGCCTCGCTGTCGGAGCAGTCCCGCTTCTCGTGTGAGGTGTCGGCCGCGGTCGTGGACGCGGACTCGAAGAACAGGCAGTCGCCGACGTCGAGGGCGTTCTTGTCGGTGCTCTCGAGGGCGAACACACCGAACGCTGCGATGGCGGCGATGATCACCAGGACCGCGACGCCGAGGGCGATGAACAGCCCTTTGCGCGATTTCTTCGGCTGCGGTGGGTACTGGCCGGGCGGGTACTGACCGGGCTGCTGCCCGTATTGTCCCGGCGGATACTGACCGGGCTGCTGGGCGTACTGCCCCTGCGGGTACGGCTGCTGCGGGTACTGGCCCTGCTGGTACGGCTGCTGCGGCCCACCCTGGGGGTACGGTTGCTGCGGGTTGTTCGGCGGTTCGCCGGGGACGTTCGGATCGGGACGGTTGGGGTCGTCGGGGGGCTGTGTCATCGCGAGCCTCGTCTCTGGGTCGATCCATCCGGCTGTCCCTCAATTTAGGCCCCGACCGCCCCGGATGTGCAGGTATCGGGCCGCGGCGGGGGCCGCGACGTGGCGCGGTGCCGCTCGGATCAGGACAATGGACAGGCTGGCTACATCCGGCACCGCATTTTCGAGGAGGCTTCCGTGACCGACGGACCGTTGATCGTCCAATCCGACAAGACCCTGCTGTTGGAGGTCGATCACGAACGCGCGAACGACGCCCGCCAGGCGATCGCGCCGTTCGCGGAACTCGAGCGCGCGCCCGAACACGTCCACACCTACCGCATCACCCCGCTGGCCCTGTGGAACGCGCGCGCCGCCGGACACGACGCCGAGCAGGTGGTCGATGCGCTGGTCAACTTCTCCCGGTACGCGGTGCCCCAGCCCCTGCTGGTCGACATCGTCGACACGATGGCGCGGTACGGGCGCCTGCAGCTGGTGAAGAACCCGGCCCACGGTCTGACGCTGGTCAGCCTGGACCGCGCGGTCCTCACCGAGGTGACCCGGCACAAGAAGATCGCCCCGATGCTCGGTGCCCGCGTCGACGACGACACGGTCGTCGTCCACCCGAGCGAGCGCGGCCGTCTCAAGCAGTTGCTGCTCAAGGTCGGCTGGCCGGCGGAGGACCTCGCCGGGTACGTGGACGGCGAGGCGCACGCCATCGACCTGGACTTCGACGGCACGTCCCCCGGGTCCGCGGACGGCCAGTGGCACCTGCGCGACTATCAGGAGATGGCCGCCGACTCGTTCTGGGCGGGCGGGTCCGGCGTCGTCGTCCTGCCCTGTGGGGCGGGTAAGACGATGGTCGGTGCGGCGGCGATGGCCAAGGCGAAGGCCACCACGTTGATCCTGGTGACGAACACGGTCGCCGGACGGCAGTGGAAGCGTGAGCTGATCGCGCGCACGTCGCTCACGGAGGAGGAGATCGGCGAGTACTCGGGCGAGCGCAAGGAGATCCGCCCGGTCACGATCGCCACGTACCAGGTGATCACCAGGCGCACCAAGGGCGAATACAAGCATCTGGAACTCTTCGATTCCCGCGACTGGGGTCTCGTGATCTACGACGAGGTGCACCTCCTGCCCGCCCCGGTGTTCCGCATGACCGCAGACCTGCAGTCCCGCCGACGCCTCGGCCTCACCGCCACCCTGGTGCGCGAGGACGGCCGCGAGGGTGACGTCTTCTCGCTGATCGGACCCAAGCGGTACGACGCGCCGTGGAAGGACATCGAGGCGCAGGGGTGGATCGCTCCCGCCGACTGCGTCGAGGTGCGGGTGACGCTGACGGACGCCGAACGGATGTCCTACGCCGTCGCCGAACCGGACGAGCGGTACAAGCTGTGTTCCACCGCGCACACCAAGATCGCGGTGGTGAAGTCGATCCTGGAGCGGCACACCGACGCACCGACGTTGATCATCGGCGCGTACCTCGACCAGCTCGATGAACTGGGTGAGGCGTTGAACGCCCCGGTCATCAAGGGGTCGACCAAGAACAAGGAGCGCGAGGAACTGTTCGACCGTTTCCGGGCGGGCGAGATCCAGAGGCTGGTCGTCAGCAAGGTCGCGAACTTCTCGATCGACCTGCCGGAAGCGTCTGTCGCCGTCCAGGTTTCGGGTACGTTCGGTTCCCGCCAGGAGGAGGCTCAGCGGCTGGGCCGCCTGCTGCGACCGAAGCACGACGGCGGCCAGGCCCACTTCTACTCGGTGGTGGCACGCGACACGCTCGACGCCGAGTACGCCGCCCACCGGCAGCGCTTCCTCGCCGAGCAGGGGTACGCGTACCGGATCACCGACGCCGACGACCTGCTGGGCCCGGCCATCGGGTAGCCGCCGGACCCGGGGCCTCTAAGCTGGGGCCGTGCGACATTTCGAGTTCACCGTCGACCGGCCCTACGCGAAGTCTGTCAACCAGACGTTCGCCGACATGCGACGCCTGCAGGTGTCGGCGTTCGTGGTGGCGCTGCTGTTCGCGGCCGCCGCTGTCGGTCTGATCCTGCTCGCGCACCCCTGGTCGATCATCCTCGGTGTCGTCGTGGCGATCGCCGCGCTGACGTCCGTGTGGGTGGCTTTCTGGGTGCCGAAGAAGGTCGGCAGCATCGAGGAGCTGTACGCGAAGAGCCCGCTGGTGCCTGCCGTCGTCTCGGAGGTCCATCCCCGCGCGGTCACCCTGCTGTCGCTGATCGACGTCGCGAAGCCCTCCGCGGGCCGGGCGTCGTACGCCCTCGTCACCCGCAACGTTCCGATCCGGACCGGTCAGAAGCAGAGGGTGGGTGACAGGGTGCCGTCCGTCGCACTGCTGAACGACCGCAGCACCCGCAGCGACGCCGACACGTGGGAGATGGTCAGCCCGATGCCGATCGCGTGGGGCACCCGCGACGCGGCGGTGCGTTCCCGCGCGGAGGACGCAATCGATCAGGTCGAATGGGACTTCCTGCAGAGCCTGATCCCCGAGTCCGAGCAGATCCGGACCAGCCCCGACCAGCGAGTCGCGGTGTCGGAGCACGACCTTCCGGAGGGCCTGCGCTGATCGGCCGCTAGCCCGAAGTTGCGGCGGTTTGGCAGCAGTTTATGTGGTTTGACCAGGTGGTTTAGTGGGTGGTTGTGGTTTTGTTCTGTCGACGGTGTCCTCAGGTC
>NZ_JBHWUE010000019.1:0-124643 GCF_042738615.1 Rhodococcus sp. NPDC059968
GCCTCGACCGCAGCTATGGAGATCGCGTGTTGCTCGGCGATGATGGCCCGCGCAAGCTCTTCCTTGGAGCCGAAGTGAAAGTACAACGCACCCTTCGAAAGCCCAATGCTCTCGACGATCGCCTCCAAGCTGGTCCCGACGTAGCCGTTCTGCTCGAATGCCTCGGCCGCGCCCGAGATGATCTGAGCTTTGGTGGCTAAGCCCCTAGCCTGCTGCCGACTCACTAGCACCTCCGCCCACCCAGCGACAAAAACCAACCCGCGGAACGGTACCAGCGCGGTTTGCTAGAACAAGTTCCGGATTCAAACCCCAACGGCCGCCCGCTATCTATGCACCCATGGTCCCATGTACTATGGCTCCGCTTCCCTCGAATGGGGGACTCTTCCCGGGACCCACAACTCTTGTTCCGGTCGTAGCAGCTGCAGGGTGCGATCTCTGCGGTCACTCCTACTTCCGGGGCGGTGTCGAGCTTTGTCCATTAGCAGAGTCCATCATCTGAATTGCGGAACGTTCCTCACGCCATTTGTCGGCCCCCTGGTCTCACATGTTCTGCTCTGCGAGACATCCGACGGCCTGGTCCTCGTCGACAGCGGCCTCGGCCTTCGTGACATCGAGTCACCACGGCGACGGCTCGGCGCGCCCGCGATGATGTTGGGACCCGCGCTGCGCGCAGAGGAAACCGCCGTCAATCAAGTTGAGGGATTGGGATATAGCAGATCCGACGTCCGGCATATCGTCGTGACCCACCTGGACTACGACCATATCGGCGGCGCAACGGACTTCCCCGACGCCGTCGTGCATACCACGTGCACAGAACTACAAACGGCACGTGCTCAGCGCACGTTGTCCGAGCGATTCAGGTACCGGCAACCGCATCTCACGGCCCTCGCGAATGTGCAGACGTACGACGAGATGACTGAGCAACTGCTGGGTTTCGAGCTTGCCTATCCGATCGATGGTGTCGAGAACATGTGGCTGGTGCCTCTACCTGGTCATTCGGAAGGGCATTCCGGTGTTGCCTTGCAGGTCGACGGGCGTGGATGGTTGTTCCATGCCGGGGATGCGTTCTTTCATCACACCACCATTCACCAGTCGGCGCCCTGGAGCTTGCGACGCGGGGCCGTGCGAGTAGTGGAAACGATCCTTGCGGACGACGTCGCCGCGGTACGCGAAAATCATTCGCGCTTAAGGGAACTGGCACACGAAACCGACTTCATGTCGGTTTTCTGTTCGCATGATGCCGCGATGTTCGAGGAGATGAGGTCTGCCGCAGAGTCAATGCGCCGACGTTGCTAGGGTTCTAGCCCATGCAAGGGGGTAGAGCATTTGACTGACACGGTGGAACCGCGTGTAGCACAGCGGCCGGCGAGCATGAAGAGCGCCAAGCTGGCGAATTGGCTGATTGTCGAGACGCTCGGGCGTTGGTCCGATGAGGAGCCGACGCTGGTCGCGGAGGATGGAGCACCGAAGGAGTTCACCAGTCTCCGCAATCGAAAGTGGAGCATCGCCAGGAGCCCCGGCGAGGGCGCACAGATCAGCAAGTTGGCGAAACTGCTCGTCGAGGCGGTGGCGGTCACCGGCGAAGAGCAGATGGAGCTGATCACTATCGCCAGCAAAGCGCAGGGCGACATTCGGGCTCGGATGGCCGGCCATCCGATCTTGTCCGCGCGCGGCGAGGTCTTCGGTGTGGAGCTGTGGGTCGGCGACGCACGCCAACCTGTACCTACTCGACGCTCTGTGGGGGCGTTCGAATGGGATTACCGGACCCAGGTCACCGAACATGGTCCAGGTGCCGAAGAGAGCATCCTCGGTGCCGACGCGGCCGCCGTCGAGCGCGGTGTGCAGGATGTATGGAAGTTCTTTGGTGGTTTCGAGCGGCTGAACGAATACGAAGACTACGTAAAGGATTTCGCGATCGGAGCGAAGCCAGCTGGTGCGCCCTTTGCATCGAAGGTGACGGTCCGGGGGTCGCAGCCGCGTTTGACCTATATGACAACACGCACGCGGGAATCTGCGGAGGGGAAGAAGATCAGCGGGGTCGTTCACGACATCACCTCGGCCGAGAATCGCCCGCAGCAGGATTTCAGCCTTGACGCGTTGCGGACTGCTGCGCGACTGATTGCGGAATCCTCACCTGATCCTGTCGGTGTCTGCCAGCTCACCCTGGCGACGGGGATCTTCCTGGAGTGGTATCACAATCCGCCCGGATCGCTGTCCAGGTGGGCGACTGAGGTTCCAGAGATCCACGAGAAGAGCATCCCGGAACTTGAGCAGGCTCGAAACGACCTGCGCAAGGGAGAGGTCACCCGCGTCGACCTGGCGCTTTTTCTCCGGTTTGCCGGCGACGAGGGGTGGACTCCTGCCGACCTGACCATCATCGCTGCGGAAGAAGCAGATCCGGCCAGGGGAGTGGAGGCCCGTCAGGGCATCGTTCAGGCACGACCGGGTACGGGTCCTCTCTGCTGGTAGGGCTTGCCGCCTGACATCCGGCACCCGGTATGGGGTGCGAACCGATGGCGCGTCGTACTACGTGCACTGCACGTTCAACGCGACGGCTGGCAGGTTCGCACCCCACTATGGTTCTTCAGCAACTGCCATCGGCGACAGCCTGACGAACCTGGAGGAGAACGGATGAGTACGAGTTCAACTGAGAGCGAAGCACTTCGCGAGGGCCCGGACCGGGTAATGAGTGTCGGCCCCGGCACCGTCCAGATACCAGTACTGGCGCTTACCGAACTGCTCGAGGCCACCACCGAGTTGAACGATGCTGCTGGTCCACGACCTAGCGACGCGCTCGAGGCCGCGTTGCTGCGGGTGGGTGCAGCTACCTCCAGTGTCGTCTTGCCACACATAATCGACACTGTCGAACGCAATGCCGGCCCGGGCCGCGAGCTTCCGAAGTTCCTCGAGTACATGCTGGCGGAGCACCTGGACCAGCCTGCGGACCGACCGGGCGCGCATCCCCGGGATCTTGACGACCGGCTCTACCTTCGGTGGCTTGCGCATCGACCGATCGATGTCGACGCCGCCACCCTTGAGAAGTTCCACCGTCGATGGGCTGCGCGGGACAACGGCCGCCCCTAACCTCGCCCAGTCCTGATCGCCCGGTCATCCCCTCCGATCCTTCCGGCGTCGAGCGACCAGCTCGGCTCGGGCGACCCAGTCTTGCTGAGCTTCACTTCGGCGCCGATCCTTCCGACGCTGGTCGATGATGGCGGTGTGTTCGGCGATCACAGCGCGAGCAGCACAACGTCCGGGGGAGTCGGGGCCAGCGGCATCCGCGTAACGAGCGCGCTCGGCAGCAAACTCGACCGCCTGCCGTTCTCGTTCGGCTTTCTCCTGGTCGAACGCGATTTCTGCGAGGATGTGCGGGGGGAAGGCAAGATCTTGTTCCCGCAGGAGCCAGCGGACGAATGCAATCGGGGAATTCGGGGTCGGGGTCACTCGATGGGCCGCCGCCCAGGAATCGATCGTGTCGTTGAGGTCGTCCGCTGTCCAACCATGAGCGGCTGATTCGGCCAGAGCCGGTCCCCACCCGCGTGAGGTATGTCCACGCGCCCATGCCGCCGTTCGTGGACTGCTGAGCCACCTGGCGGCCAGCAACACGCCCTTCCGGTTGGCGGCCGCCTTCTCGAGTTGACCCCTCGTCTCAGGGCGCCGCGGAGCGGCTCGTTTTTGCACAGATTGGTTTGTATTAGAAACCTCTCTACGAGAGGAAAGATCTAAAGAGTGACCCCTACGGGGGTGGGGTGCCATTTGTAGGGATCCGCCCATTGAGATGCGCGTTCTATCCACAGGCCTGCGCGGATGCAGCGCCCACACAGACGCCCAGCCGCGCGACTTGTCTCCGACTCGATACGACCCCATCCGTTCGGAACCTCTGCCGTCGCCACGGTCCCGCCATCGGCGGAGTCGGCCGCGAAGGACTTCGGTGGCCACGCCGAGCATCTTGAGGGCGAGCTTCGCGCGCTGCACGGTGCTCTTGCAGTACCCGGTCCGTTCCATCAGGGTGTCGTTTTTGAGCCGGGAGTTCTGGCCGGTGTCGTGGTCTGCGGCCGCGGCCATCTCGGCGGCCACCTTGATCAGCGTTTTGAGAGAGACCCCGCCTCCGCCTCGAACCCGGCAGAGGGCTGGGCGAATGATGAGGTAGAGGTGCTTGTAGGCCTCACGAACCGAGATTTCAACCCAGTGTTGGGCGCCGATCCAGTGAGCGATGCCGCCGTACGCGCCGTCGCCGAGGTCGAGCGTCACCCTGCAGAATCGCCGGCACGCCTCTTCGCGGCCGCCGATCGCGTTGACGAACGCTGGGGTCAACGATTGGCACTGATGTCCGCAGATATGCCCCGGGATGGCGCGCGGTGTCCGGGCTGTGCCGTATCGCGGGCGGGCAGGACTGCTGCCGCGGTATCGGGTGGTCGCGTACTCGTGAGTCGAGACACGCGCATGGATTGTTGAACCGGCATCAGGGTACGCAGTGCTACCCTGGGCTCTGTCACGCAAGACAGTCCCTTCGGGGAATAGCAGTACCGCTGAGAGGGAGTTGCTAGCTCACTCTCGCCAACCTCGAGGACCCCTGTTCCGCGCCCACGGAGCGGGGGTTTTTCGTATCTCGGGTCTGGCTGCGTAACTGCTAAACGAATATGGCGGCAATCAGTAGGAGTCGCCCAACCCCAAACCGTTGCTTATTTTGTCGTTCAGGCCGTCAACGGCAGCACCTCCTGGCCAAGTTCGCGAACGAGATCGGGCCGGCCAACGTAGAGACTGAGAACATCAGCTATGAGCTGACTCTCCGTGAGACCGAGTTCCGCCCTCTTCTGATCGAGGAGATGCTTCACCGCTACAGGCACTCGCCCGGAGACCCCAATACGAGGGCCTTTGTACGGCTGAGCCATTTGATGCGCCCCTCTCTCTTCGACCGGCTCTCGTTGCCGGTTGACCATCGCGGGTGATTCTGCCGCAGATTCAGGCCCCCGGACCGCCGACACGCCGAAGCTGCGGCAGTTTGGGAGTCAGGCACCAACGCTGGGGGTACTCCAATGCCCAACAACCGCGACGTCGCGGTCAACAAACGCGAACATCAATTGCGGACAAGTCTACAGATTGTCCACGCGTGTCGTGCGGTCCGCGATAGTGCGCTCCCAAGCGGCGGCGACATCCTCCAGCTTGACCGCGTAGAGCTCCGCAAAGGCGGTTGCCAGTACCGGATCGTAAGGTTTGCGCCCGCGCTCGATCTCGGACAGAGACGTCGGCGAGATCGAGAGTTCCTTCGCTGCGGCACGGCCGTTGAACCCGGCATGGAACCGCAGGTCGGCCAGCCGGAGTTTGCCGGACGGTATCGGAGTGAGGTCGGCTGGAGAGATACCGAGGGCTTCCGCCATCTTCTTGAGCGCGGCCGGAGTCGGTGCAGCTTTCCCACGCCGCCAAGTGGATACGGCCTGGTGGCTCATCCCGATCTTGTCTGCGAGGTCTTCGGCGGTGATCTTCTTACGTGCGAGCGCACGGTCGAGCGCGGCACCACTGAAGCCGCGTACGCCGATGCGCGGCATCGAGTCTCCCTGCTGCAGATCTGGACTTTGCTCACTCATTGTTGCGCCCTCCTGGTCAATCGTCGAACAAGACTCCGCACATCAATTGCGTACATTAATGGCGTCGACTAGTATTGACAGTAGTAGAAATCGAATGGGCAGCTTCGGGGAGGAGGTGGCCGGCATGACACTCCCGCATCCGTTGCGCAAACAATGTGCGCGCACCTATACTTTCCCGGCCACCCCTTATGGGGTCTTCCTTGAGCCCGGCTCCGGCCACTTAGGTTCGAGACGTAGCGCGGTGTTGTGCGTTCACGCACGCACCGTTTCCCAGTCATATCCAAGATGGGTTGAATCGTTGCGCTCGACGTGGTCTGCGGTATCTGTCACGGGGTCATCCCGTGACTTCCGCATGCGCTCAGCATGTTTCGGCATCATCGAGAACGCGAACCTCGGGCTGCGTTTCGCCTCGCCCATTACGGCGACTCGCGCAGCCGTCGGATTCGTCCCCGGTCAACGCCCATACGACCGGAACTCTGACCATGTGCGCCATCGAGCGCCCCGGCTTCCGGAATCGCGTGCCGGCCCCGTAGACGAGAAAGCCCCAGGTGCGGAGATGATTGGCGTCCTCGCCCGCACCTGGGGTTCTACTCCCCACAGCGTTTCAGCACGTAAACGTCCGCGCCGCAGGATCTCGGATCCTCGCGGGCCATTTCTGTACCCAGTTGGAGGCTCCGATGTCTATGGGTGCCCAGATCCACCCGCGTACTAATCCTACTTCCGCCCTGTTTGCGTTACAGGCGAGTTCCAGCGAGTCCGTTCCTCACGTTCTGATCTCGATGAACGAGGGTGGACGACCGCTCTGCGTCGTCGCGCATTGCGCTGGCCGGGCCCCTGGTTACACCTGCTACAGCATCGACCTTCCTGGGTTTTCGACCTGCCCTGCGGGCCACTCGCTGGTGCCGTACTCGTCGCCCTGGGTCGGCATTCAGCCAGTCGTCTAAATTCCCGGACGCATCCCAGTTTGATTCTCACGTAAGGGTTTTCGGCATGTTCCTCGTTCTTCTCATCACATTGCTTGCCGCTCTCGGTGGGGGCTTCCTTGGCTGGCCTGCCTGACCGTTCGTCCCGGCCGATGGAGGGGCCACCAGCCCCGTCCCGGCTCCCAACGAGATTGAAGGGTTCCGAATGGAGATGGTTCAGAGTTCAGGACTAGCGGGTGCGCGCCGCAGGCTCGTCGCCTCGGCGGTCGTCGGTGTTGTCGCGGTAGCGGTGAGCGTCGGTGCGAATACGGTTCCCGCACACGCATCAACGAACTGGGTCGATCAGTTGGTGCAGGACTGCCCCGCGTTGTTCGTGCTCGGAGGGCAGGGCACAGGCGAGTCTTCACCGGATGCGCCGGTGAAGGCCGACACGGGCATGCTCTCGAACATCATGTCGCCGCTGCTCGACCACGCGCGACAGCTCGGTGTGGACGTCGACCGCGCTTACGTGCCGTATCCCGCGGCGTTCGGTGGTGCGGTTCCCGGCGGTAAGGAGTCCTACGCCGTGTCGGTCACCGCGGCAAAGGATAATCTCCAGACCGCCGCGGAGAAGGTCCTGGATTCGTGCCCGTCGACGAAGCTCGCGATTGCGGCGTACAGCCAGTTCGCCCACGCTGCCTCGGAGTGGCTCACTGAGGTGGGTGCCGGCAAGGTCAGCGGCGTTCCGGCATCGTCCATCGCATCGGCCGCGCTGTTCGGGTCCCCGACCCGCGCGGAGGGCGCCGGCATCTTCCCCGGCACCTCCCAGACCACACCGTCCCCTGCCCCCGGGACCTCGGGTTCTGCGGTGAAGGCCCTTCCCGCCGTGACGGTCACGACGGGGACCGGGGCGGGGATCGGTCCGGTTGCCGACACCGCCACCAGCTTCGGCTCACTGACCGGTCGGGTGTCGATGTGGTGCCAGACCGGTGACCTGGCCTGCGATGCTCCGCCGAAGGCTCCGATTGCACGGGCTGTGGCGAACGTTGCTGGTCAGGCTGAGGTCGGCGGCGACCCGTTCGTCGCGGTGCAGACGATCGGACTTGCTCTCGCGTCGACGGCGTTCAACGTCGGGGTCGACGTGATCAACGAAGACATTCAGGTCCCGAAGAACTCACTCGAGAACCTCTCGATCACGCCGAAGAAGACCTTGTCGCAGCGTTTGGCTGAGGGTTCGGATCCTCGGGCGACCCCGCCGACCGGCCAAGAGGCGCTGTCAGCGCTGATGAAGGTGGGCCTCGTGGCGGTGAACTCGGTCGTCACGGTCGCGAAGAAGGTGATCACGCCGGAGACGATCGCCGCTGTCGCGGCTGTGGGTCTGGCCAATCCCGTTGCCGCTTTCGGCATCATCGCCGCGAAGACGGTCAACGCGGTGATCAATCTGGTTCCGCCGGCAACAACGCAGCGTTTGGTCAAGCAGACGTTCGACCTGGTCAAGGGCGAGGTCAAGGCGAACAAGGACCTCTTCGACCTGGCGGCGCTGACGAAGTACTCGAACATTCAGGCAGCCCACGGCTCGTACGGCTCGTCGGCGGCGACTGCCACCGGGCTGGCCCCGACCGCGTACGTGGCGAAGATGTTCGCCGCGGTGGCCTCCGACCTCTCGACCAGCAACAAAACGTCCTCGTCGTCAAGCTCTTCCACGAGCACGACCCGGCCGAGTGCCACGTCGTTGGCGCCCGCAACGTCTCGGCCCGCCAGCTCCTCGTCTGCGACTTCGCCGGCTACGCCGACGTCCTCTACTTCCGTCGCCACGTCGGCGGATTCGACGTTCTCACAGAACGGCCTGACCACTGATTCATCCATCGAAGGGAACAGCACATATGGGTAAGCACCGTAAGCAGGCCAGGATTGTGAGGGCTGCTGGCACAACGGCAGTCACGGCCGCGGTCATTGTCACTGTGTGCGGCGGTATCGCGCACGCGGAACCGTCGCAGGGCGGCGTGACGACGGCGCCGTCGACGCAGTCCGGCGTCACCACGCCCGCTCCGTCCACACAGGGCGGGGTCACCACCGCTCCCGCCCCCGAACCCGAGCCGGTGCAGACCTGGGTTCCGGTGCCGGTCGAGTACCAGCAGCCCGCAAAGCCCTTGGACAACTGGGACTACGACTCGAACGAGTACATCGCACCCACCTACGACCAGGGCAACTACGTGGCGCCGATCGACTACTCGCAGCTGCACTTGCCCACGCAGCTCGAAGAGTTCACCGCGCCGATCCAGGCACCGGAGGACAAGGTTCGTTGGGGTCGTTACCTCGGGGATCGCCCGAACTGGATGAGCAAGGACACCGCTGACCGCACAAATGGTCAGACGTCCGTCATTGAAGCCCAGGTCACCGACTTCTGGCGCTCCACCGGCCTCAAGACCGAGGAGGCCGAGCGCCTGGCGGCCGCGCAGGTCGCGGGCGGTGCAGCTGGAGCAGTGGGCGGTGCCCTCGCCGCCGGAGTGCCTGTCGCAGCCGTCGGCGCCGTGACCGGCGGACTTGTCGGCGGCACAATCGGCGGCACCAGCGCGGTCGTCCTGGCCGCCCCGGTTCTGACGCCGCTCGGTGTCATCCCCGCCGGTGTCGTCGGGACGGCGGCCGGTGCCGGTATCGGCGCAGGCGTCGGCGCACTCGCCGGAGTTCCCGCAGCTGCGGTCGGTGCGGCAATCGGCGGCGCAGCAGGCGTGGCGGCGGCTACGGCCTACGGCGCCGGTGAGGTCGGTGCGCCGACCGAGGTCGAGATTCCCGATATCGACCAGGCGGCGATCACGGCGCAGACCGAGACCACCCTCGATCAGTGGGAAGCCAACGCTCCGGTCGGCTCCGCGGCCGCCGACGCTGTCCGCGACGTGGTTGAGGCTGCCCCGATCGTCGACCAGCAGGCCCGCGACGCGGTGTCGTCGCTTCCCGGTGGCGAGCAGGCTGTCGCCGCGTTCGACCAGGCAGTGACCGATTTCCAGGCGAACACCGCAGTCCCCGGATTGCCGATGGGAATGATCACCGACGCGATCGGCGCGGGCATCCCGGCGTGAGCCCCTGGCGAGGGCAGGAAAGCATCCTGTCCTCGCCGATCAACTTGGAGGAAAAATGGCGACGGACAATCGCACGGATCAGCTGTTCCCGGACGTCCCAGAGCATTACGGGGACGCCATCATCGACTTGAGCGGTGACGTGGACTTCCCTGTGCCGCAGGAAAACTACGACACCGGCTATCCCGCCGCCGACGAGGCTCCATACGAGGACGTCGTGCTTCCGGTGGTGCAGATGGAACCGGAGATCCCGGACGCGCCTTCGTCCGTCGCCGAACACGACGACGATCCGACCACGGTCCTGCCTGTCTACGGCTGGAGCGAGGCCGACGAACACGACACGGCAGTCGAGAACCCGCAGACAGACGCCGCCGACCCGGGCGGCGAGCCTGCAATCGAGTTCCCCGAGGTGGACGCCGATCCGTATGCGGACGCACCGGATTGGGTCCGTGCTCATATCCCGCGCGGTCCACTCGTCGCCCAGGAGCAGGCACGGCGTGGATTGTCCGTCCGCCTCCCTCGTCGCCCCGCCCGAGCTTCCGTCGTGCCCGACGACGTGCCCGACGACGTGGTGGCGCCCGCACCGAAAGAGCCGAAGAAATCGAAGGTCAAGCCTGCCCGCGAGTCCGCCGCCGGCGGCAAGAAGAACCCTTGGGTCATCGTCGGCGCAGGTGCGGCGGCACTGGCGGTAGTCGCCGGCACCGTCGTGGTGCTCGGTTCCTCCGACAACAGCACGGACGTCGCGGTGCCCCCGCTGCCGTCTTCGGTCCAGGCCGCCGGCCCTTCCGTGGCGGCAGACGAGCCTGCCTGGTGCGAGAGCTCGACTGGGGGAGGGAAGATCGTCGGCCGCGGCCCTGGTGACCGCACCAACGGTCCCGGTCTGATCCAGGAATTCGACTACGCGTACTACGTCGAGCGCGACGGCGCGAAGGTCGCCTCGATGATGCTCACTCCGAACCCGGTCGGCACCATCCAGGCCTCGATCGATGCGGCCGCCGCTACCGGTGCCGCGCACTGCCTGACCATCGCGGCCACCCCCAACCCGAACGCCTTCGACGTCCAGTTGCTCCTGCGTACCGACTCCGGTTCCGAGAGCACCATCCCGCAGCGCATCACAGTCGCCGATTCCGGTGCAGGTCTGAAAATCGCCACCCTCGAGGAGATCCGATGAGCAACGTCGTCCCCATCCGCCGAACCCCGAAGGTCGCCGAACCGGAGAAGGTGTCCGCCATGGTCGTCGCCGGTTCCGGCGGGGCCTCCACCACCACCACGACCTTCGGCCTGGCCACGGCACTGCGGCTCGGTACCGGCAAGGACATCACCGCGATCGACTCGACCAGCGACGGAGGCAACCTGCTCTCCCGCACCCGGTTCCGTGCCGTCGATCCCGCCCGGTCCATCGACAGTCTCAGCGCCCGGATGGCAGAGACCACCTCGGGGACGGTCGTCGTCGGCAGCTCCCACCACGGCCACAGCGCCGATCCGATGATGGTCGATCTGCTGCTCAAGGGCCGGGCGAGTGCCCGCGTCCACGACGTCGGCACCGCCCTTCGATCGCCCCGCCTGGCCCCGCTGATCCAGTCCGGGGCCGCCCTGGTCGTCGTGGCCCCCGCGCGGTCCGAGCCGCTGAGCCGGATGCGAGAGGCAATGGTCTGGCTCAAGTCGACATTCGGCCCGGACACCCTGGGTGAGACGATCGTGGTGGTCTCCCATCAGATGCCCACCTCCCCGGTCGAACTGGCCCCGATCCGGGCGGCACTCGCACCGCAGATCGCCGGTTTCGTCGAGGTCCCGTTCGATCCCGTCTTGGCCCGCCCGGGAGTCATCGACCACCGCCGGTTGTCCACCGCCACGATCGACGCCTGGACCGACGCCCTCGATGTCCTCGGCACTCTCTCGGCCCAATCCGATACCCGCCGCGACGGCAAGACCGGGGAACTGGCATGACCACAGCAATCCACTCCGCACCGATTCCAGCGGACCGTCCGGGACCTGCTGTGTGGCTGTTGGGCGCTCACGGCGGCGCAGGGGTCTCCACCCTGGCGCACTACCTCAGTTTCACCGGGGACTGCGACGGGCAATGGCCGTGCGGCAATGACGTCGAGACCGAGTCCCCGTACGTGGTGATGGTCGCCCGCGAAACCGATTACGGGTTGAAGAGGGCGCACGCGCGGCTCATCCAGCACCGCGAGGAGAACCTCGCTTGTGAGCTTCTCGGGCTGATCACCGTCGCGAACTCGCCGACCCTCGACAAGAGCGTGCGCCAGTACCGCGACGTCGTGAAGACGGCAACGGCCGCACATTGGCGGATCGACTGGCACAGATTCCTCCCCGCAGCGTCCCTGCCAGCGCTTCCCCGGTGGCATCCGCTCGACGGTGTGCCCGAACAGACCAAGGGAGTCCGTGCAGCGGTTCCCAAGGACGTGATCGATGCCGGCGTCGGCATCGTCACAGCAATCCAGCGTTCACTGCCGCATCTGCGCTCCGGGCACTGAACTCACTCACCGAAAGGACAGCCATGATTCACACCATCCACGACACCGCGATCCTCGCGATCGACTTCAACGTCACACCCGAGTTGCCGCCGGGAGCCAATGGCCTTCTGCGTCTCGTGAACTGGCTCCTGTGGGGCATCCTCCTCGCCTGCGTCGCCGCTCTCGTCTTCTCGGGTGGCAAGTTCGCGTGGGAGAAGTGGAGCCAGGGCCAGACCGGCGGTGTGACGATGCTCGTCGGTTCACTCGTAGGCGCGATCGTCGCCGGTTCTGCGAACACGATCCTCAACGCAGTCACCGCCGGCGCCTGATGTTCGCCATGATTCCCACCGATGGCGGCACTCTCCCTGCGTCCGGCCCGATGCCATTGGAGCTGCAGATCTGGATGCTCTGGTTTGTCGCTGGCGCGTGCGCAGTAGCGATGGTCTATTCCGTGACCGTTCTGGCGGTGATACGGGTGCGAAACATCCTGGCAAAACAGGCCGTAGCGCTAGCAAGCGGCCCGGTCACACTCGCGATCGGAAGCACGACCGGGGTGGTGATCGCGACTAGCGCCGCCCTGATCCTGACGAACCTGGCCGGGCAATGAGAGGGGTACGCGCGATGACGAAGATCGACAAGCAGCACGTTGCTCGAATCGGTAGCGGCACCACCAGGTTCTTGTCCTATTCCGCAGCAGGAGGGCCGCTGGTCGCAACCTCGGGGGCGTTGTTCGTGCACGCGGTCGCCATCGGCTCGATCCTGTGAGTACAGCCGTGACGGGCACCGATCGCGGCATGTTGCTCGCGGCGGTGGAGTTGCCCGACTACATCACCCAAGACATCAATACCGCGCTGAGCTGGATCGCCGGCATCGCTGCGGTGGTGTGCATCGCGAAGATCATCTTCGTCGGCGGCCGGATGGCGTGGGACCACAAGCACACACCGGGCTTGGAATCACCCACCGCCGCAGAGTTCCTCGCGGCGGTGTTCGGTTGGATCCTCGCGAGCGGTGCGGCCGTCACGATGGCCGTCATTCTCATCGAGGCCGGCCGGATTCCCGAGAACTCTGCTCCGGCGCCGGACAAGCCGCCGAGCCTCGTCACCGACATCCAACAGAAGTTTCCCCCGCTCGAAGAGGAGAAGTAATGCGTGTACTTGCTTGTGCGACAGTCGCGGTCGCAGCGCTGGCGCTAGCGGGGTGCGGTGGCTCGTCCGAGGACAGCAGCGAGAGCCCCACGGTGTCGCTCACTGACGCCCCCGCCATCGCGAGCTGGTCGAGTATGAACGGCGTGATGGTGCCGCTCGGGAAGACCGACGGCCCCAAAAGCGCGGTCTGGGAGCCGCTGACCGGGTTCTCGCACACCCCACAGGGCGCAGCGCTCGCCGCGATCGGTCAATCCGTCCAGCTCTCCACAGCAGCAGATCAGTCCTGGTCGAAGGTGCTGTCCGTTGTCGCGGCGAGCGGAGAGGGACGGGATGCCTTCGCCGTCAACCGTTCCCTGATTTCCTCGACCGGCACGGTCGACCCCGCGGTCGTCCCGTCCATCGTCGGCTACGTGTTCGCGGACTACACCGACACCGCCGCCTCCGTCGACATCGTTCAACGCTTCCCGGACGAGTCCCTGGCCTCGACACGCACCGACGTGATCTGGGCGGACGCCGACTGGAAGCTCAACCTCTCCACCCCGGAAAACGCTGTGGCGGCGACCGCACTGACGGAACTTCCGCAGAACATGGTCGACCTGGAAGGAACGCGCAAGTGAGCGAGCAACCTACCGATACCCAGACCCAGACCCAGACCCCGACACCGGCCCCGCGCCCGGAACAGCCCGAATCGGGATCCGGACGCGACAACGCCACCCGCCTGCTGATGGGTGGATCGATCTTCGGTGTCATCGTCGTGGCCGCGATCATCACCAGCATCGTCATCTTCGTACGCGGCGGGGACGAGCCGCTGGTTCCCGCCGGTGACCAGGGATCAGGTGCGACCGCGGCGGCCCAGCCCGACCAATTCGAACCCGACCCGTTCTTCGACGAGCAGGGCCGCGTCGTCTACACCCCACTCAACGACAACGGAGTCCTGCTGGCGCAGTCCTCGCCGGCCACCGGGCGTTCCGCGACGACCGCGCCGTCCGGGATCATGCTCCAACGCGTCCACGGAAACATGTACCTGCCGTTCTCCACCTCTGACGGACCGACGGCGGTCAGTGACACCGGGGTCGCAACCGGCTTCGCCCGCACTGCCCAAGGTGCGGGCCTGGCGGCAGTCCACTACCTGAACTACCTCGCCACCGGCAACAACCGAATCCAGATGCTCCAGGATGCGGGCCTGGTCGCCGATTCGCAGGACCAGCTCGCCGAGCAGAAGGCCTTCAACGCCTCGAATCAGCCGGGAGCCGCTCCGGACAACTTCCCCGGTCGCGTCATGCAGATGATCAAGGTGAACTTCACCGAAGATCTGGCGCGAGTCCATATCGGCGCGACGACAAATCTCAAGGACGGCCGCACCCAGAACGCCGACATTTCGCTGGACCTGGTCTGGCGTGAGGGAACCGGTTGGGTCGTGCAGGTCCAAGGCGCCAACCCGTTCGGCGCGCGAGCGGTTGCCGACTTCTCCGACGGCTGGACGTCGTGGTGGTGACGGCGCAGACCGCGTGGAAGCGGTTCCTCCTGGTCTGCCTCATGGCATGCGCCGCACTGGTCGGCACCGCCTCGCCGTCACTCGCACAAGAAGATCCCGGGCCGTCCGCCGCCGACACTGCCGGGGACCTGGCGATGTGCGCCGCAGTTCCGCTCGGTGGCGGCGGCTTACAGATGGCGACCGACCTGCTCGGAGCCGTGACCGGCGTCGAAATGCCCAGCTGCGCCGATGGTGCGCAAACCGTCGCCGAAGCTCCCCAGACCTACGTCAAGAAGGTTGCGACCGGCGCGTTCGAGACGATGGGGCTGAGTTTCGGTGACGCAGGCGCCGCCGTATTGAAGTTTGCGCTCGGCTGGTGGATCACCATTCCCGGCCAGGACGAGAACTCCTTCATGGCCACGCTCGGCCAGGTCACCCAGTACACGTACTGGATTCAGGTCGCATTCCTGGTGGTCTCACTGATGTTCCTCGGAATCCGGCTGATGATGGCCCGATCCGGTGCCATCCGTGATGTCTCCACCGAAGGCGTTCAGCAACTCGCTCGGGCGACGGTGCTCGCGGGCTCGCTCGGGTTCATCGTCGTACTGGGCACCCGGCTCTCGGACAACATCTCCCGCTGGTTCATCGACGGCACTGTCGGCTCGGATCCGGACGCACTCGTGGACGCGATGATTCAGATCGGAATCTACGCCTCACCTGGTGGAACGTCCTTGCTGTATGTCATCGGGATCATCGGCATTCTCGGCGGCCTGGTGATGGCGTTCCTGCTGCTGATGAGGATGGGACTGCTCGTCGTCATCACCGCAGCGCTTCCGATTGCCGGCGCGGCCGGCGGCACGAAGATCGGCTCACAGGCCTACGAGAAGATGATCGCCTGGACACTCGCGTTCTTGCTGTTCAAGCCGGTCGGATCGTTCGTGATCGGCGTAGCGGCAATGCTTTTCATGCAGTCTGCGCCCTCCCGCGATGAGAACGGCGGCGCGATGACGGCATTGATCGGCGCACTCCTGTTGTGCTCGGCCGCCCTGGTCCTTCCGTCCCTGATGCGGTTGATCGTCCCGGCAGTCGGATCCCTCGGCGGCGGCGGCAGCGGTCTTGCCGCAGCCGCGGGCCTGGCCGCCGTCGGCGCCAAGGTCGGCGGCGCGATCGCGACCGGAGGCGCGTCGGCTGGAGCGTCCGGCGGGGCAGCCGCGGGAGGTATGACCTCGGCGAGTTCGACCATGACCAGCCCTTCCGGACCTTCCGGTGCGCCCCCCAGCTTCGGCACTTCCGGAATCGACGGCGGCACACCGGGCGGAAACGCCACGGGTGGCGTGGACGGCACACCGTCCAACCAGTCAGCGCCGTCCGGCGGGAACGCCGAAGGCGGGGTGGACGGCACACCCACCAACCACAACGGCGCACCGGGCGCGCCCGATGGTCCAGGCACATCCGGAGACGGCCCGACCGGAGCAATGCCACCCAGTCGCAACGGAGGTTTCGAGGGATGACGAGGACCGAGACGACGACCGAGTACCGGATGTACGGCAACTGGCGAAAGCCCAGGTCGACCGGCATGGCAGGGGCAACGTTCGGGACCACGATGCTCGGCATCGGCGCGGTCATCGCCCTGGTGTTTCTGAGCCTGGCGATCGGCTTCGTGCCCGCACTGGTTCTGGGGCTGTTCACGGCGCTTGCATTCGTGCCGTTGGTGATCGAGAAGGACGGACGTAGCGGATATGAGAGGGCACTTTTGATGATGCAGTGGCGGCGGGCGTTCAAGCGCGGAGAACACATCTACAGCTCGGGCACCTTCTCCCGCATCCCCGGCGGCCGGTACCGGCCCCCGGGTGTGCTGGCGGACACCGAGATCTACGAAGGCATTGACGGAAACAACCGGCCCTTCGGGATGATCCACATGCCGCAGGTGAACAACTACACGATCGTTCTCGACGCATACCCGCAGGGCAGTGAGAACTTCGACCAATCCGTACTCGATGCGGCGGTGGGCAATTGGTCGCAGATGTTGACCGCGATGGGCGAGACCTCGGACATTGTCGCCCTGGTCGCGGTGATCGAGTCATTGCCCAACACCGGGATCGAGCTGTACGAGACCGTGTCCCAGCGGGTGCGTCATGACGCACCGAAGTTGGCCCGCGACTCGATGTACCAGTTGGCGACCGGCCTGGTCACCGGCGGCGTCCGCTTGGGCGCCCGGATTTCGATCACGTTCCAGGCTCAGACCGCGGACCGCAAGAAGGACCCCTCGGAGCAGGCGGTGGAAATCGCCCGCCGGCTGCCGGGGATCACCGAAGCCGCGGCCCGCGCCGGGGTACCTGCCACCCCGATGAGCGCCGACGAAATCATGGGAACCGTACGCCGATCCGTCGACCCGGCGTCCCTGAGCAACATCGAACGGGCGCTGTTCTCCGGTGAAGGCACCGGCCTGGAGTGGGCAGACTGTGGCCCACGCACCCAGATCGAGGAGAAGGACCGCCTGATCCACGACGGAGCGATCTCGGTGACGTGGGAGATGCGAGAAGCTCCGAAGAGCGCGGTCCACGAGACCGTCCTCAAACGACTGCTCGACCCGAACCCGGCATTGCCGATCAAGCGCGTTGCGATCATCTACCGGCCGCACTCGGCCGCGGACGCAACGGACATCGTCAACCGTGACCACCGCGACGCGATGGCTGCGGTGACATCGGGGCGAGGGATCGCGTCGGCGAAGGCGAAGCTCGAAGTGGCGGCGACGGAACAGAGCCGCATGGAGGTCGCGCGCGGCCACGGCCTGACCCGTTTCGGGATCCTCATCACCGTCACCCAGCCGGTCGGCAGCGCAGACGTTCCCCGAGTGGACGCACTGGTGCGCGATTTGTCCATCCAGAGTCAGCTGCAGGTACGCCGGTCATTTTGCTGGCAGTCGGCTGCGTTCTGGTCATCGCTCGGCGTCGGCGTGATTCCACCCGAGCACACGACCATTCCCTCGTTCCTGAGCAACTAAGGCGGACACAGTGGCCAAGACCAAGACCCCCAAAGCGGTGAACATCAAGGTTCTCTCCGACGAGGACCTCGCACGCCTGGAAGCCCGTGAAGCAGCGGCGACCAGCCTCTTCCGCAAGAAGGTGCTGGCCAGACTGGTCAAACGTCAGTACGACCGGCGGGCGAACATCGCGGCGAACGAGCGGGCCCGCTCCGACTCGTCCGACCGTGACGTTCATGCCCTGGACGAGCGCGGCTTCTCCGGTGCCGGCGGTGGCCGGATGGGCGCGATCCTGCCCCCAGTCGAGTTTCGTGGCACCAATATTCAGGTGGCGGGAATCAACCCCTGGGTCGTGGGAGCGAATGCCCCTCTGCTGGGAACCCCGCTGGGCCACCACCTGGCACCGCCGCATGCACCGGTGTGCTTCGACCCGCTGTCGGCGAAGGAAGCGAAGGCGATCACCGCTCCTGCCTGCATGATCATCGCTCTCAACGGCTTCGGTAAGTCGACGTTGCTGCGCCGGATCGCTCTGGGCGACATCGCCGCTGGTGTGCGCGTGGTGTGGCCGGGCGACGTCAAGCCGGACGGGCGGAAACTGACCGAGGCCGTGGGTGGTCAGTGCACCGAGGTCGGGTACGGCGGGATCGGCCGGATCAACCCGCTCGATCCCGGTCTGATCGGGGTGGCGATCACCCTGCTCTCCGGTCGGATCGCCGAACTCGCCCACCGCATCGAATTCGAGAACGACCCGGCATTGCGGGACGAGCTGACGTTCGAGCGCCAGAAGTTGGAACTGCAACGTCAGCAGACTCAATACGCACTGCATGCGCGCCAGGAGAACATCACCGCCGCGCTGTGTGAGATCGTGCGCGGAAAGCGGCTCGAGGACTTCGAGCAGACGCTGCTCGCGTCGGCAATTCGCCTGCTCTACACCCCGGTAGCGCAGGGAGGTGCGGGGTTCACCTCCGAGAACCCCGCAATCCTCGACGATTTGATCGCACTGCTGACGTCGAACAGTCAGGAACTCAAGGACGACGCGGTAGCCGAGACCGACGAGGAGTATCGGGCCGCGATCCAGGGGTTGCGTCGAACGCTGCGTTCGATGGTGAAGGGCCGCTTCGGGGAGGTCTTCAACGGGCAGTCGACCGTCCGCCTCGATGTCGAGGCACCCTCGATGTGCCTGGACATGTCCAGCGTCCCGCAGGACGACAAGATGATGCGTGCCGCTGTCCTGATCGCAGGGTGGAACGAGGCGTTCGCGACGATCGAAGCCGCTCACGTACGAGCAGATGCCGGCTTGGGACCGAACCTCGCATTCAACGTGCTCATGGACGAGCTTTGGCAGGTCCTCGCGTTGCCGATGATGGCCGAGCGCATCGATGCACTGCTGCGTCTGCAGCGCGTTGTCGGTGTGGGGATCACGTTCGTGACCCACTCGATCGAGGAGCTGGAGAAGGCCGGCGCTCTGGGCCTGATCGAACGGTGCCGCGCCCGCATAATCGGCCCGGTTCCGTCGGCGGAGATCGAGCGCCTCGAGAAGGTCATCCACTTCTCGCAGATCGAGAAGCGCATGCTCACGAACTGGTCGGATGCCGCAGATCTGAATTCCCCGATCGACCAGAAGACGGCGCGGCGGCGCCAGGCGGCGGAGAAGGTCCGTCTCGCGGCCGAGAAGGCCGGAATCGTGGCGGTGGCGAAACAGGCTCCGGTCCCGAATCCTGTTGCCGCCGGTACGGGGCAGTTCCTGCTCAAGCTCGGTGAGGGGGATCGTCCCGGTGTGCCGTTCAAGGTGTGGGTGACCCCGGCCGAACGCGCGTCGGGTATCCACAACACCGACGAGCGTTTGAATGCTGCGGTCAAGGACCGGGAGCATACGGGGTTCGCCGCATGACGCCCGCGCGCCGCCGCTACCGCGTGGTCGATGACCAGACGAAGGCCGATGCGGTGGCCACCGCCATCAAGTGCATCGAGGCCGGCGACTCGTTCACCGCCTCCTGCGCCGCGGTGGCGGCGCAGCTCGACGTGTCCGAGACCGCGGTGCGCAGCTGGGTCAACGCCTCCGGTCAGCGTCCGCAGCCGTCGTGGACCGTGGTGAGTCGGCTGCGCGCCGATCTCGCGGCTGCCACGGAACTCAATCGCCGCCTGGTGAATCGGTACGCCCCAGCCGACTGCGGGATGGGCGCGGCCCAGTAATGGAATCGAAGAACAACTCACTGCTGATCGTGGTGCTGGCCGTGGTGCTCGGCATCCCGATGTCACTGATCGTTCTGCTGGCCATCCTGTTCCAGGACGAGGAAGAGCAGGCCTCGACGGACTGCCTCGGCGGTAGCGGCACATCCGTGATCGGTGGCGACATGATCGCCCCCGCCGGATCGTTCATCAAGCCGGTCGACCCGGCTCTGGTGACGTTCACCTCCGGATTCGGTGAACGCGATGGTGCCCAGCACAAGGGCATCGACCTGGCCGGCCCGATCGGGACCCCGATCTACGCGGCTGCCGACGGCACCGTCGCCGACGCAGGCGAAGCGAGCGGCTTCGGGCAGTGGGTTGTTCTCGACCACGTGATCAACGGGCAGCTGTTCTCCACCGTCTACGGGCACGTCGACACCTACCTCGTCGAAGCTGGCCAGCAGGTTCGCGCGGGCCAGCAGATCGCCACCATCGGCAACCGGGGTGAATCGACTGGCCCGCACCTGCATTTCGAGACGTGGCCGGGTGGCCGTACCGGTGGCGCGGCCGTTGATCCGAAGCCGCAGTATGACGCCGCACCGGCACCGGGCGAAAAGTCCGATGCACCAACACCGAGCCCCTCCGGACCGCCCATACCGGCCCCCTCGGCGCCCGGTGGCGCCGACCTGGCGCAGGCACTGCCGGCCTCGGCCGGGTCCGAACAGAACATGCAGGTCAACACCAAACGCCTGATCCGGGCCCTGCACCTGAGATTCGGGGACCGCCTCGACACCCTCGGTGGATGGCGCGCCGATGGCGGCGGCTTCAACGACCACCCGAGCGGTCAGGCCGTCGACGCGATGATCCCGGACTACAACTCCGGGACCGGTGTCGCGACCGGCGACGCGGTTTTGGACTACGTGATGGCGAACGCCGATTTCTTCCACGTCGATTACGCGATCTGGCGGCAGACGTACTACCCGGCCGGTGGCACGCCGAACAAGATGGAGGACCGGGGCAGCGACAACGAGAACCACTTCAACCACGTTCACATCACCGTCAAGGGCGGCGGATTCGACGAAGCCACCGTGCAGTGGGGCTCTCTGCCCGGCGGGAGCGGTCAGGCCACCAAGTCGGCCACCGACTGCACCATCTCCGGTGACGGCCTGGGCGATACCCTCGCCGCCGGTTCGGTGCCCACCGAGTTCGCACCGTGGATCGAACGAGCCGGGGCGCTGTGCCCACAGATCAAACCTTCCCTGCTGGCGGCACAGCTCGCTGCGGAGAACGGCTTCCAGTACGGAGCCAATGCACCGATCTCGAACACTGGTGCCGGTGGTCCCGCACAGTTCATGCCGGGGACGTGGGCGACCTACGGCAAGGACTACGACGGTGACGGCCGCGTCGACATCAACAGCATCGGTGACGCGGTCATGGCGCAGGGCACCTACATGTGCACCATCGCGAAGACGATCGACGGCTGGATCGCCGACGGATCGGTCAAGGCAACCAACGGCCGAACCGAGCTGTACCTCACCGGCTACAACGCCGGTGAAGGCGCAGTACAGAGCTCCGGCGGCTTCCCGACCGGGTCCACCGACTACATCGTCCAGACCCGCCCGTACGCCGACAAGATCATCGCCAACGAAGCGCAGTACCGCGCCATCAACAAATAGCCGACAGCCGAAACTCTACTTAGAGACCTCTTAATGTAGAATCGATGTGATGCAGGATGCACGCCCCGTATTCGTTCGAACACCCCAATCCTCGCCCACGAGAACGGAAGTCCCCGATGAAGCGCTCGGCACTGCTCGCGGTGATGATGTGCGTCGCCGGTCTGCCAGCCATCCGCTACGGCTGGGGCGTGCGGTCATCGGATCCGTACCGCGGGACTTGGTGCGTTCCCTTCCCGAAGGGCTCCGGACACCTCTACTGCGACGGAATCCCAACCTGGCAATTCTTTGTCGGCGCAGGCGTCGGCTTGGTCGTCATGGCACTTGTCCTTCTGGCGCTCGTGGTCCTGGAACAAATTGGCCGGCCGCTCGACTCCGCGCCGGCAGCCCGGAACAGGGGAAAGGACGTATGACCATGCGTTTCTCGACGAAACTGCTGCTCGCGGGAGTGTTGTCCACAACGATGGTGTTGGCCGGTTGCGGCTCGTCTGGCACCGAGGACGAGCCCTCGGGCAGTGACGATCACGTGCACATCGACCCCCTGGACCCGGCGCACCTCGACGCGGACGGCACGGCCGTGACGGCGATGCAGGCAATCCTGTCGTGGCAGCCCGCAGTCGACGAGAGCAAGTCCGATGCGTTGCACCGCGCTCGCCCCTGGCTGGGTGGGGAACTGGCGACCACCGTCGACAACGACAACGGTGCAGCGACTGGTCTTCGACCTGATCGGGAGTGGCTGGCGTGGCAGCAGGCCGGTGACGCACTGACCGCCTCCTGTACCAAAGCCGACAGCACCCCAGCGGCTCCGAAGGGAATGCGGACCGTCGTCATCGACGTCAGCTGCCGACAGACCGTGCTGCACACCGCCGGATCGAGCACCCCTCTCGCCGAACAGACCTGGCGCACCACCGTCACCCGCACCGACGACGGTTGGCGTCTGACCGACTTCCGCTACCAGTGAGGACAAAGGGATGAATCATGTGATCGCTCCGGAAGATCCAGCTACCCGGCGCCAGTGGGTCCTTGACCATGACCCGTTTGTGACCCGAAGCGAGCTCCTTGACACCCTGAATCAGATCGCGGACTGGCCATTGAGAGTCGGTCCGGCCACGGTATTGGCTGCGCACGGGCTGACCGACCTGGCCGACACGTTACGGGCGCTCCCGCCCGCCGGCAGATTCCTGGAGGAAATACTCGACAACCCTGCAGCGGGAGAAGAACTCGAGACCACCCTGGTTTCCGGGCGGGATGCGATGCGGGAGCTAGTCGACCAGTCGGGATTCCCCGCATGGATGCGCGAGCGCGACCAGCGATCGGTCTCGGCGGGTATCTCCCGCCTTGTCGCGAGTGTCGCCGCCGATGTGGGAGGGACGCATTGGGTGCGCACTGCTGGGCGGGCTGCAGAAACCATCATCCTGCTCGGCTGCAACAAGAGGCTCTTCGACAGCGCAGAACAGCGGGAAAGATTCGTCGCAGACCTCGACCTCGGGCTCCGTGTCGAGATCGCGTCGAACGCCAGTCTGGTCGATTGGGTCCCCACCGGCACCCGACCCGCCACTGCAGAATCTTCCGCGCCATCACTGCCCGCTGAGGGAACCGACGATTCTGCACCCGAATCGCACCCTGACCAGCAAAGAATCCGTCGGTGGCTCGTCGCCGACGAGATCTTCAGCGCCATCGAGCCGGTCGTCGCGCAGTCCAACCTCAACGGTGTACTGGCAGAAGCAACCGCCGACTGGGCGCTCCGCTTCGGCCCCGCAGAGGCATTGAGAGCGTGCCGATTCTGGGACGACCACGACATGGTGGCAACGCTGCCCACGGTGACCGCCGAAATGTTCCGGCAGACCAGCCGACTCCGGCCGCACGTGCGCGCCCTCAAGCGCGCCGCCCTCGCACTCGAGGAACGCGTAATTGACCTGGGCCATGCGGGGATCGACCACGAGGTGTACCAACGACTCGGCCCGACGGGGCAGGCCTCAAGCTTGGCTGTCAAAGCCGATCTGCTCGCCCGTACACCGAGTTCGAAGGCGGGGTACTGGGCGTACCGGCTGCTGTGCACCGCCCTGACCGTCGCCGAACTCGACCCCACCACCAGCAATGACCGTCTTCGGCAAAGCCTCGAACAGGCAGTGAAGAGGATCTGGTTCACCGGCATCCCCGATATGGAGTGGATCGTCAAGCTGGACGTGCTCCGTGACATCGACCCGGACACCGATGCACAGACCTGGCGTATCTCCGAACCCGCCCCAATGCCGCTCGGCGGCTGACCAACTTCCGCTACCAGTAAGGACAACGACCATGACGGAAATGCGTCGCGATCGGCCAAAGGTGAGCAGGAACAAAGAGATGGTGGTGCTCAAAGCCATCGCTGTCGCGGTCCCCGCCTCCTTCCTGCCGGTATTCGCCTACAACCTCGGTGGAGGTGAGGAGATCCTGTGGCACCCGATCGGCCTGTTCCTCGATCTGGGAATGGGAAACCGGGCGTGGCCGGGTGGCGCGACCGCTGTACTGATCGGAGAAGTGGTCGCCATCGCGGCGCTCGTAGTGGGCGGGTTCTGGCTGCTCAAGAAGACGGGGCGGCTCGAGAAGATCCAGGAGAAGCGCGCGCAGAAGCGGATCGACAAGTACGCCGACTCCATGACTGATCCGCGGGACGTCGAGCAGACCAGCCCGGTCGCGGCCGCCGACGAGACGAGGCGGCTTGCACCGACGATCAGCGAGACTCATCCCGGTCATGGCGGCATCGTCATGGGCAACACGGTCAAATCGAACCGTGAACTTCGGATGCCGTGGGAGTGGGTATGCATCGCGATCGCCGGCTCCCGAATGGGAAAGTCAGCGACCCTGGCGATTCCGGCTATCTGCTACGCCCCTGGATTCTGCCTTGGCACGTCCAACAAGCCCGACATCTACACCCACACCCTCTACCTGCGTAAACAGATGGGTAAGGTCTGGCTCTTCGACCTGGAAGGTGTGACCACCGGCAATCGGCGTGAGAAGGCGGGCTTCTGGTTCAACCCGTTGCGCCGTGTCGACGACCTGCCGTCGGCGCGAGTGGTGTGCGACTACTTCATCTCCGCCGCCACCGACGACAATGCTCGGGTCGACGCCTACTTCGACGGTGCCGCCCGGGACCTGTTCGGCTCCTACCTCCTCGCCGCCGCGCTCGCCGGCGGCGATCTTCGGCACGTCGTGGATTGGCTCCGCGAAACACAGTCGCAGATTCCGGTGAAGGTGCTCGCTCAGAACGGGTACGCCGATCTCGCGAACACCATGCAGAGCAAGCAGAGCGTCAACGCCAAACAGCGGGACGGCTTCTACGACATGGCGCGCCGGTTCCTCGCACCTCTTGACGAGCCTCGCTATGAAGAAGCGATCCTGCCGAACACCCGGATCACGATCGGGACGGACAGTGATGGGCGAATCCTCATCACCCCCGGCCGTGAAGTCCACGACCTGCCCGAACTCGATATCGACCAGGTCATTCGCAGCACCGACACTGTTTACGCCATGAGCAAGAAGGGAGCCGGATCCGCATCCGCGCTCACCACAGCCTTGGTCGGCGCCATCGGGGACGCATTGCAGGATTACGGCGCCCAACAGAGCGACGGGCGGGTCCCGATCCCGGCGGTCATGGTTCTCGACGAAGCCGCGAACATCTGCAAGCTGCAGCAACTCCCCGAGTGGTACTCGCACTTCGGATCGCGCGGATGCATCCTCATCACCATCCTGCAGTCACCGTCGCAGGCGAAGAAGGTGTGGGGTGAGACCAACTACGACGCCATGGTCGATGCCGCCAACATGATCTGGTACGGCGGCAATGTCAACGACAAAGGGTTCCTGGCCTCGCTGTCCGACGAGATCGGCGACCATTTCGTCGAGGTCGAGAACCGCAGCCGAAGCGGCGGAATTCTGGGCAGTGGGCAAACAACAATCAGCACGTCGCACCAACGGGAGAAGATCCTCACCGTCGACGACCTCAAGGCCCTGCCGCAAACTCGGGCCATCGTCACGATGGGCGGCAGCAAGCCGCTGCTGGTCCGCAAGAACTTCTGGGGCAACACACCATTCGCCGACGACATCAAGCGGTCCCTCGCCGAGTGCAAGGCCAGCACCGACCGCATCGAGCAGAAGGCGCTTCCGGTCGGATTCTCCGATCGAGAGGCATCGGAGGAACCTACCGGCCCGATCCCACACGTCGCTGTAGCAGCCGACAAGGACCTGATCGAGCTACCCGTTCAGCACAATGTCGTCACGCCGACCACGGGCGTCGGCGTAGCACCTGATGCGGTCGACGACATCTTCGAGTCCGAATTCTTTGCGGAAGGAAGGCAGTGATGGTCAATCTCTCAGCAACCGAGGACGAGTGGCAGACCGACGACGAGACCGGGTACGAGAACCCGTACGACTACGACCCGAACGCCGTCGACGAGAACGACCCCACCGTGGAGGCGGACGATCCCAGTCTCGACCCCGCCGAAGACACGGAAGAGATCGCCGAAGATGAAGACAACGAGATCGAGGACGTCGAGGCCGGCGAAGAGGATGGCGAGCTCGCCGAGATCGAGCCGATGTATCCCAGCTACGAGGCGTGGGTCGAAGGATGGTTCACCCAGGTCATCCGCCGGAAGATGGGTCCCGGTGGCGGCGAGAGCGGGCTGGCCTGGGACGCGAGATGGTGGCTGTATCCCGAGGTCGCCGGCCGGTTCAAAGCCCTCTGGTACGCGTGGGAAGAAGCCCGAGCCTCCGACAAAGCGTCGGCAATGTCGAACTGGTGGATCCACCACCTGGAACCACATGTACGGGTGATCTTCGACAGTGACTCGGGCCCCATGTCTCATGCGAAGCGCGACGGATCGTTCTCGGGCTGGCCCGCCCTCCCGTACGAGCCCATGCCCGCTGGTCTACGTGCCGAGCACACCGAAGACGACTGAGCACACGATAGTCGCCTGCCCCTGTGTGAGACCTTCCCCCAACCGCAATGTCCAGTTCGGAGGCGTACAGGTACGAGGTCGGAAATGCCCTGCTCATTGCCAGCATCGTAGACGGCGGCACCGAAGTCCCGTGCCGCTCAGGTCGGCGCACCTATTCCGGGCTCGACTATGTGTATCTCTCGCCGTAAAGCGCATCAAACCAGATGAATCGGACATGCGGTATAGGTCCAGTGAATGGATCGATGAGTAGCGCAGACGCAGCTCACCCGAAGCTCACTCTTGCTCCGTTAGAGAACATCGAGTCGTGCACTTCCAGGGCGACTGGCACGGTCCCGATCGGGATGTCGAAGACCACCCGTGTCGAGCGTGTGATGCCGGGATTGATGTCGCCGTCTCCTTCATCGTCGCCTTCGAGACTGAACTCGGCTCCGCTGTCATTGGTGAACTCGCGGCCCTGTTCGTCAACGAGGACTTGGTTCAGGCTGGAGTAGTACTGGGGCTGCTTCGAGATGTTCGTGACGTCCACGTGCACGACCACGAACTGGCCCTCGGCCTTCTCGCTGAACATCGATGATTCACGTCCAATGGTGGACAGCCCGGATTCCATATCAGTCACCACAAATGCGAACTTGCCATCGCGGACTTCTGTTCCGAACCCGTGCGCGGCTGAAGCTGTCGCCGTCGGTGTCCCTATAGCCGGCTGGATGGCATCGGTACCAGCTGGCCGGACTTGAGTGGTCGTTGATGTGCGCGCCGTGTTGGTCGACGGTTCATCCCCACCTGTGAGGGCTGTGCCGATAATGACAACACCGACCAGCGCTCCCGACACACCAAGCACTGCGTTTCTAAATGAATGGGGATTCTTGGGAGGCGTAGTAGGGAAAGGCTGCGCTTGCATGCGCGGTGAAGCAGGCTGCGTAGCCCCCGTCCAACGGAACCCATCCCAGTACCGAAGGGTCGCTGGATTCGCAGGATCCGGGTACCAGCCTGGGGGAGTCGGAGTCGTCACCCGCGCATCATTCCAGGTGAACTGGATACTCGGTATCGATCGTTTGAATGTATCGCTACGTACAACCTATCCGCGCACTATCACTCCGTAACCACGGTCCAATTCTTCAGCTCTGCGGAAGGCGACGGATTGCCGTTCCAGAGGTGAAGCTGGAAGTCGGAGTCTTTCACCTTTACCTCGCCTGCGATCTTTCCGTTGTCCATGTAGTAGCTCGCTACGTAGACCGCGAACAGTGATTCGGCGATCGGTGATGCCTTGAGCGCCTTTGCGTATTGGGTCGCGATCTGACGTATTCCATCTGCAGACTTGATCGAGGGGTCGCAGATGTCGATAGCGGCCGCCTGCATTCCCGGGTGACCACTGTCTTTGCTCAACCGTCCGGTCGTGACACGCACACCCTCTGGAAGCTGAACCGACGCAACCGCGGCGGCAAAGACTGGGTCGGTGATGGCAAGCGGTTTGGGGCATTTGTCGACTGGCGCTGCCTGCAAAGTCGTGGTCGACACAGTCGTGGTCGACGTTGACGGAGCCTGAGCGGTGGCAGACGAGCTTTGCGTCGAGGTGCCGGTGCTTGAGCTGCATCCAGTCAGAGCTATGGCACTCAGGGCAGCGCCGACCGCGATCATCTTCTTCACTCGCGCATCAAACCAGACGAACTGGACGAACGGAATATATCGTTTGAACGTATCTGCGAGTACCGCGCAGCAGAGTGAACCTTCACCGCTTGCCCGTGAGGTCAGGTCAGTCCCGCTGGGACACCCGCCGAGTCCTTGGTGATTTCAACCATTGCGTATGGGACAACGACAGGTCCCCACTGCAAGATACTTGCCATCCGAAGCTCCGCGAGTGGACCTGCGGAGAGAAGAAAAGACTGGAGACGACTCGATTCGTCTCCTTCCTGAGGCACGTGCTCATCGGACCAATCCCGCAGGTTGAGGGAACCCTCGACCGTGGTCATACCGTCTCGTGCCAATAGCGGCCCAAATGCCTTCGGAACGCCAAATAGCAGAGCAATAAGCACGACGAGGCCCAGCGATCCGGCCTCGGGGGTCGTCGCTTCGAACTGAGGGCGCAGCTGCTCGTCGGATAGTATTCGGGCGCGGACAACGAGATAGACGTTCAGAAATCGTTTCGCTCGACGTGGTGTGCTCGCCACCAATACGGCGACCCGCTCGAGCGCCTCGATATCCGCGTCGGACAGTGTTAGCGCCTCGATGACATGGGCAATCTCATCGGCGGAAACCGCGTCCACGGCAGGCACCATGACGCTGTCCCCGTTTACGTCAGTACTGCGCTCATCTGTGTCCACGTCGGTTGGGATGCTGTCGGCTTGTACTGGCTCGTTCGCCGCCGACCTCCGCTGCAGAGTGTTGTCCAGTTGCGTGAGGCCCGCAGCTGCCCTGAGTATCGCAGCGCATCCTGCCTCACTCATTGGCGGAAGAGTGTAGGTGAGCTGAAAGATCTTCTCCAAGTAGTCACCGGTGGTTGTGGCCGATTCCTCCTTCTCCAGCAGTTCCGGATGCCGGTGGCGGAGAGACTTCTTCAACCAGCGCGGATCGACACCCACGATCACTACAAACAGTGGCAAGGCGAGCAGAAGATGGACAGCGTCTAGGACGTCCGCCACGGTGTCGGGCTCACATCGGTCTAGGTCATCAATGTAGAGGACAATCCGGTTCAGATGTGGCTGGTCGGAAGCGCTAACTCCAGCGGCGGCAAACCGTAAATGATCACTCAGATCCCGAAGATCACGATGCGCGAGCGCGACTACGCCCATGAACTCCTCATAGTCTCCGCTGCCTGCGCGCTCCGCCAGGTACCGCCGGAGCAGGCGGTCGCCCGTCAGTCCCTTTTTTTCTTTACGCGCATCGTTGAGTTCGGTTTCTGCGTCCAATTTCTGCTCTACCGCGGCAATTAGCTCGGCCTGGGCACTGGCCGCTTCCTGTCGCAGACTTTCCAATTCCACCTGCTGTTTAGATCGTTCGGCGGCAACCGCATCATCGATGCGCTTCTGCATTTGCTCAGCGGGGGCGAGGATTTTCTTGGCGAGCTCGGCTTGACGAGCGATCCAGGCGGCCGCCCCGGACCCGGCAGTCACCAACGGAGCCAGGGAGGACGCAATTGGGCTCGAAACATCGAAGATATGAGCGGCTACCAGCGTAATGGCACCGACAAGAACCGCCGCAACGATCGACAACGCTAGAGGCGACTTCCACCACGACTTTCCCGCAGTGGCGAGTACCCGCACACGCGAGCCAAGCTCGATTATCTGGCGAGTAGCGGCTGCCATTTCCTGTGCCGTACTCATGGCTGGATCAAGACCCAGCTCGGCGGCAGCTTTCTTAACCTGGTCCTTGAGGAGGTCCTGGTCGAAGGTCTGTGTCACCTTCGCCCATAGATCGATGTCTCTCTGTGCTCGAATCGCTTTTAGGGCCTTTCCGTGTCGCTCCTCTGCCTGCTTGATCGCGGCATCAACGCTGTCGGATCGGCGTTGAGCGGTCTTCACACGGGCGTTCGCGGTGTCGACTACCTGTTTGACTCCTTCGATCTTGGTGATCGCTTCAGCGAGAGCCGCTTCGGGTTTGGACAGGCGTGGATGGAGTTCGGCGAAGATGTGCTCCAAGAGGCTTGCCCATAGATTTCCCCGTGCATAGTGCCAAGCGCTGAACCTGACGTGCGCGACACTCGGTTGAAATTCGTCGCCGGCATGAGTCGCAAGGTCCGTGATTGCAGCCTCGATGCGGTTCATGAAAAAGGTCTTGCCTGACCCCCACTCGCCGTACAAGGCGATCGCCAGTGGCGGCTCTAGCTTTCGCGATGACACCAACGCTGCAAGTGCTCGGGCATCCTTTTCGATCCCAAGGCGGTCGGGAGCCCTCAGCCGATCTGGACCAGCAACCAACTCCTCCGCCACTGCAGGTACGACGATTCGATCTAACGATGGACCTCCCAACGTCTCTTCCGAATCCAAATTCTCGAAGTCGACGTCGTCGGTCGGCATCCCAGTGCCGTCCGCCCTCCGGAGCACGTACTCGGCTTCCTCGAGCCGGTTCTGCCGCTGCAGCAGCTCACTCAAGGGTTTCGCGGCCGACTTAAGTCCTTGATCCATCGCCCTCTCGAGCACCTGTTCGGCTTCCTCGAGCCGGTTCTGCTGCTCCAGCAGCTCACTCAAGGGTTTCGCGGCCGACCTAAGTCCCTGATCCATCACCCTCTCGAGCACCTGTTCGGCTTCCCCGAGCCGGTTCTGCCGCTCCAGCAGCTCACTCAAGGGGATCGCGGCCGACCTGTCCCCCCAATTCATCGCCCTCTCGAGCACCTCTTCGGCTTCCCCGAGCCGGTTCTGCCGCTCCAGCAGCTCGGCAAATGGGATCGCGGCCGCCCTGTCCCCCCAATCCATCGACCTCTCGAGCACCTGTTCGGCTTCCCCGAGCCGGTTCTGCCGCTCCAGCAGCTTGGCCAATGGGATCGCGGCCGCCCTGTCCCCCCAATCCATCGACCTCATGAGCACGTCCTCGGCTTCCTCGAGCCGGTTCTGCCGCAGCAGGGCCTCACTCAAGGGGATCGCGGCCGCCCTGTCCCCCGAGTCCAACGCCATCCGAAGCACCTGCTCGGCTTCGGCGAGTCCGCCCTTCCGCCGCAGCAGGGCCTCGCCCAACGGCACCGCGCCCGACATGTCCCCCAACTTCACTGCCTCCCGGAGCATCGCCACAGCTTCGCCGCGATTTCGCTTCCGTCGTAGCAGCAGCATGCCTAATGGTGCCTTCACCGACGTTTCCCCCAAGGACAAAGCCCTCCGAAGTATTTGTTCGGCTTCGTTGAACCCGGCCTGCTGCTCCAGCAGCTTGGCCAATGGGATCGCGGCCGACATGTCCCCTGACTCGAAAGCTATTCGAAGCCCCTGCTCATTCTCGCGGGAGTCGGACTCGGAACCGTCTGTCTGCATAGCTCATTGTTTACCAACACGTCCACGACGCCGACTGCCGTGACACCTAAACAACTCAAACCACCAACCATCACCGCCAAACGCGATCCAGTTGCAGCTGTTATCGGAAGATCGCTACAAGACAGCAGTTACCGTCCGGGAAGCGCAGCCGGATCGGTCCCTCCCTCTCGCTCCCACCCATCCCGAGGATGTGTCGGACGTCCGTTCTACACTGGCCGAGCGACGAGAAGGAGGTCGCCACCCACTGCCATGGTCGACGGGGAAGTTTCCCTGTCGCCCTGATCCGAGATGTGTTCTCGGATCGGCGGGGTGGCGACCTCTTTCTCTGTTCGGGGCCGCTCTAGACCGAGTGCGCGGTGTCTCGGCGGTGTTCGCGGTCGAGTTCCGGTTCCTGCTCGAAGGCGAGTTCGCTCTCTTCGTCGGGGCGCTGTTCGACGTTGAGGAGTTCCTTGATGGATCGGGGGTGGCTGGACATGGCTGCCTTCATCGCGGGGGCAATGCTGGCGGCCAGGTTCGCGAGTTCTTCGTTGAGCTGGGTGAGGTTGATCGGCGATAGATTGGCGGCGACGTCGTCGTCGCCGGCCACTGGTCCGGCTGCTTGGGCGAGTCCTCGTCCCACGGAGTCGAGCACGCTCTTGGTCTTGTCGACCTTGGATGGTCCGCCGGTGGCTGGTGCATTCTCCGCCGGTTCTTCCGCTGCAGTTTCGGGCATGGGACCGAGCTGGGCTTCGGAAAGCTGGGAGAGCTGGTCGTAGGCGGGAAGCCCTCGCGCGGCGACATATCCCAGTGCGACGGCAGATGCTGCGTCGAAGACGCGGCGATCGTTGGTCGTCTCTCGCTCGATGCGCTCTTGGTCGGCGGTGGCGAGTTCTTCCTTCGGTGTCTTGTTGCCGGCGTGGAAGAGGACCGCGTTTCGGCGTTCGTGCTCGCGCAGGGAGCGCAGCCGTGCGTCGTTGTCCTGGACGAGCTTGTTCAAGCGTTGGGCGTTGGCCGACTCCGCGCCTTCGAGGTGGCGTGCCGCGGCGGCGGCGGCCAGGACCTGGATTCGGGTCTGGTCGATCGGTGCGCCGCGGTAGACGCCCAGCACCTCGCGGATCGGTTTGGGGCGGGCGACTTTTTGGCCGGTTCGATGGCGTTCCTCGACGTCGGTCAGGAATGCTGCGATGTCGTGCACGCGCTGATTGGGCGGAGGTGCGGTGCGCTGGTTCGACCGTTTCGTCTGGTTGTCGCGGGGTCTCGCAGCGACGGGGTCGACGCGTACTCCGTCGTCGACCGCTCGTGTAGGGGTGCGGGTGGGTGCGGGTTCTTTGGTGAGTGCCGGCGAGTGTGCGTAGTCGTCTGCCTGGTCGGGATCGTCGGCGGCTACCTGTTCACCGTCTTCGCCTGTTGGCCAGGATGGATCGAGGTCGAGTTGCTCTTGCGGTTCGAGCGAGCCCGCGTCGGCCGACGCGGATTCGTTGGATCGGCCGGGGATCGGTTGGATGCTGGCTTCGCGGTCGTCGGGCTCCTGCTCGTGGTACTCCCACTCTCCCGAGGGAGTTCGTCTCGGTACGAGTAGTCGTCGCGGTGCGTCGAGGTCGAGTTCCTCCTCGTATCCGGTGACCTGTTCCTCGTCGTAGTTCCGTTCGGCCCAATCGGCTTCCTCGTCCATGCGTTGCTGGTACTCGTCGGTGGTTCGGTCGATGCCGGCCATGTCTTCTCCTCCTCGTTTCCCCCCTCGCTGGTAACGGCGAGGATGTTCAGTGCTCGGCTACAGCTCCGGGCCTCGATCGTGTTCCTCGTCGTACGGCGGTTCCTCGTCGTAGGGCGGCGGTGGTTCCTGCTCGTAGGTGGGCGGTGCTTCTTGCTCGTAGATGGGCGGTTCCGGGTCATTCTGCTGCTCGGTGACCTGTGCGTTCCGGCGCTGGGGTGGGCGAGCGCTGCTTTCGGTCCGGTGACGTTGTTCTGCCTCGATGAGCGCGAGCCGCTTCCGGTCGGTGGCGAGCAACTTTTCGAGCCGCGCGATTCGCGTCTGGAGCTGCCCGAGCACCCGCTCGTCCGTCTGCTCGGCCCGCTGGCGGCGTCCGTGGTTGGCACGGTTCGTGGCCGCTGATGCTTCGATCGCACCCCATCGTCGTTCGGACGGCGCATCCGCTTCGGCGGCCTGCCGTGCGGCGCGGGCCTGTTCGATCTGTGCGGCGGTGGCGGCGGGATCGCGCTGGATCCGGTCATGGATCTCACGGGCGCGGCGCACCGCGAGGATCTTCTGCTCTTCGGCCTCGATCTCGGCGATGACCGAATTGACCGCGCCTGCGTTCGATTCCTTGGTCGCACGATCGAGTTCGTGCTTCGCCGATCCGAGCATCTGCCGTGTGTCGGAGATACGTCGGCGCGCGGCCGCGGCGGCGGTGTTCAGCTCGTCGGTGGCGTACGCCGAGTAGGCACTGGCCGCCTGGCGTGGCGCGGTGATCTGCTCGATCTGCTTCTTCACTGCCTCGGTGCGGACCTCATTCAATGACGCGAACGGGTCGGCAACGTCGTCGCCGACGTTCCACAGAATCCGTGAGACGGCGACCTCACTGGCGGCGCTGTGGAACAGGGCTTGCTTCCGCGGATCGGGGCCGGGGTCGCCGAGTGCTGCGACCCATTCCGCGCCGCCCGTCGATCGCCTTCTCGATGTAGGTGTCGACGTAGGCGTGCATCTGTTCCTGGTGCTGGCGGGCGTAGGCGGCGAGAATCTTGTCCTCACCGGCCGCGGCTTCGGAGAGGAGCGGAACGCGGTATCGGGCAACCGTGTCGGTGCGGCGACGCGGCAGCTTTCCCGGTGCGGTTGCCTTCTCGAGCGCGTCGGCCATGACCTTGCCGGGGGTGTTCTTCTCGTCGTCGAGCTTCCCCTTCTTGCCGACCGCCCGCATCACATTGGCGGCGTCGGTGAGGAGCTTGCGGGTGTCCCAGCCGAATGTCTCTGACTGTGCGACGGTCTCGACGATCTTGTCCCAACCGCCGAATGTGTGAACCCAGGTGAACTGTTTGTCGGTGAGGATTTCGTCGAGCAGGGTGGCGGTGTGTTCCTCGTACAGGGCACTGACGGCGGCGATGTAGCCGCCCTTGATCGCGTCGAAGGACTCGGCGTGGGCGCGGGCCTCTTCGATCATCTGGTGCGCGGTCCGCTGCGATCCGTCGCGGGCCAAGATCCCTGTGATGACCCCCAGAGCGCCGGGATGCTCCTCGGGCAGGTGCTCGAAGTCCCAGTCGGGGAGCTCGTCTTCGGCCGCGTAGGCGATGTTCTTGCTCTTGCCTCGTGTCATCGCGACGTAGAAGCCCTGTCGGTCCATCCCCGCGGAGGTGAGGACGTGGCAGGACCCGACCGTCATTCCCTGCGACCGGTGGACCGTGGCGGCATAGCCGAGTTGGACGTTCTCGGCGATGTAGTCGGAGGCGACGACAACGCGGCCGCCGCTGGCGTGGTTCTCCAGGCGCAGGGAGCCGTCGGCGCCGATCTCGACGATGGTCCACAGATCACCGTTGTTGACGCGTCCGGTGCGCTTGCCCCTGTCGTCCTTCACGACGTACTTGCTGTTGTTCTTGCGGGTGACCACGACGTCACCGACCGCACCTTCGAGCCCATCGGCGAGCACGATCCCGGGCCCGGTGACGGTGCCGTTGTCCCGGTAGTACGCGGTGGCTTTCAGGTTCAGCTCGCGCACCAGGTCGTTGGTCGGGGCGACCATGAGGGTGACCTCGTCGTCTTCGACGTCGGCGACGTACGCGTTGAAAACCTTGTCGGCGAGCTCGTGGGTCATGGCCGATTTGATGCGCCTGTTCTCCTTGTACCACTCGATCGCGCTCTCGTCGCCGTCGCGGAGCCTCAGGCTCGCGGCGGCTTCGCCCTCGGTGCGGAATCGGTGGATCTTCGACAGGAACGGGGCAAAGGTGCGCTCGGCGAGATCACGCAGAACACCGCCGGACTCCACTGAGGCCAACTGCTGGTGATCGCCGAGGAGCCGCACCACGGCCCCGGTATCCGCCGCGATTCGAGTGAGGTCGGCAAGGTTTCGCGCCGATGCCATGCCGGCCTCGTCCACCAGAAGAAGGTCGCCGGCCTCGATCCCAGTCGGGACGCCGTGCTTGTCGCGGGTCAGGATGTCCGCGATGGTGCGGCCTTCGACCTCGATCTCCGATCCGAGAACTTCCGCGGCGCGGGCGGACGGGCCGAGTGCGATGACCTTGCCGTTGGTCTGCTCCCATGCGCGGGCGACCACTTTGGCGGCGGTGGTCTTTCCGGCGCCGGCGGCGCCGACGGCCACAGCGACCGTCTTCTTGGCGGTGAGGAAGTGCTCGATCATCGCGATCTGATCGGTTCCGAGATGGAACCCGTCGATCTTCGATTCCTTCGCGACTGCCTTCTCGATCTTCCGGATCTGGCGCCGGATGACACGATCCGCGACGGTCAGTTCGCTCTCGGCGTCGGCGTTGCTGCGCATGAATGACTCAGCGGCGAGGACCGACTCGGAGGTGTAGCGCATGGTGGTGCGGTCGACGGTGTGCAGCCGAACCAGGCCGCCCTCGATCGTCTCGGACAGCTTGTCCGGGGCGACGTAGATCTCGGTGAAAACGGGGATGCAATGGTTCTTCACGAGGGTGTCGACGGCCGCGCGGACATAGACGTCCAGGTCGAGGTCGTCGGCGAAGCTGAATGCTCGGGCTTGCCGCTGAACCTCGGCGGTGAGGCTGTAGACGGTCCAGGTTCCGACCTTGCGGGACAAGTCTTCTTCGACGTTGCGGATCAGTTCCGGGAGGTCGGCGGGGCCGAACGGAGGCCGGTTGTCGTGACCGGTCTGCGCATCTTCCACCAGCTGCTGGGGTGAGGTATCGACGATGATTGCGCGTGCTCGCTCGTCCCACTCGGCCCGAAGTTCTGCCATCGAGCGGGGCGGGTTCTTCGCGTTGCGGGTGTCCAGCGTTGCCTGCTGCGCTTGCGCGAACTGGACCTTCTTCGGCGGGTTCTTACCGTGGCGGGCAGTGTATTCGCGGGCCAGTTCTGCCTGCCGATCCACGATGGCCTGGCGGCGCGAGAACTCTTCGATCAGCGAGAGTGGGATGCCTTCGACTTCGTAGACCGGCTGCTTTCCGGTGGGGGTGTCGGCGCGTGGCGCGAAGCTCACCCCGAGACTGCGAGCTACCAGATCCGCGACTCGGGTGTTGTACCGCTCGGACGCCGAGACGGCCGCACGGTAGAACATGCGTCCGTCGATGGTGGTCCACTTACCCTCCGCGTAGACACGGTTCAGGACCGCGCAGTGGGTGTGCAGGTTCGGGTCGCCGACTCGGTTGTCCCAGTGGTCGAATCGGGCGATGAGCAGACCCTCGGCCTTGACCATCCGAGTTCCTCCGGCGCCGCGCCGGGTGTAGGTCAGATCTTCCTCGACGTACCCCAAGGTCTCGTCGACGGCCTGGCGGTGCGCCGATTCGATGATCTCTTTCACGCGCGGATCGCCCAGTCCCCACAGAAGCGAGACCGACTTCATTGGGGTGAAGACGAGGTCGTAGCCTGCGACCGGCTGTCGCATCTTCCGGTAGTTGTCGGCGATGAACTTGGTTACTTCTGCGTCGCTGAGCAGAGCAGCCTTGTCGCCCTTCGCCTTGTTCAGATGGCGGATGGCGACATCCCGCTTGATGGCGTCCTTCGCCGCGGATTCGGGGAACTTTCCCGTTGCTCGCTTGTAGTCGTTGCAGCGGTCCACGACCTCGTGGACGTATTCCTGGGAGGCGGTGAACCAGCTGAACGGCCGCCCGAGCGCTGTTGCGGCGGACCAGTCGTAGCGTTCCTGCTGCGAGGCCGTGACCGGCGGCATCGTGGCGAAAGCGTTCGGAGTTCGCGCCGCACCGAACGACGAGCGCATCGCGCTTTCGGTGACTTCGTCGCCGACGGCGACTCCGGCTCGCGCCGTTGCTTTCCCGTACCAACGCCCGGGCGGGGTGCCCTTGGCGTTGTAGTAATCGATGACGTCACCCTTCTTCGACTCGGTCGCGTCGCCGGCAGCGACGTGATTCGTCAGGTACGTGTATCCATCCCCAGCTGAGAGCTTGTGGATGGTCATCATGGCGACCATTGTGCCAGGTGGCACCTTTAGTGCAAGAGGTGTGTAGAAGATTTTGGCCCTGCCGCAGGCAGGGCCTGTTTACACGGTGCAGTGAGGCACCAATTCTTCTCGCCGGAGGCGAGGGTGTTAGGTAGTTGCTCGGTCGAACGTTGGTTGTCTCGGGTCGGTTCGGTTCGATTTCACAGACTTTCGCCTCCGCGTTGCGCCCGCCCCCGCGCTTCCCGAGCCGATACACTTCGCGCCATGGCCACCTCATCTGAAGCGGCGGCGATCCGCTCCCGCCGACTGCACACCGTCAAGAACGTCGAAGAGAACGTCAAGGCAGCACGGCAGCGCGCGCTCGAACATCAGAAGCTCATCGAGAAGTTGGCGAAGCCGCTGAACTCGGTGTCGGAGAAGCTCGCCCGCCTGGACCGCGACAGGGACTCGGTCGCGGTCCAGCGTGACCGTCGGATCGAGTCGTTGCAGAGCGGTCTGGAGAAGAAGATTGAGAAGCTCAAGGCCGATACCGCCGCGAAGATCGAGCGGGCGAAGAAGGACACGGAGACCAAACTCGCGGAGCTTCACAACTCGCAGCGCGAATCCGAGGATGCACTGCTGCTCGAGTACGCCCAGGCGATCGTGCAGTTCTCCTTCGACGGATCGAACGCCGACCTCGCCACCGTTCTCGGTGTCTCCCAGAAAGAGGCAAAGGAACTGATCGCGTCGTCCGTGGCCGAACTGGAGAAGGCCGGCATCACCGACTCTCGTCCCACCGATACAACGACCGCCGCGAACTCGTCGGCGCCGGCCGCAGAGCAGCCTGCACCCGCAACGGAAGACAAAGACGTGGCTCCGCCCGCCACGGTCGACGCGCCCGCCCTCGCCTCGGCGTGACGGCCCGGGGCCGGGGCGAAAACTTTCGGAAGGCTAGACCATGACCCTCTACGACGTCTTCCCGTGGTTGCAGCCCGTGTGGCAGGGCGCGATCGACCTATGGCTCGAATTCTGGTGGCCGGGGCCGTTGTGAACGACATGAACCGGCTACAAGAGGCGACGCAGGACGGGTGGGTGTTAACCGTCTGCCTCACGCCGCGCACGAAGCGGCCGGTTGATCGAGATGAGTCGTCCTATCGGGTCGTATGGCACGCACGCGGGTTCCGGGTGCTCGGTGACTGAAAAGGTCGAGCCGGGGTTGTGGCCCGCAGAAGAATCTGACGGCATCGACCCCGGATCCGTTGACGTTCCGGCCGGCTCGCGCCGACGGCGTTGCGTAGATACGACACTGGTTCCGAATTCCCGCGCGACTGCACTGTTCTGGTCGAAGGTCGTGAAGTCTCCGACCTGTTGGTACTGGACTGGTGCGATCAGCGCACCGGATGGATACGGCCGCTTCAACTACCAACGCGACAACCGTCAGCGGACAGTCCTCGCACACCGCTTCTCGGTGGAACTGGTGCACGGCCAGATGGACGACGGCGTCGTGTGCGAGCACAAGTGCAACGAACCGCTCTGCGTCCGTGTCGCCGCGGATCACTTGGTGCAATCGACGTACTCGGAGAATGTTCGGTTCGCGATCGCGCTCGGCCGGCTGTCCGGGCACACCCTCCTCGACGGGAACGGGCGATCGCGCGTTGACCGCTCACTCGCAATTCGAGAAGCACTGCGATACGGCTACAACGAAGAAGCGGTACTTCTCGCCAAAACTGATCCCGGACCTGATCAAGCCACGTTGTTCTGAATCGAGCTCACATGTGTCGACCCACAAACCGCGGACGTGCCACGCCCCGATTGTCCTGCATTCATGCCGTGCGTTTCGCCACCGGATCGATGGTCAGTCATGTTCCTTAAGGCCGATCCACCGACGAATCCGAGTCATGACCGGCGGGCCCGGTTAGCGATCCATCGCGCGTCGGACTATCGACATCCGCGCGTAGGGAATTGTCGACCTTCTCTCGATGCCGCGAACGTCGATAACTAAGGAAACGACTGACGAGGAGCGTCAAGCCGGTGGCGGTAACCAGGGCGGCGGCCATGAAACATACGACGGCACCGAAGAGGAAAAACGTTATTAGGCTGTCGTTACGGTTCGGCCCCACATAGACGTCGAGGTAAAAGAATGCCGCAAGCGAGGCGAGGCCGAGGATCAGAAATATGGCAGTTGATCCTACAAACACGAGTGCCCAACGTTGAGCCGCCGATTCGCGGAGGTATGCGATTGTTCCCTTCTCGCGGGCGACGTTCAGCTTCTCGAGATTGTCAATTTCGAGGCGTATTGCCTTGTCAAGCGCACTGCGAGGGTCGACTGCCGCCATCTCTTTTTCCAGGGCGCCGCGGATCTCAGAAAGGACTTTGAGGTTTTCGTGGGGCGTCTTCCGGGCAGTGCGAACCGTCACCCACGCTGCGATAAGCGCCGCCACAACGACGCCGAGTGGCACACTCTGCCACCACGGCGTCGATCCTGTCCCCTGGGCGAGAATCACTCATGCATCATCCCAGGAAGATCCATTCCTGTCGGCAGGATTGAAGGCTCGCCGCCGTATCGAAGATCAACGTGTAGTTACCGCTCGTACCCAGCGTCGTGTGTCGGCTGCCGCGCCGGCTCTGCCGTCTCGGCATAGTCCACGTGTGCGTCGGCGACTTGTCGCTGAGCATCCGTGATCGCACTCGGCCGACTCTCCGGACACACACTCCTCGACGGAAGCGGGCGATCACGAGTCGACCGGTCCCTCACCATCCGCGAAGCCCTCAGATTTGGCTACAACGAAGAAGCACTGATTCGAGCGAAGACCGATCTCTGGGCCAGACCAAGGCACCTGTTCTGAGCATTGCTTCCATCCCAGATTGGTCAGAACTGTTCCGCTTGATCCTCATCCTTGGTCCGCGGCGGCGTGAACCCTTCTGGCCACAGCGTCTTTGAGCTCCAGACCATGTATCGGATGGTTTGCTCTGGAAGTGCGCCAAGGTTCCAATCCGCCTTGCTCACATCTGCTCCAGATATGTTCATTCCAAAGGTGAGCGAGCCGGTGAGTTTGGTCCGCTCCAATCTCGCGCCAGTCAGGTCGGTATGTACCAACGCCGCCTCGGATAGATCCGCTCGGTGCAGGTTTGCACGCCCAGTCAGGTCCGCGGACTGGAGATTGGCGCCACTCAGCTTGGCACCAAAAAGATCTGCACCCGACAGATTTACACGACTGAGATTCTGGCGGGACAGATCGATTCCCGCCAAGTGCATGGTCGCGAGGTTTGCACCTTCAAGATCAATCATCAAGTGTTTGGTGTCTGGCGGCAGTCTTCCCGCCTCAACCCACACGTCTACCAGTGCGCGCCACTGTGCATTTCGGTCTCCGAGTACTCTGATGATCGAGCGCCGAACTGAAAATTCGTCGCGATTGAACGCCTGCACGCCTGTTGGCGTCTCCTCAATCATTTGGCGATTTGCACGGAGATACGAACTCAGCAAGTTCAAGCAGACTTGAATCTCGGCGAATGCAAGATCGGTTCTTCCGGTGCTGTCACCGAACCGCAGCCAGTCATCGCCGAGTGCGGCAAGTGCATAAGTGCCGGCCTCGCGTATCGCTGGGCTGTCATCGGCGAGCTGCCCTGCAGCGGTCGTGTAGCGGTCTCGTAGACCGGATTCTCGTCCTCCTTCAGTTGTTTCCTTGTGGTGCTGTGTGTCCAGAGCTCGGCTCTTCTCGCCGTTGCGGAAGGCGAGGTATCCGGCTCCGATCGCGCCGACACCAGCAAGGAAGGTTGCGATGGGCTGCGCGGCGATGTCCCACCATTGGGTGTCGCCTGGTATCTCAACCCAGCGGCCCGCCAGATAGCCGAGGACGAGTCCAACGATTCCTATCGCCGCGGGAACTACGATCCGCCGCCGCGGCACCGCCTGTGACCACTTGGACTTCTCCTTGCCATCCCCACCGCCCATCGACCGAATGCCCTCCTGCTGTTGCGGATGGATCGGCAAGCGACGCGACTGCCTTCCGCTCCGTGGTGTCGATCGATCCTATGGCGTGACTGGGCACGTCCCCAGTGGAGCAAAAAGTGCCGGTCGCCGCTACCGCTCGTATCCGGCATCACGCGTGGGCAATCGCTCCGGTCCGCGCGCCTCCACTGGCTCCGCCCCTTCTGTCCTGCCCGAGAGCATCCGGCCAATGGGATGGGGATGACCCGCGGTCGCCGTTCGCACCGCACTCAGGTCGTAGCTGGCACCCGGAGTCGATTCCGCCCGGTCGTGCGACGATGCGACGAGGACCACGGCGGCGTCGATCGTTTTGCGTAGCAGCGTGGTCTCGCCCGTCTGCATGTACTCGAATCGTCCCCACACGAACTGTTCCCGCAGATCGCCCACCAACGAACTCTCGTGGGGAAGGTTCGCTTCTACGGGCTGGAATCGTGCGGTGTCGAAGGAGTAGCCGGCGTCCGCGCTGAGTTGTGTGAAGAACGCGAACTGCGCCCGGGTGTTTCCCTCCCGGAACGGGTGGACGTAGTTGATCCGCGCCCACACCTTCGTCAGCTCGTCGACGAAGGTCTCGCGGTCGAGTCCGCGCAAGTGGTTCTTGGCGGCCATTCGATCGAGCACCGCGGTGCCGTATCCGCGGACCTCTTTGGCTGCGAAGTAGCGGTGTGGGATCTCCGGGGGATTTCGGATGCCGTTCCGGTAGGCCTGCACGTGCGGGCCGAGCTTGACCATCGGCCAATCGCGTGGGGCGGTGCGCAGTTCGCCGGCCCATGGGTAGACGTCCTGGAACAGGTGGTGGTGGATCCGCCGTAGGTGCTGCAGGTCGTAGTTGCCGGGGATCGGCTCTCGTCTCAGCTCGGACATGCGCTTGTACGTGGCCAGCCCCTCGTACACGTCGAGGACCTCCGGGTCTGTGATCCCGTACGGCCGCTCGGCGGACACCCGAACGAGGTTGCGCATGACGGCGCCGGAGATGTCCGGGAATCCGGTGGCATCCCATTGCACCGTCGACGGGATGAAGTAGTCGATCCACTCCTGTGAGAACGGGCGCGGCCGGGTCACTGCTCGGTCTGGGCTCGTCGGCGAAGGATCGAGTCGAGAGCATCGTCGATCGTGATGTTCTCCTGCAGCAATTGGACGAGGAGTTCCTTGGTGGGCTCGTCCATCGTTCGGCCCTCGATCGCCATGATCGGCGCGAGCCGCTCGTATTCGGCTCGCGCCTGCGCCTCGGTCAGACCACGCTGCGCTTTGTCGTCGTTCATACGGCGCGCTCGCCTTCTTCGTCGATGCTGTAGCCGTGGTCGATCTCGGCCTCGGGGTGGATCGGGGTGACGTTCCCATTGTCCGCGGCAGTGGTGGTGCCGAGGACATCTCGGATCGGGCGGGCGTGTCCGCTGCCGGCGGCCTTGATGCCGTCGATGACGGACTGCTCCACGACCGTGGCGACCGGTTGGGTCGGCTCGATGATGGCGTCGGTCGACTGATCGGGTGCTGTGGCTTGTTCGGCGCGGAGTTCGATGCCGCGTTTGAGGCTGGCTTCGTACAGCTTCTCCCGGGGCACCTCGCGTTCCTTGGCGAGCTTGTCGGCGCTCCGTTCGCCGGTGGCGAAGGCGTCGCCGCGGCGGTTGGCGGCTCCGCGATCAGTCTGCCCGGCGCCGTCCCAGGACTCCCAGTTCCACTGCCGGCCGTGCCAGTACGTGCGGGCGCCCGGCATTCCAGAGTTGGGATCGAAGCCGTACCGCCACTCGTATTCGCTGGCGTCGACGGTTTGCCAGGGCCGCCGTGCGAGGTCTTCGGCGCGGGCTTGGGCGTTTTCTTCCCACTCCTTGCGGGCGGCGGCCATGCGCCCAGGCACGCTCGCGATCACCGCTTCTCGGGTCATCCCTTGCTCCTCCGCCCATCCTTCGGTCGGGTTGAGGTCGAGCGACCATCCTCGGTACTGGCCGTCGGCCCGGCGGCGTTCGGTGTCGAGCCGCTCGCGGCGTAGCGCCTCGGGTGAGTTCTCCCGGGAGTTCACCTCGAGGCTCAGTTCGTGGGCCTCGAGCTTCGCCTGTTCGAGTTCGTCTTCCTGGGTGAACACCAGCTCGGGCTCGGCGGTGGCGACGTCGAGTTTGGCCTTGTCGCGTTCGAGCTGAGCTGCGAGTGCGTCGCCCCGGTTGCTGACGGCGGAGAGGTGATTTCGGGTGGACTGAATGAACCCGGTGGTGGCGCTGTCGAGTGCGACGATGTCGATCATTTTGTCGCGCTCGATGTACCGCTCCTCCCCCGCGATGTCGACGATGTAGTTGGCGAGGGTGTGCGAGTAGCCGAGAGCGATCGGTACCCCGTTGATCGACCCGATCGGAAGGAACTTGCGTGCCTTCGTGACCTCTTCGCGGGCCTGTGCCAGCGCTTCGGTGATCGCATCGCGGAGTTCGGGTGCCTCGCTGTCGGGCACCGCGTGGCCGGCGACGTGCCAGATGCGTTTGCTGCGGTCCGGGGTGGCGAGCCAGTCCTGGAGTTTCGCGCTCTGTTCCCTCAGCTCGGGCAGCCGTTCCGTCGCGGCCGCGATCTGCCGTTCGAGGGAGCGGATCGTGGCCTGTCGGGCGGCGTTGTTGTTGGTGACGGCGTTGCGTTGGGCTTCGAGCATGGTGACGTTCTGCTCGGCCTCGACCTGCTGGACGAACACCGGGTCGCCGGTTGCGGCGGCCTTGGTCTGCGCCCACGACAACGACAGGTCGCCTCCGACGTCCTCCATCGTCTGGGGGACGTCCTCGCGGCGCAGCTGTGCGACGAACCCGGACTTGCGGGCGACGTACTGGTACATCATCGCGTCGTAGGAGCGCCGGGCCACGACGTTGATAACGCTGACCTTCTCGAAGGTGTTGCCCTGGCGGATGATGCGCCCGATCCGCTGTTCCATGTCCGCGGCCGTCCAGGCCGGATCGAGGTTGACCAGCTGCTTGAGTGCGCGCTGGACGTTGAGTCCGGTGCCGCCCTTCTTCGTCGAGGTCAGCAGGACCCGGATCCGCCCGTCACGGCACGCCTCGGTGAGTGTGGCTTTCGCCTTGGGCGAGTTGTGGTCGTGCATGAAGGCGATTTCCTCGGGCTTCATCCCGCGTGCGATCAGGGCGTCGCGCAGTTCGGTGTAGACGTTGCGGGCGCGGCGGCTGTCGCCGACCTTCGGTGTCCCGCGGTCGCAGAACACGAGCTGGAAGGCGCCGGTCATGTCCGGGCCGTATTTGTCGGCCGGAATGACCACGTCGGCGTTGTCGACGTAGGCGTTCCAGATGGCGTCGGCGGCGACCTCGACCCGGGAGTTCTCCGGGGGCGGGGACGGCAGGTTCGCCAGTCTCGGGTGCATGGCGACATTGCGCCCGTCGGTGGAGATCTTGAGCGTGTTGTCGATGTGCATCTCATCGCCCTTGACGTTGCCCAGCCGTTCGTCCAGGTCGGCGACGAAATCGAGGACGTCATGGCCCTGGTCGAATTCGAGGATCGTGGGCGTTCCTCCCTCGATAACGGGCAGCCGAACCGGGATCTGGTCGGCGGTCACGACGTCCCGGAACTGGTCGAGCATCGCGACGAGCTGGCGCACGTTCGCGTACTCGGCCATGCGGGTGACCATCCGCAGTTTGGTGCCGGTGATGTTCATTTCGACCGCGGTGACGGGCTTGGCGAAGGTGCCGGCCCAGTTGTCGATCCGGCTCATTCCCGTCCGCACCAGCAGGTCCGGCCGCAGCATCTTGGTCATCACCCAGATCTCCGACATGGCGTTGGTGATCGGGGTGCCGGTGGCGAAGGCCATCGCCTTGGCGGGCGCGTTGGGTTTGCCGGCCCGGGCGTTGCGGTCCTGAGCTTGCTTGCGCAGGAACCGCGCCTTCATTTCCAGGTCGGTGGCCCGCTGCGACCCTTCCGCTACCGACAGGTCCGCGGAGTTCGAGGGCCTCGCGAGGTTCTTGTAGTCGTGAGCCTCGTCGATGAACATGAAGTCGCACCCGGACTGCTCGAAGCTCAGACCGTCGTCGGAGGACTTCTGCCCGACGATCGTCTCGATGCGCTTCTTCATCGCCTTGATCGCGTTCTCGATCTGCTTGACCGAGAACTCCGATCCGGACTTGGTGGCGGCCGCGAGGGCGCCCCGCAGTTCGGCTTCCTCGTTCTCGAGGTACTCGATCTGCGCCTCGCGTTTCATCCCGATTAGCCCGAACACGGACTGCGGGACGATCACCATGTCCCAGTCACCGACGGCGGTCTGCCCGATGAACCGTTGCCGGTCCTCGATCCCGTCGAGCTCGGAGGCGACGAGGATCTTCGCGTTCGGGTAGGCGTCGCGGGCCTCGTTGCCCCACTGCGAGAGCAGGTGGTTGGGGACGACGACCCACGGCTGGCGGACCTGCCCGAGTCGTTTGGCCTCCATGCAGGACACCGTCATGGTCAACGTCTTGCCGGCGCCGACGACGTGATCGAGCAGGATCGTCTCGTCGTGCAGGAACCGTTGGACGGCAGCGGCCTGGTAGTCGTACAGCTCGTACTTGGGGTTCAGCCCGGGGAACTGCTTGAACTCGGTGCCGTACTTCGGTTTGACGAACGAGTTGCACAGCTCGTTGTAGGTGGCGGCGAGTGTGACGTAGCGGTCGCCGTCCGACCACAACCATTCGGCGAACCGCTCCTGCAGCGCTGCCGCGTTCGACCGGGCCGCGGCCGTCAATTCGGGATGGAACCGCGGCTTCGGTGACCGCTCCAGTTCCTCGGCGGTCTTGAGGACCTGCACAGCCTTGTTGTTGGCGATCAGGTTGAACATCTCGACGCCTGAGAGCTGGGCGCTGCCGTACTTGTCGGTGTAACCGCTGGTGGGGTTCTTGTGGCGGCTGTTCTGCTCGGTCTCGAAATTCCAGTTGCCGCTGACCTTGTCGAACTCGGTCGTGAGCCGGTTCGGGTTGAGGCCGAACTCCTTGATGAGGAATTCCCGGTAGTACTCCATCGGTACCCAGATCGCTCCGGGGCGGACACCGATGGCGGCCGGATCGACGTCAGGCGGGATGACCCGTTCGAGGGCTTCGACAGCCCCGCCGTACAGCTCGGGGTCCTCGGCCGCGAGCCTCTGGGCCTTGGCGTGCTTGTCGCGGACGTGCCCGGAGAGGAACGTCTCGGCAATCTCCCATTCGCCGGAGTGATCGAGGGACGGGAACATGCGCCCGCGAGCCTGGTCGATGACATCGCCGACCTCGAGGTCGAGCAACTCCCCCATCCGCTCGGGTGAGAGGTAACCGAGTTCGTCGAAGCTGATCGCCATTGCCTCGTCGACATGGTCGGCCATCTCGGCTCGACTCTTGAACGGGGTGGTGTCCTCGGTGAAGATCGGTGACTTGCTGGCCTCGGCGTCGGTGCCGTCGAACCGCGACGTGAAGTTCTCGATCGAGAGCACCATGCCGATTCGGGGATCACGCAGGATCGCACCCTTGAGGTGGTTCTGGTTCTTCTGCGGGATCGGCTCCGTAGCGGCCTTGTCCTGCATGTCCTCGAGGACATCGTCGGGGATCGGCCCCGTGTAGGGACCGGCCTCGTCGGCGCTGAGCCCTTCCTCCCGGGCCTCGGCCTTGCCGGTCTTGATGCGCCACCGGGTGATGGCCTTGTCGAGGCGTTCGGCGATCTTCTTCTCGGTCAACGGCGCAGGTTCGGTGAGGGTGAACCTGTTGAGCGGTCCCCACCGGTTGGTGTAGCGGTCGTAGAGGGTGCCCAACTGAACTCGCAGGGCCTCGCGTTCGGCCCGGGTGGAGTCGGTCGACCGGCTCGCCTCGGTCAGATTCATGACGGTCTCACCGAGTGCGATGAGTACCTTCCACTGCTCGGCCTTGTCCTTGCCGATGCAGTTGACGTACGTCCACCCCTGACCGATCTTGAACTGCTCGAACTGGCCTTTGACCTCGTCGAACCGCATCGTTCCGGGTTCGACCGTCGTTGCTTCGATTCCGGTGCCGGTCAACAAGCCAGCGGCGGTGAACGGTGCGGCGGCCGTCGGCGACGGTCGGGGTGCGGTGAATCCGAGTCCGCGCTCGACGGCCCGGTCGATGATCGGGTCGAGCTGACGGCGGATCTGCTCGGCCAACGGTGTCTGGGTGCGGGGTTCGACGATCAGATTCAGTTTGCCGTTCGGACCGTTCCCGACCGCCAGGGTGCCCAGCACCCGCTCGGGGTGCTGCTCGAAGTAGCGGTTGATCCAGTACGGCGCTGTCGGTGCGCCGCCCTGGTCCGCGCCGTGGCGATGGTCGAGCGGAATGCTCTTGACGTCGCCGGCCCACTGCACGGTCTCGGGAGATGGTTCCTGCCCGTCTGGGCGGCGCCGGAACACCAGGACGTCGGTGACGACCGCGGTCTTCGCCTGCCGGTCGAAAGCCCCGGTCGGCAGCCGCACCGCACCGATCAGGTCCGCGGTCTCGGTGATCTTCTGACGTGCGCCCGGCCGTCTCGCGTCGGAGGTGTACGCGGAGGTCACGACCGCGACGTAGCCGCCGGGGGCAGTGAGGGCAAGAGATTTGACGATGAACTGGTTGTGCAGTGAATGGCCGTCGGCGTTGTGGATCGGGTCGTAGACGCCGTCCTTGCCGAAGGGCACGTTCCCGATCGCGCCGGTGAAAGTGTCGTTTCCGGCGAAGTTCCGCTCGAATCCGTGGTTGCGGATCTGCTGCGACGGATACAGGTGATGCGCGATCTGGGCGCTGATCGGCTCGATTTCGACGCCGACCATGTTCACCCCGGCCGGGGCGGTGCCGACGAAGTACCCGGCTCCGCAGCCGGGTTCGAGCATCAGGGCGTTCTTCGGCATCCCTGCGCGTTCGACGGCACGCCAGAGTTCGTGGACCACGGCCGGATCGGTGTAGTGCGCGTTTAGGGTGGTCTCGCGGGCCTGCGCGAACCCTCGCTCGCCGAGGAGCTCGTACAACTCGTCGCGTTCGGTGCGCCAGGTATCGCGGAACCGTGCCCGGTTGTCGAATACCTCGGGGACCGCGCCCCAGCCGGACCACTGGGCGAGGACTGTCTGCTCTTCCGCCGTCGCCAGCCGCTGCTCGCGGCCGAGCTCGGTGACCAGCCGGACAGCGGCGATGTTGGCGCGGACACGGGCTTTCGCGCCGGACGGGACCAGGATGCCGGTGCCCAGCTCGAAGTCCGCGGGTGCCGCGATGGACTCTGCCGGCCGCGGGATCTCCGCGATCTCCTCGGCCTCGGCATCCTCGGCGTCCCCGAGCGTCGACTCCAGCAGCGCCTGCCGTTGCGCCAGCTCGCCGGTGGTGGCGGTCAGCGGGGCCAGGGCGGCCAGCTCGTCCGGTGTGAGCGGTGCGGCGGCCTCGGGTGCCTGCGTGATCCCCGGCTCGGGCTCGGTGGCCGGTGCGGAGTCGGCGGGCGCGTACTGGGCGGCGGTCTCGGGGGAAACCCAGACGTGACCGCCGCTTTCCTTGCGGACCTCGATCAGGCCGCCGTTGCGCCACAGCGGACTGGTGATCGGTTCGCCGTGAACGTGATCGGGGACTACCAGCAGCTCCGCGTCGGCGGTGCGAGGGGTCTGCTCAGTGGGGGCCGCCTGGTCGGCGACCCCGGGTTGTTCCCACGACGGGTCGGTTCCTTCCTCCTGGGCGGTGGTCTCCTGGTGTTCGTCGAGGACAGGCGGGCCGGCCGGCTCCGCCGCGATCTCGATCTCATCAGCGGTGGCCTGTTCGGACTGCGTCTGAGCGTCCCGCTCGGCCTCGACCGTCTGAGTGGCCTCGGCCCTTTCGGACAAGGCAGCGGCGCGTTTGCGCGGCAGGAGCACGCGGGCCTCGTCGATGGCCTCGCGCCAGGAATGAACCTCGCTGTAGACCTGCCCGTCCAGTTCGGCGGCCTCGGTATCTCGGTTCTGCCTCGGCAGTCTCAGCGCGATGTGGGTGCCCTCGGGGTCACCGACGTACACGCTGTCGTTTTGGTAGATCGTCAGATCGCTGACGTCGAAGGTGGCGTACGGGTCCTTCGCGTTCTTCTTCCGCATCTCGACCAGGAGCTGCCGGTCGTTCTCCGTCTCCAGCACCCAGTCCAGATCGAACCCCCGCGCTTCGAGCAGGGACACCTCGCTCGGCAACGTGCGGCGCAGGTCGTCGATGATCGTGCGGCGCGCTTCCCGCACGGGCCCGTTGTCGGCGGCAGCGGACCCGTTCTTCGAGTACTTCCAGAGCGGGTCGCTGTGCGCTGCTGCGTGATAGAACTCGTGCCCACGGGCGAGCACGGCGGCGGTGGACATGATCCGATCGCGCGCCTCGCGCACGGGCCGGTAGGTGCGCTCGACCCACGCAGGCATCGGGTGGCCGGCGGCTTCGAGAAGGCCACCGACCGCAATCCGGTAGTCCTCACCGCAGTTAATCTCGTTGTCGCCTCCGGTGAGGGTGTACTGCCATCCACGTGAGGTGTGGCGGATCCCGGACCGTGGCTTCGATTTCAGTCGCAGCCCATGGATTCCGCCTTGTTCGAAGTACTCGTGGCCGTTGTGTGCGTAGACGACCTCCATGTCCTCGTGGAGGTTGGGCACGGTGGTGCGGCGCAGTTCGGCGGCGAGCCGCTCCTGGCCGATGCTCGCGGTGGCGTCGACGAGGTCGGGGCGCTCGTAGGCGAGGACGTCGAAGGCGACTGCGATTGCCGCTTCCAGCTCCGGGACACGTGTCCGCGAGGGCAGACCTGCCCAGGGCGCGACCAGCGGATCGCTGCGCAGGTGCGCGCGCATCCACTGCGTCCAGTCGTTGCGTACGGACTCGTCCCACGTCAGGTCGTCGCGGTGCGCGTCGGTCCAGGACTGGGCCACCGTGTCGTAGAACCCGGCGGCCTCGAGTTGGCGGCGGTCGCGGACGATGAGTTGGGCGGCTGCTTGTCGGGTCGTGGAGCCGGTTCGGGCGAGCTCGACGAACGTCTCGCGGACGACCGTGTCGAACCGGGTGGACGCCGCAAGGTCGCCGGCCGCGCGGCCGCCGACCGCCTCGATGAGGCGAGAATCCGCGGCGGCCGTCGCGTACAGGAATGCTTGGTCGGCGGCCGTGACGTCGCGTTGTGCGTCGATGCAGCCCTTCCACCACTGGTTCGTCATTGAGACCCGGGCTTTTTCGCCCTTGAGCTTGCGCAGGGCGGTGACGAAGGCCGGATCGCAGTCGGGATGCGGCAGGTCCAGCGGGGTGGCGGGGTCGAACTTCGCGCGGGCGCGCCCGTACCAGTCGTTCTCGGGGATGACGCCCAGGTCCAGGGCTTCCTGAACGGCCTCGAGGGTCTCGACGCGGTCGTTGAGTTCGAGGAGTTCCGCCTCGGCCTGTTCGAGGCTCATCTCGTCGTCGAGGTCGAGATCGGTGTCGATCTCGGCGTTCTCGTCGGCCGCCAGCACGGACTCTGCGGCCTGCTGCGCGGTTTCGAGGTACGCCTCGCCGACCTCGCGTTCGTCGGCGTCTCGTGCGGCCACGACGGCGTCGGTGATCGCCGTGGTGATCGGGTGCCCGATCCTCTCGGGGCGGCGGGCTTCCCAGTACGCCTCGGCGGCCTTGCGGCCCAGTTCGTGCCACCGGTCGGTGTGGAGCAGAATCGTCCGGCACGCGGTGAACATCTCGTCCGAGATGCTGCGCCGGTCGCTCATCAGGTCGGCCAGAGCCACCTGGGCTTTCGTCTTGAAATGCCCCTCTGCCCAGGCGAGGAACCCGGTGGCGGTGTTCGCCGAGGATGTGGCGGAGGTATCTGCTTCGGGGTCCGGCTCGGCGAGTGCCTGCAGGATTCTGGCTTCGACCTCGGTGGTCGCGTCGACGGTCGTCGTGGCGGCCGCTGCGACCGGGTCGATGTCGGTAGAAGCGTCGGCAGTTGCGGTGTCGAGCTGCGCATTGTCGGTGGGCGCGGCCTCTGGGAACAGGGGTCCGGCGGGACGATCGCGGAACTGGACCTCTCTGAGGTTGCCGCTGAGGATGGCCGAGATGAGGTCGTGCGCTTCGCCCTTGGTGATCGTCGTGTCGACCGTGAACGGCTTCTCGACCTCGCCGGCCAGCTGTTCGAGCTTGCGGATCTGCGCCCGGCTGATCGTCTCGTTACGCCAACCGGCCTTCGGAGTGCGCTCGGCCGTGGACATTTCCTGCACGAGGGCACGCGGTACCTCATGCGGATCGACGCCCAGCGCCTGAATCTGATTGCGCAGCTCACCCTCTCGGGCCGACTGGACCCGCCACTGCGTACGGAGCCGCTCGAGCTTGCCGGTGATGCTGTGGATGTTCTCGGTGTTCGCGACGATCCCGGCCTGCAGCCCTCGTTCCTGCGCGGTCGCGAGCGCCCGCTGAGCGGCCGCCAACTGCCGGGTGAGCTTGGCCCCGTGCCGTTCGAGTTCTGCGACCTGCTCGCTGGCGGCCGCCCACTGCGCTTGTGCAGCTAGAACGGAAGATTCGGGTCCTCCGGCGGATTGCGCCGGATCTCCTCGTCGATCATCTCCGCCAACTCGTCCGCGATCGGGTCGTACGCGGTCATCGGCACCGGCTGGTTGTCCTCGATCCGCTGCGCCACCAGTGCCCGCCCCAGCTGCTGGAACCACGCCAGGCGATCGAGCCACACCCGGTGCACGATCTGTTCCGCCACCGGCATCGGCCGCACGTTCAGGCTCTTCCACCGGTCCGGATCGTGTTCCCGACGGGCCCGATCCTGCTCCGCCTCGATCTGGTTGTCCGCCCAGGCCTCGAATTCCGTCCTGCGGGCGGCGATTTCCGGTGTCACCTGCGGATACAGTTCCTCGGCGAGGATCATCTCCCGCGCCGCCCGCCACGCCGATTCCTTCGCCTGGACCACGTTCCAGTAGGTCGCGGTCATGCCCCGGTTCGCCTCGGCCCACTGCTCGTGCGCCTGTGTCTCCAACGGCCCGCTCGCGGACTCGGTCAGCTGCTGCAGGCGCAGAGCCTCCCGGTCGATCCGCTCCAGGCCCTCCGGGGAGGTCGGGTCCAGGCCGAGCCACTCGACCAGAATCCGCCGCGTCTCGTCCGCGATCGTCACGTCGATTCCCTCGACCTGCTCGATCGTTTCCTCGCTCTGCGCTTCCATCCCCTGCTCCTTGATCCTCGAAATCGAACGCGCCCTGGTTGACGTTTCCGCGTGCCACTCGACCTCCTCGTCAGCGCCCATCCAGGGCGACACCCCACCCGAAAACGGGGAGTTTCTGAGGTCGATTTTACTACAGAACAACGACACAAATGGTGCCTGACCTGCACTAATGCCGAATTGGTCGCCGGATTCAAATGCTCCGGGAAGTGCTCTGAGGGCGCGCCAGAGCGACGAAGATCATCAGCACCAATGGGGCGATGAACAGCCCGGCGATACCCGCTCCGAATGCCCGTGCGGGGCGGCGATGGCGGTTGTACGAGCGGCGAGCACAGACCACCGCGCCTGTGATGGACAACACGTTGAACGCGACAAACACGGTGGTGGCGAACGCGTTTCCGTCCATCACGGGCCAACCTCTCTAGCGGGTGTTAGGTGCCTTCATCGAACCGCATGGGCTCGAATCACTGACCGGAGAGGGTCGCCACCGCCAGACCCGACAGGGAGCTGCCACCTTCCGATCCGGCGGCAGGGACGTCGACCCTCTCGGTGATCGCCTTGATCCTGGACCACGGAACCTCCACCCGCAGAGTTCGCGGCTGCTGGAGGACACGGTCCGAGTTGTTCGGCAGAATGCCGGCCTCTTTGACTTCGTGCAGGAGCGTGACGAGAGGGTTCGCGAGTTCGAAGAGGACAGAAGTGGAATCGGACGTGTAGCTCTCGACGTGCACGGACCGGTATCTGCTCGCCTCGACCAGCACGGAATCTACATCCACCTTTGCGTGGAGGGCCGCGTTCGGCGATTCGGCGGCTTTGGCCTTGACGATCAGTGCTCTCAGTTCAGCGAGGATCTTGGGACCGGCGTAGTGAGTCAACGGCGGAACCGGCATCCCTTCCGCGAAGTGGATTTCTTTCATCCCGAGTTCTCCTTGTCGGTTGGTGTTCAGGCCATCAGTCGTGAGATGAGGTGCCAGATCGCGCTCGCGGCGCCGGTGGTATCGCGAGGGTCGACGGGTCGGTCTGCGACGGTAACCCAGCCCTCCGACCGCTTCTCCAACGCTCGGACGAGGAGTGTTCCGGACACGTCGACAACGGTGAGCAGGATGTCGTGGCCGTCGCCGGTGTGCCAGATGAGGTCGCCGTCGTCGAGCGTGATGCTGGAAGCCAGGGACTCGGTCTCGGCGTGCGGGTCGGCGCGCTCGTAGGACTCGCGCGCCAGCTGCGCCAGTGCCTGTTCGTGGCCGGCGCCCATCGGTTGATGCACCGCCAACCCTCCCGCGCCGCGCAACGACGCCTGGTCGATCAACAGAACCGTCATAAAACTGCCCTTCCGTTCACGCTTAATCCGCGTTTCAGCTCGACAACTCACCACCTACTCTACATAGAGACCTCTCTAAGTAGAGTAGCTACGTGCCGGCCGTTGCTGCAGAGGCGCTCGACGCGGCGCTGCTTGCGCCTGGGCGGCGCTGCTTGCGCCTGGGCGGCGTCGATCGCGCCCTGGATGCGGCGGACGACGTATTCAGGACGCACTCGCCTACGCGTCACGGCTCAGCGTCAACGACTGACGGCAAGATGAGCGGAGGCGGCTCTCGGCTGCCTTCTCCGACAGGACGTCGGCGGCGAGTACGCAGGTGATGCGTCCTGGGCCGTCCTTCGATGAGGGCGGCGTGCGGCCCTGTCTGGGTAACGGGCCTTGCCAGGTCAGCGATACGTCAGGCAGGTCGGGAGGACCAGGAGATAGTCATGATCGGCATCGTGTTTGACATCCCAGTGTTCGGCGACCCGATCTGGCCACCGGGTGTTTGGTATGTCAACTTCGCCAACTGGTGGAATCAGTTCTAGCCATGTCGCCCGGAATGTATGGCCCGATCGGTGACTTCTACGTGTGGTTCGGAACCGTGACCATGCCGGTCTGGTGGCCGATCGTCGAGTGGTGGCAGGCGATGAACTGATGATTGGATTTCTGCCCGATCTGCCCGTCGACATCTTCTCGGCGCCCTATCTGTTTCCGGGCTCTGCGTGGATCGCCTTCGCGACCTGGTGGAATCAGTTCTGAGGAGTCGAGATGATCGGCAATCTGCCTGACCTCCCAGGCTGGTTTTCGGAAGGGGAATCGGCCTTCTTGTTCCCGATCCTTACCCAAATCGCCAACTGGTGGAATCCGTTCTAAGGAGCGTGATGATCGGCCTACTGCCTGACCTTGGCTACATGCTGTGGCTGTCAGAACCATGGAACAACTTCGTCGCTTGGTTCAATCAGCTCTGATCGTCTCGTCACGGCCGCATGGTGACAGGCCGCTCGTTCGACGTGTTCGGGCCAATTCACAGCTGCCCCCCGGGATCTTCGTGAGTCGTTCTGTCGCTTCTCGCAGTCGGCGGCCGTGGCCGCACATGTGCTCGAAGAGGTCCCGTTCAGGGAGGCGTTCCGCCACTTCCGCCAGCGACTGCGCGGCGAGGTGGAATCCGCGGCGGTATGCCTGGGTGATCACGGCGTCGGCGTAGTGTTCGGCTCCGCCGGTTGCCCCGAGTGTCGTGACGTCGGCGAGGGCGGTAGTGAGCTGCTTCCCCTTGTGTCCGGCAGTGCGGCCTTCACGGCTCAGCATGAGTGCAACGTGCGCCGAATCGTGGGGTTTGCCGGCCGCGACGAGTGCGGCGATCTGGCCGTACAGCTCCCCGTAAGTCGGGCGGTCGAAGTCCGCGGCCGTGATCAGCGCGGTCACGCGCCGGGCCTCGGCGGGCTGCGCCCACAACAGCGCGCACAACAGCTGCGCCTCAACGTCCAGGCGAGGGTCGTAGTCCATGTCATCGGCCGAAATGGCCTCGCGGTGTCCACCACTCGTCGCACCCATCGCCTCCTCGACCGCGACGAGCACCTGCTCGCGGACGTCACCGACGACGTGGTGCACGCCACCGTCGCCGGGGACGCCGCGCTGGTCAGCGAATGGCGGGAGGTCGACGTCGACCTCGGTGACGGCGTGGGGTCGCGTTCGGGCTGCTGTACGCACTCGAACTACAGGCCGCCCACCGGGCCCGTGCGGACGCCGCGCGTCTGGCCCGGTGACTAACCCTCCGGGCGGGTTGCGATCTCGAGTTTCCCGCCGCTGCATGCCTGGTCGGCATGCTGATCAGCCAAGTCGAGGCCCCGGTGGGCGGGGTCGGCGGCCAGCAGATGCGGGTAATGGTCACCGACCTCGCGTGTCGCCTGTCGGTACCTGACCCGGATCAGTGCCCCCATAGGTGCGACGCACCGGACCGTCGTTCACGGCCGGGTTCCAGGTCGAGACTGCCCAGATGACGACGACGTCGAGTGCGATGATCACCAGCGACCACACCGGGTAGTACGGCAGCCACAGGAAGTTCGCCAGGATCGAGACCGCGGCAACGATGATTGCCGACACCCGGGCCCATTCGGCGCCGGTGAACAGGGCGAGGCCGACGATCGCGACGAGGGCGCCCAGCACGATGTGGATCCAGCCCCAGGTGGTGAGGTCGAACTTGTAGACATAGTTCAGCCCGGTCACGAACACTTCGTTCTTGGCGACGGCGGCGATGCCCTGGCAGAACTGGATGATGCCGACGGTGACCATGATGATCGCGGCCGCCATCGAGGTGCCTGCCGCGAAGCCTTGTTTGGCCGAGGGATGCTCCGACATGGCTGTCCTCTTCCCGCGCAGATCCGATTCGTTCGGTACCACGATCGTCCGCCGCACCGGACAGTCTTCGCCGGGAAACCCGAATCTCGGCCGGGATGCCGGTAAGGGCCGCAGTTCCTGCAGCTGACCGGCCAGCAGCGAGGTCACCGGTAGGGCAGCATCCGAGGACTAGGCCTCGACTGGTGTTCCGAAGTGGTGGCGGTGTGTCAGCTGACTGCGGGGCCGGGTCCGTCCGCCGAGGGGCGAAGGGTGTGCTGGAGTTCGGTATTGATGCGACGGGCCTCGGCGAGTTGGTCCTCGAGGATGATGATGCGGCACGCGGAATCGAGTGCGGTGCCCTGGTCGATCAGTTCGCGGGCGCGGGCAGCGAGACGGAGCTGGTATCGGGAGTAGCGGCGGTGGCCGCCCTCCGAGCGTCCGGGGGTCAGCAACTTCGCGGCGTCGAGGCTGCGGAGGAATGCCTGTGTCACGCCGAGGATCTCGGCGGCGTGGCCCATGCTGTAAGCGGGGTAGTCCTCGTCGTCGAACTTCCCGGCCGGGCTGTGGTCCGGCGAGTCTTGCTGAATGGGGTGACCTTTCAGACGGACAGGGCCCCCGGCGCCGTGAGGCACCGGGGGCCGGAGCGGGTTTCACTTCCTTATTCACTGACTTTTTCCAACTGTCGGGCTCGTCGTGCTACCCGGCCGCCGGGTCGGAAAGTGCCGGGGCCTTACACACTCACAACCCTTTCATCCCGGCACATCCGTCTCTTGCGGTACTTCTCTGCGGGCAGTTCATCCCTCCCGCACCTCGTGAACTCTTTCCTTGCGACGAGAGAAACTCTACAACAACGAAACCTCAATGTCTACAGTCACTACTACAGAAATTATGGAGTGAGTTGACCAGGGATTTTGTCCGCGCCAGGAGGCACGTTGGTTCCGCGACGTGGCCGGACCGCCGGGCAGGCGGATCCCAGCAGATGGGTGACAGCTCGGTCGCGCCACTGGTTCCCCCCGGTACTGCGGGACACCCAGGTCGGCGGCTAGGTGGAGGGTGGTTCGCTGATGGCGTCGGCGGTGACGACCATGTCGAGCTCGATGCTGTTCGTGCCCGCAGCGTCGGTGACGTACACGGTGATCGCGGCCAACCACTGTCCGTCGTGGATTTGGAACCAATGCGTTTGCAGCGCCGGCCGCAGACCCGACAGATAGACCGACGAGCTTTTCACCCTCATGCTGACGAAATCGGCACGAGTTGCTCCCCCACGCCCGAGCGGCAACGCCTTGCCGATGTCGACCAGGACTGCCCGCGGCGGGTCGAACGTCCTGATGACCGGGTGTTCTGGCCAGCGCTCGGTCCAGGCGTCGGTGTTCATCACAGCGCAGCTCGCAGTGGGGCGTGGCCGGTGGTCTGGATCTCGGGGACCGTGCGCCAGACCACCGACCCGGAGTCGCTGCGAATCTCCATGCGGAGCGTGCGACGTTGGAATCCTTTGCCGGCGGCCGCGACGTCGAGGTGCACCCCGGTGACGCGGCCGTGTCCCTCGCCCAGACCGGAGTATCCGGTGACGCGGGACTCGATCCGCAGATCCACCCCGTCCCAGCGCCCGTCGGTGACCAGTAAGACGGCGCCCTTCGACCGGGCCCGCGCCACCACCGCCCTCGCCCTCGACGGCGTCACGGCCGCGCCCGAAAGCCCGAGAATGACCAGGTCAACTCCGTCGAGAAGGATCGCCGCGACCTCGACAGCGGTGTCCTTCGGCTCGGGCACAAGCGCAATCCGGGAGAGGTCCGCGCCTTGCTCGACCGCCGCGAGAAGACTCAGATCCGGCATTCCCACCACGGCCGCGTGTGAACCGGCCGCCGTGACCGAGGCGAGCAGGCCGACCAACACCGACGCCGCTCCGGCGACGCTGGCAACGGTGCCGCGGGCGAGTCCGGCCACGCGGAAGAAGTTTTGCGATCGGAGGGGGCACCGGCAGCGTCCGCAACGCGGTCTGAGCGGTGGCCACTATCGGCGCCGGTTCGTCGACGGACCGCAGCACCACGGTGGGCATGGCCGGCTCAGTCCCGTCGGAGCGGGCGGGAATCGCCGCCATCCTCCGGCGCAGCTGTTCGAGCTTCTCCGCCTTGGTGAGCGCGTCCGATACGCACGCCCGGGGCAGTTCGCTCATGCTTGCCCTCCGTCAAACCGATCCGTCTACATCACCAGTGTAGCCACGCTATCGAACACACGTTCGACCGATGGTTGATCGGTGGAGCCCTGACCTTTCATCGCAGGTCAGGGGCCAGCCGGGCCTCATCCCTCCCGGGAATTCCCGGTCAAGCGGTAGTGGGGATGGTGATGTCCGGGCGGGCCTCGATGGAGGGCAGGAGGTACTGGGGGCAGGTGACCAACTGGCGGGGCGCGAGAATCGCACGGCGGTCGGTGTCGAGGTACAAGCGATAGGCGAGCTGCCCGCGGCGATGGGTGCCGGTGTCCGGGTCGACGGCGCCGAGAAAGTATCCGCGCGTGGTATCGGCGGTGGAGAAGATCGCCCGCGCCCACTCGTCGGGCTCCGCGGGCGGCAGGTACCGCACCTCGCCCGTGACCGCATCGACGGTGCGCACGATGACCGTGACGATGACCCCGGCCGCCGCCGGAAACCACTGCTCGGCCGGAACGTCGTACGGCGCGATTAAGGTGTGGATCCGCAACTCGATGTTCGCTGCGGTGCGGGCCACCGCCGTGATGAGGTGCGGGTCCGCCGGGACGTCACCGCTGGCCAGATTCGGTAGCGTCTGGTCGGAGTCGGCGCGGAGGTCATCGGGGTCGGCGGACATGGGGTCTGGGTACGGGCGGCCTTGATACCCCGGTCGGCAAAGCGACGGCGATGCCGCCGGACCGTTCCCGGCACCCCTTGATGCGGGCGCTGCCATGGCCTGACCTGGGTTCGGTGGCGCTCCGGTTCAGAACAGGGCCGTCTGATGTTCCGCGGCCGCGGCGTCGGTGTGGCGCCGATAGGCGTGGGCGAAGGATTCGGCCGCGGCCGCGGTGCAGCCGAGTTCGCGGGCCACTTCGATCCAGCTCTTTCCCTGGGCGTGGAGTGTGTAGGCGTCCTTGTGGTCGTCGTCGATCAACATTGCGTTCTCTCCCCTCAATTGATGGTGGCGCAGATGGCTGCGTAGCGGGTGTGGGCGTCGCGTTGGCGGCGGCCGAGCTGGCACATGTACTCATAGAGGTCGTCGGTGGCCACGGTCTCGACAGCTTCGCTCAGTGCGTGGGCCGCGGTCTCGAAGGAGCGTCTGTAGGACTGGGCGACAACGGCTTTGGCGTAATAGGGGGCGCGTTCGGGAAAGGGTGCTGAGCCGATGATGCGCACGAGCTGCTGACGCAGCGGCACTCGATGGTGCTCGATGCCGGCGGGCTTGCTGTCGATCTCGTGGGCGACCATGACGTAGTCGTGTGGCTGTCCCCGGCGGATCAGGCCGTGAATCAGTCCATAGAGGGCGGCGTATGCGGGGTCGTCGAAGTCATCGCGACCCAGGACGTCGACTATCGGACGGGCTTGATCTGCTGGGATCTGCATCAGTGCGGCCAGGCAACACGCTTCGGGTCCCAGATGCGGCGCGGCGGCGGACAGCTCCACCTCGCCGACCATATCCTCGGTTACCGGTGCAATTCGCAGTGGCGCGGCCATTTTTCCTCCCCCTATTTGGACAATTCTTATTGTAGTCGATAAAGCGGCTTTTCTCCCGATTCCAAGCGAAGTTATTTCCTTTAAATAGCGTTGCCCCCGGACGCCTCATGCGACTGCGTCATCTCGGTCCTCGAAGCCTTTATACCAGCGGCGATGCGGCTCGAACCGAGAGATCTAGGCATTTCTTGGTTTCAGACTAGAGACCGGGTTTTGCCATATAAAGCGATATTCGAATCCAATACATTTAAGCGTTCCACTGCGGCATGGAAAGATTTTCGCATCCGAATTATTGCATGCACTCAAATCGTGAGGGAATAACTTTCCCGAAAGCGCGAGAGGCACCCATCGCCAGTTCCGTTCGGGAAATCCCGTAGTTCCGTCCGTTGCGGTGCCGGGGGTCGGCGACTATGCGCGCACGGCGCGGCGCCCGTCAGAAGGTCTGCCCCGCCGGAGCTGCGTGTACGGTTTTCGGCGAGCACACCGGGGCAGATAGTTGCTGCCCGGTGTGCTCATTCCGGAGACCTGGTTGTCCGCCTGTCGCGGGATTGGTTACGCGGGAATCCAGGTCAGGCCCTGGTCCCCGATCAGTGCGGTTCCCCCGTCCGGCGCACTGCCGGCGTACTGGTGCAGCGCCGTGCAGGCGCGGGTGATCGCGCGGCCGAGTGCATCGGGAGAGTCGCCGAGTGCGTCGACGCTGGCCTCGCCCATGGCCAGGGCGACCGAGTCGCCCTGGTCCTCGTACAGGCCGACGACCCAGTGGGTGATCGGCGTATCGGTGGTCAGGGCGGGGTCGCCGTTGGTGGTGGCGAGGAGGTAGATCGACCGGCCGTCGGCGGTGCGGCCTGGATCGCCGGTGAGGGCGTAGCAGTTCCCTCCGGTCGAGATCACCTCGGGATCAGCGATCCCGGCCGCGGCCAGTCGGTCCAGCTCGTGTGCGTAGGTCTCCTCGAGGGTGCCGTAGTGCCGGTAGTCGAGCTGCTCGGACGCCCCCATACCGGGAGCCACGGATGCTGTTGCTGTGCACATGGGTCGGTGACCTTTCGTACGGGATCGGACCCACTCGTGTGCCCCGATCGTTCGTTTTGCCGTGCTGGCAAGGGAGAGTCGGATCGGCGGTATCAGGGCCTGGCGCAACCCCTGGGCCGGGAAGTTTCTCTGCGAGCGCCAGCGAGTGCGGGTGGAGAAAGTTCTCGGAGCCTTGTGCCAGCGCTTGCGCCGCCAGGGGTTTTGCCGGGACCGCCGTCGATCAGGATCGGAAGGCCAGCACGTCAAACGAACGATGTTCTTCGACAGGGCGGAGCGCAGCGGAGTTCGAATCAGGGGACGCCGCAGGCGGTCCGGTAGCCGCCGGAGGCGGGTACATCACGAACCGAATCACCCGATGCGGTCAGTCGTGCTGGGTGTCGCGCCGCGCCTGACGACGATCTCGCGGTTCATGGCCTGCTCGATCGAGGCACCAGGCACGCTAGAGAGCGCGCTCTCCCCTGCCTGTTTCTCGCAGGGTTACGCGAGCGAGCATCTGTTCCATCTGCGGCCACCCGAACCGTAGATCGGCGGCGATCATCCCTGCACGGGTGTCGAGATCCGGCTCGAACGCGGCGAAGACCACCCGAGCGGCTGGGGCGGGCACCGTGTGCTCCACAGCCTCAACGGTTTCGCGCGACCAGCGGTCCTCGTCGACCGTGGTGTCGGGCTTGCCGAACAGCTCGGTCACCCGGTGCCGGGCGTAACCGGCCTGTTCGAGGTCAGTTGCGGTGTAGAACTCGGTCATAGCTCTCCCCTGTGCGTTTGAACTTGGCAATTTCTGGACCGGGCGATGCGTGACGGGCACGAAGATCGTGTCGACGCCGGACATTATGAGTGGTCCGGCCTTCTGCCAGCCGTGCTCTGTCAGAACGCGGGTGGCCTCTGTGACGCGGACCGTACCCGGCTCGAGCGGCAAGGTAGTGATTACGTCGCCGTCCTGGGTACGGACCTCGATAGGACCCTGATGGAAATCGAAGGGACGTATGGCCCGCCGTCGGCGAGGTGGTCCAGGCCCTGTTCGAAGACTTTGTGCCAACTGCGACGCTCCCAGACTCCGCACCACCCACCCGAGCAAGACTCCCAGTGCGGCAACGTTCAGGCTCAGAGAATCCATTCGCCCATCAGCTCAGCTCCTTGCGTTCAGGCGGTCCCAGCGACGGTGATCGTCACCAGCAGCAGCGGTCACCACGATCGCGACAACGACGGCGAGCACCAGCGGCACCGAGATCACGGTGACTGTCACCACTCCCACGAACGCGGCCGCGAAGGCGAGCGCCGCGAGCGGCCAGACCATGCGGGCAGCCACGGTCTGGCGTTTGACCAGGGCAACCGAGCCGCCGACGACCCGCGCTGCGCCGATACACAGAATCCAGGTGGTCATCGTTTCGTACGCCCCTTCAGATGTCGGGTGGCTAAGGTTCCAGCGTCGTCATGCCCTGGCAATCACGGCCGCGACGGTCGGTCGCGCGACTGCGCTGGATGTCAGCATCGCCCGCCGGAGTGGCTCTTGTGTCGCTCAGGGACGGTTCCTTGACCCTCTCTCGGCGTCGTCGCGTGACGGTTAATGAGCAGCGGTGCGGCGTTGGTTCAGGTGTCGGTGCCTCGGCCCCCTGGCTGCCGTCGTAGTTCCTCGATCGTCTGCTCGGCGGCGCGCAGCGCGGTGGCCAGCGCGTCGACGCGGTCGGCGGCCGATTGCCGGACCTCGGCCAGTTGGGCGGCGTGATCGGCGCGCACCTGGTCGCGGTCCGCGCGGACCTCGGTGCGCAGGTCAGCGAGTTCGCCGCGCAGACGGTCCACATCCTCGCGGCCTTCCTGCGCCGCGGCTTGCGCTGCAGCGGTCTGCGTCTCGGCGCGGGCCTGCGCGAGCTGAGCCTCGGTCTCGGCGGCCGTGATCCTCTCCGTGGCCTCCGCCTGGATGCGCTCGAGTTCCGCACGTGCCTCACGTTCACGGTTCGCCGCGTCCTCCACGGCGGCGGCGGCCTCGGTCTGGATCCGCGCCAGCTCCGCGTACGCGTCCTCCGCGGCAGCGTCAGCCTCCTCCCGCGCCTGCTGATGTTCACTCGCGCGGGCCTCCGCCTCACGGCGGCGGCGTTCCTCCTCGCCCCGCAGCCGTTCCGCTTCAGCCACTTTCGCGAGCGCCTCGGCGTGGGCCTGGTCGACCTCGGCGGCGGCCGCCTCGACATCGGTCACCGAAGCGATCGTCTCGGTCACGGCCTCGAGGAAGCCACGGAGCTCCGCGAGACGGCGAGGCAGCTCCTCGAGCTGCACACCGAGGGTGGCCCGTGCCATCGACACCGGCGCCGTCACCCCACCCTCATCTCCTGCGACCGCCGGCGGCTCGGCCTGCCCCGCACCGACGGTCGCGAGACGTCGGCGCTCCTTCCACGCGTTGCCCTTGTTGTGCACCGGGCCACCGGGATCGGCCTGTCCGCAGTACTTCGACGGCCGTCCCGTCTTCGGATCGTCCAGGCTGGGCCGGCTACACCCACCGGGGAACTCGCACATCCCCCGGCGGCCGCCTTGTGCTTCGCTGTCGTTGGTCGTCACCGTTCCGAGCCTACCGGTTAAGTCGCTTTAGTGTCTATAGTTCCGTTTCGTTTCGTATCTTGCGATTAGATACGTAACTAACGATACTTAACTCGTGACGAGATGGTGGGCGAGCGAACTGGACCGTGAATGCGTCGGTGTCGGGTTCTCATCCCCCGCCACCCTCGACGCCCCGCCTCTCAGGCCGATGGGGCCCGGCAGGTCAGGGCACAATCACAGGTATGAGTCGGCTGATCGCGTCGATGCTCGCGACGGCCGGCCCTCCCCCGGGAGAATGACCGTCCGTGGAGCTTCGAAATGAAGTACGACGGGTGTCGGATGCTGGCCTCCGTCGGCTGCGGCCGTGAGCCTGAGCTGTGGACCCGCAACCTCAACATCGTGACGGCCTCCTACCCGGGAGGTCGCCGAGGCCCTGTCGACGGGGCGTTCGGGGGGCGGCGGGCGCATCGTCCTCGACGGGGAGATCGTGGCCATGGACCGTCGCCGCCTTCGGGCTGCTCCAGCGCAGACTCGGTGTTGCACGTGCGACGAAACCGCTGCAACGGCGGATACCTGTGACGTACTTGCCTTTTGACGTGCTCGTACGAAGCGGTGAGGAACTCGTGCGAGCGGCCTTACCTGGATCGGCGGGCGGAGCTGGCCGAACTGGCGGGAGGAATTCCGTACGCTCGAACGCCCCACCAGCCCCCTCACAGATGACCGGTCAGCGGCCTTTGACGGCTACTCCGAGGTGTGGTGGCTCACCCCGGTCACGGTGATCGAGGTCGACTTCAGATCACACCCAAGGTGGGCTCAGACATCCGTCGTACAAGGGAAAACGCCTGGATATCGACCCCGAATCGGTCAGGGTCGAAGACCTGTAGAGAAGTCAGAGGAAAGCCGCCGACACCTTCCCCTGCGTCAGCGGCTCCTCATCCTTTCCGGGGAACGCTGCGCAATGCAGGTCTTACCCCGGTCAGGGTGACAGTGACGCCATATCGCCTCTCGGCAAGTGGTCGCTCGCAGCGACGATTATTTATGTGGTACCCGGGGTATGCCCGCCACCGTCAGCTTCATCAACAGCGGATCCTGCACTAGTATTCCAGCCCGCCGACTATGGGATCCGTGAGATAGCAGCGTGGCGAGGCTGCGGGTGCGGGGGGTGAAGCGTTCGAACTGCGCCAGAGACCCCAGCATGTCGAGGACTAGGCTCGCGCCCACCACGTTCGAACTCCCCATCGATAACGCCCCATAAGCAAGGGGATTCGGTGTATGCAGCGGGTCCGGCCTACCGATGAAATGGTGATCGGCAAGCGGCGTGGTCAAGGTTTCTCCAAACAGGACTGACCAGTCTTGACCTTTCGTCGTCTTACGGCGGACGATTACTAGGTACATCTGGCCTGCTATGGGCGACATAGCGCTGAGAGTCGGTCGCATGAGGAGTAGAAGTGTGGGCAGCCACACGATGTCGGTGGGCAAATGTCTACCGCCCTGACCTGGGAAACCGACGGTGAACAGAAGGTCGAGAGTTCGGTCCTGCCGGACGACAAGAGCCGCCGAGGGCGGCGGGTGTAGGCGTAGCGCCAGCCTCCGAGAGGTTGGGCGCATAGATGATTGTGATGGTATATCGCAGAATCCGACCCGCAGGATGGCCGAGCGCATCCTTTGGATGCTTGTCGGGGGATATCTGTTCGTCGCATCGATCATTCTCCTTCTCGCGCTGGTGAGATTCCTCCGCGCGTGCATCGGTCAGAGAACCGAAAGGTCGCCGACCGGCAAGCGGAGGGATGGATCCGTCACGGGTTCGGCGCCGGCGGCCATCATTCCCGAATTTGCCTTCCGAGAGGCCGACCCGCTTATCTACAGCCAGTTCTGGTTACGAAAGCAGGGCTTGGCGGTCACCTGGCACAACCCCGATATTCACCTGGAGCTGGCCTCGGCCCCCGGCGTCGCGGTCGATGCATCGGCGTTGTCACCGGATACCGAGTACAGAGTGTTCGCGCGGATCTGGAACCGCTCAACCGACGGGCCCGCAGCTGACGTCGAGGTTCGGCTGTCCTATATCGACTTCGGAATCGGCGGGGTGTCCGTTCCGATCGATTTCGACAAGGTCGATGTCCCGGTGAAAGGGGCGGCCGGCTCGCCGGGCGTGGCGAAGGTCGACTGGCGCACCCCGCCGAGGCCCGGGCACTACTGCCTGCAGGTGCTGATTGTGTGGCCCTACGACGCGAACCCCGACAACAACCTCGGCCAGCACAACGTCGATGTGAAGCCACTCAACAGCCCTACGGCCCGATTCATTGTGCCGGTTCGCAATACACTGCGACGAGATGCGAGCATTCGGCTGGTCGCCGACGGCTACGATCTGCCACCCCGGCGCCTGTGCCCGCCCGAGACGCCGGATGCCGAGGAACGGGCGCGTCGTGCACGAGCTGAGCACGATCCACTCGCGCACCCAGTCCCCGCCGGTTGGCGGGTGGACTTCGACATTGACGACCAGCAGATCCGTTTGGTGGCCGGCGAAACCGTCGACGTCCAGGTCACGGTGACCGCTCCGGACGGTTTCGTCGGTCGCCAGGCGATCAACGTCAATGGGTTCGAGGGCGGCCACCTGATTGGTGGGGTCACCCTGATTGCGGAAGGGGTCGCTTGATGAGCAGTCCTATTGGCGTGAGCAGCCGCGGGCGCTACACCCGCTGCGTCGAGAAGAGTGCGTATGCCAATCCAAAGTCTGTCGACCTCGGTAGCGTGTTCAGCACCGGTTTCGCCACCTTTGCCGAGGACGGCTGCGACTATCTGCTCGGCCGCAAGCTCGTCTGCCTCGGTGGCGTGCGCTGCGCCATCGGGACCATCGTGCAGATCGAACCGGTCGGACACCACAAGGCTGGTTTCGACGCCATCGACAACGATTTCTGTGTGAACCTGCTTCTGTTCCCGCATCAAGCCAACGAGCGCGAGTTCGGCGGGGACCCATACCCCACACAAAACAGAGTGGCGAACTGGCAGAAAGTCACCTCCGACGGTATCCAGGGGACCCTGATCCTGCACGATTCGAATAACATGCCCCAACCGGCCGGTCCCCGCCCCGATCGATCCGACAAGCCGTACAGCACGACCTACATTTTCAGAGGTGGACAACCAAGCCCCTACGTGCTGGAGGAAGACCCACAGGCGCCAAACGACCCCCTCAACACCTTCGGCGAAGTTCCCGTGCTGCACTGCGAGTGTGAGGGTTCACGCATATACATGGTGTGTAAGGCGCTCGAGCCGTATCTCGACATAGCTCGACTCGGAGGCGGATGTCGTGCAGCAATCGACTGGATCCCCTTCGCCGGTGACGCTATCTGCGCCCTTATCGAGGACGTGATCTTGCTCGCGCTGTCCCCGCTGATTTGGATGGCCTTCCTCAACGCCTGGCTCGAGGCGCAAGCGTTCGATGAAGACTTCACGACCGGGCCGGTGAAGCGCTGGGCCGAGCTGAACGAGTCGGTGCTCGTCACCGGCGAGTGGGTCTGGGATGGCGGACACCAAGGCTGGAACGAAATCCACCCAGTTCACGTGATGATGAAGGTTGTGCTGCCCACCCGCACTGCTGGACTTACGACCGACATGGCGCGCAGCTTCGTCCAGCGCTGGTGCGGCCTGGTTGCGCAGGTTCCACCACCTATTCGGCCGAACGGGCAGCCGGTGACCGTGATAACGCCCAAGCAGCAGGACACGTACAACCGCCAGCAGCGCCCGGAGAACCGGTGGACCTACCACCCGGATGTCGATGGTTGCCTGCCCCGCGATACCAAACCCGAGGTGCCGATCGTATGAACGGAAACCGCTTGAGGGAATGCCCGCCCTGCCTGCTCACCTTGGCCGGACTGACGCTGCTCTGGTCATTGTGTCTCTGGGTGGTAGTCGGGCGATGGCGTGACCGGCGACGGCGGTGAGAGATTCGGGCCGAACCTACTTGACGATCCATGGCGCCAACAAATGGCACGCGGGACATGCGGCAGCGATGACTGCCACCACAGCGCAACTTGCACGGCCGCTGCGACAGAACTGATAACGGTTCTGGAATCCGACACCTTCTTCCACAGGACACATGGAGGACACGAATGTTCCAACTCGTGCGAACGCTCCGAACACTGGACGTGGTCGTCCGTCAGGTACCGGTGTTCGTCATCTCGTTCCTAATTGCAAGCTTCTTCTACAAGTTCGGGAGCTTTGCCCTCGAGGCACTCGCCTTCCTCGCGACCTGGTTCGTCCTTGATGCCCTCGTCGAGGCTGGTGGCGTCGTCAGGACAAAGTTGACACAGTCCCATCCAGGGAGGGAGAAATCTGAAGACGGCACCCCTCGCAGATAAATCGCAAATAGATATTGCGCTGTCCGAGAAGCGATCGAATGATGGATGCAGCCATCTCGATAGGATCAACCGATCAATCTCTGAAACCCCGACCGTCGACCGCCCGATGTCTTTGCATGAATCACGGCGATGTCGGGTAACGCCTTAGCGATGATCTGGTGGGTGGCTAGCGGGGCAGTTGCGGTGATCGTGTCGCTGATCACGCCACGCGTTCGCGGACTCCTTTAACAGCAGTGGCGGAGGGTCAGGCGGCGGCGGTGCTGGCTGAGCTGTTTGCCTGGGACGGCTGGCCGAAGGTCGCCTCTCTGGCCACGGCAGCTGCAGCTATTGCGGCAAGGCATGGGGGCGGTCGAACGCCCAAGTTGTGCTGTAGCCGGGTCGTCTTTGTTTCCCTGACGCGCCGCCGGTTAGCTAGTCTTGAGTTGCGAGCTAGGAGGTCAGGATGCCGACCCGAGCGCGTCAGCTAAACAAATATTTGGGCGCCTACGACAAGCCGATTCTGCGGGACCCGATGTTCTGGGTCTTGGTTGGACTAGTCATTCTGGGATTTGTGGCTCTGATGTCGCCTGGCGATGAAGCGCAGCGGCCAACGGGAATGCCTTTGTGGCTGGATTCATCACTCGGCGCACTTGTGGTGGGCGCGCTAATTGGCTATCCGATTGCGATCGCTCGACGAGTAATACGGTCGCTCACGTCCAGGGGGTCCGAAACGCCGCCAAAAGATCCCTATCTTTTGGTCCAATACCCGTCGCCGCCTGATACTCCCAGTTGAGTCTCCGAGACACTTTCGCGGAGGGGATTCCGAACACATTTCCCCACCATCAGCACTACCAACTATCCCTGCCGATAGCGAGGATTCGCGAGCAGGAAACCTCATTTCTGACTGGAGCATTCTCAGTCAGTCTCGAGAAAGGCTCCCATTTCCGATTGCACGCACGGCGCGATCGCTACAGATAAGTCACGATCCGATTGAGCAATACACTCTACTGCTGGAGTTGGCCGAATCGATATCGATTTCTGTGGCGGCAGTCGCGGCCGCATGGTTAAACCAGAATGAGCCAGACAACCCTCAACTTCAGGCGCTATACCAGGCGTTGTCGCGAGGAATTAGCCAGGGCACATGGCATTCCGCCATAGCGGCCGCTGCGAAATCCATGGCCGACTCCGAATACGCGATCCCGGGTTACTGCCAAGGCGTCAGCAAATCGAAGAAGACCGCTGATCTAGTGAGCATCCTTCGCACCGTAGTCGAGGAACGCAATCGATGGGCGCATGGAGCGCGCCCGACCACCAAGGGCGACGCTGCAGTGCGTGTTGATGAGCTGATCGTATACCTTGACGACGCCCTAAGAAAGGTCAGTTTTCTTCAACAGAGTCCATGGATATTAGTTCGGGACACTTCATTTGACAGACGCCGCAAACTATTCGTCGCCAACGTTGGCCTCGCGATGAGTGATCACCCAGAATTCGCGCCTTCAACGATTAGCACTTCAACTCCGCTGGCCGAGGATACACTCTATGTAGATAACAAAGGTATGTTCATCGACCTAACACCGTTGATTGTCTACAGGTACTGTGCTCATTGCCGCCAACCTGAGATGTTCTACGCGGACAGTGGACGCATTCTCCCCGTACTACGAGGTGACGACGCTCGCGGACGTCACCGACCCGAACATCGTCCACGACACCGAACGCAAGATTTCTGTAGTTGGGATCTATGAGGCCTCCGAGGTCGACGCCTTGGTCGACGACTACCTGGCGAAGAAGGGCAACAATGCCCTCGAACGGTGGATCAAGCCCGCGGTCGATCGGCACGACGTCCGGCAACGCGAGGCTCTCGAAGTCGGCGACGCCGTGGCCGTCGAGGAGTTGGCGATGTTCCGCAAGGACGTGGGCACCTATCTCAAGCAGTACGACTTCCTCTCCCAGCTCTTCGACTACGAAGACCCGTGGCTGGAAAAACTGGCCATCTACCTCAAGCATCTTGCACCGCAGCTCACCGATCGGCCCTCAGTCCGACCCGATCGACCTGTCGACAGTGCAGCTGGACTACATCGCACAGCATGAGAAGGCCACCACCGCCGGCAAGCTCACCGCTGGCGTGGTCCTGCAACCGGCGAAGGATGCGGGAACGGGGGTTGTGCGGGACCCGGAGATGGTCGCGATCACGGAGATCATCGAGAAGATCAACGATCTGTTCTCCGGTGAGCACTCCGAGGCCAGTGTCCGAAACGTCATTACCCATGTACGGGACAAGCTCGAAGAGAGCGAGACCTTGAAGGAGCAGGCACAGGCGAACTCCCTTTCACAATTCGCGGCATCCCCCGACTTGCAGAACGAATTCGTCAGCGCCGTCATCGGGGCCATGGAATCATCGGCGGACCTGTCAGCCCAGATCCTCAACAATCCCAGCCTCGCCCAGAAACTCCTCGGCGAGCTGCTCCCCGTCGTGTACCGCAGTCACAACCCCACCAGCGCCGGTTGATGCGCTGCGCCGGTTACTTCATGGAAGGGTTTCGACGGCATCCAGGCGTTGATGACTACGGTTGGCCACCCTGCCATGCTTGCTCATATTCGTTCTTCGCTGTGAGCCCTAGTCCGCCTGAAATGCGAAGTAGCGAGGCCTTTGCGAGGAAATGCCACTCGGTTCCGAAGGCAGGCCCGAGGTCACTGAGCGTGTCTTGGATGTATCTGGAGCGGTTGGCTGCATCTGACTCGGACGCGAACACCTCAACCACTGCACCTCCATCGATCCCATCCGACTGCGCGTCTCCGCGGCTGTCTGCGAGTCGGGCTGCCGAGGTGTACTGACCTGGACGACCGATCAATTCGTTTGGGTCACTGTTCTCGTCGTAAACGACTACGCCAGTGACCTCTGGAATCTTCGCCTGAATCGCTTTTGCTACGTCGCCTGCATCGACGGCCGCTGAGTCATTTGAGCTTCGGGCGTCGTCATCATCTCGGCTTGAGCAAGCGATCAGGCCCATGAGAAGTGCCCCGATCACCGCGGTTCGAAGAAGGCGCATATACATGTTGTATCCGTCCCCAAGTGGGTCGGCGGCGCTGCCCCGAGGTCGTTAGCGGTGCTCGGAGACTCGCCGCCGCGCTCCAAATCTTCGTTCATCCTACGAGAATGAGCCAGCCCGGCCTTCCGGTTACCGATCTTCTGGGATTGAGTCCTCGATGAGATTTGCGGGTTCAAACTGGGTCGAGTCCTCCTCTGCGTGCCCTTCATCGGTGTCGCGTTGCACCGGCTTGCCGATCGCTTTCTCCACCAACTGGCACAACGATTCACGTCGTTCTCGGAAGTATCCGTCGAAGTCATCCGTTCGGAGTCGCTCAGCATTAACGAGATGGGTTTCGAGTAGTTGGTCCAGCCGATCGGCATCGATCTGCGCGCGGTTCTTGATCACGGTCAGGTACGCCGACGGTGCAGAACCCCCGATAACTCTGTTAGTCCGGGCGCTGATCGCAGTCTTATTGACGATACTTTCCCGGTGCTCGTCATCTATCCCGTTGTCGTTGCACCACTTTTGTGGGAACACGTGATGGATATCGACGGCTAGATCAACGTATTGCACCTTGTCAAGCGCTCTATCTTCCATCCAGTCACGGGCGCCGCCAGCGAGGATCAGCGCAGCGATTCCCTTGTAGGCTGCGGCGTTCCGAGTACGCAGCGAATGGAGACGGGACTCGACGAAGGAGGCATCCTGGAGCGTGCGGGGGGTCGCCACCTCCGTCTCGCCCTTCGCCCATGCCGGGACTGATTCGATGTCACGGGTGAATCGAGTCTCGATCGTGGATCCGTAAAGTTCGCCAAGAACCCCACACCAGAACCATCTGACGAGTCGTTCACTGACGCTGATCAGGTCGGCATCAGGGCCGAGGACAACTTTGATTGCGGCCAACGGAACCAGTTGCTTGGGATATGGCACATCGCGTGGGGCGAAGATGTGTCGATCGGCCAGGAAGGTGGCCGCCCAGATGAACGCTTCACGGAGAGGATCTCGCAATTCCAGGTAGTCGCCCAGGGTCAGTTTTAGGACGTCCTCGCGCTTGGCCGAGATTGCAGGCGGCCGTTCCGAAGTATCTGCCAGTTGCCGTTTCCGCGTGGCCAGCATGGTGACTGCCTGGAGGAAATCCGTGTTCTCCACGGCAGTTAGCACCGGATAAGCGGCCCACTTGAGCTGGGTTTCCTTCCAGTCGTCGTTGAGACGAAAGTCGGCCCCTGTGCTTTCATAAAAGTCGGCATCACCGGCGAACATCGCGGTGAGTAGTTCGAATACGTTGAGCGGGAGCCCGCCGGTGTTCACCTTCTCGAAGACCGTGGCGACCGCGGCCTTGTCGGTATTCTCGTCCAGTACGATCGCCGGGATGTCGTACGTGGCGGCCGGCTTTATGAAGCGTTCATGGAATCGTTTGCCGAGTTCGCGGTCGGAGAGTTCGAGGATCCAGCTCATGTAGTCGCCGTACAGCAGGTGCAACGGAAAGTACCCTTGTTCCCGCTGTTTGTCGTGGTCGGCGAGGTCGAGCACGATCTCCTTACCGAAGTTTGTGCGGACCACCCCTTCACCGGGGATCGAGATGACCGAATCGTCGACGCGGTTGGGATCGTTCAGCGCAGTCTCCATGTGCACCAAGTAGCGGCGGTCCAGCAGTTTTCCTCGACTGTCCTTGGTCGCGACGGCACCGTCCCCACTCAACGCCTGTGTGAGCGAGGTAAGGCGCTGCTGACCGTCCAACAGGAGGTACTTCGCTGCCGTTTCTGACGGAAGATCGACTCCCTCGATGAGGCGCGGCTTGAAGCGCACCTGCGTGTTCCCGGTCTTGAGCAGCATCACGGCACCGAGTGGGTGACCGCGTAACACCGTCACCAACAGTTGACGAATCCGCTCATCCTCCCACTTGTATCCGCGTTGGAAATCGGGGAGTTGGATCACGCCAGACCGCGTCCAAGCAAGATATTCCCCCAACTCATACATCGGCGTCAGGAAGCCCATCACTCATCCCTCTCGAGAAGGCGACTCGTCACGCAACCAGCAGGATCAATTCAGACGACATTACAGCCGAGATTCCAGGATGGGCGGTGATCGTTGTTTCGAATCGGTGGAGCTTCCAGCAAGTTGCCAGTCTCCATCGACGTGAGCGTCAGGGAGCTTCGTGACCGACCCACCCTGCTCACAGTTCGTCGAGGACGCCGCCGAAGTCGATAGTCGTCACGGCCAGCAGCGTGATCTCCACGTATGCGGGGCCATGGAGACTGCCCGGCGGTCGTTGCCGCCCACCGGAGCTACTTCTCGTCCCGACCCGGGAGGTCCTTGGGGTAGCAGCGACGTCGTTTCGTGAATGCGCTGGTCGTCATCAGCGCGGTTGTGCTGGCAATCGTCCTTTCGCCCATAGGGGTGAGGACGAAACAACTAACACGCAGCTCGAGCGCCAGTCTGTCGGCCGTTTCCACCATCTGCACCGGCAGAGCCGGTGGCGCCTCCTGCGCCAGCTAATGACATCGGAAGGCCGGTACGAGATGGTCAGATTCGTGGTAGTCGCGTTCGACGGCAGCACGGCGCAGCTCAGGTCACCACATCGCTCATGCGGACGTCCGGGTGAGGGATACCTCTGCGGTGTCACAAAGGGTCTGTGCCCCAATAGCCGTCGAATGAAGACGACTCGAAGTGGCTCAACTATACAAAGTGCGCTTCATCAGATGCCGTAGAAGAGGCCGAGATCGTCACAGATGCTGAAGTCGACCGGCGTGAAGATGTATCCACCGCCAGTTCCGCCATTTGGCGTCAGCAAGTTGCAGCTAAAGCGGGTCCAGTCGTCGCCGAGATGCGATGAGTTTTCCGTCGTGGTGGTGACCTCACCGGCACCCTTCTGCGACTGCGTAGTTGTCGTCACGCGAAAGAGGGTGACCAACGAGGTTCCTTGATAGAAGCTCCCGTCCGGGGCGACGGGCCCGTCGAGGGATCTGCCCGTGCGGTCCTCGGCTGTGCTCACCGTTACACAGTGCTTGGTGCCCTGCTCCACCGAGAAGGTGCCGCCCTGCGCCTCGCAGGTCGGCTTCAGGATCTCGGGCGGTGCCGCGAACGCGACCGTCGGCGCGGCGAGCAGTAGGGCGGCGGTGAACAGGGTGCTCAACCCTGCGGTGTTGCGCATGACGTACCTTTCTTGTCGAGCGCTAGCTCGAATAAGACGAACTCACAAGGGCCCGCGCGGAAGACGTGATCGCTGTCACCTTTATCGGTCGCCGTATCCGGCCCGTTACGCGCCGCCTCCGCCTCGCAACGAGCGTGGAGGCAGATCATGCGCAGGCCCGTGGCCGCGCGGTCACGGGCCTCTATTGGATGTGCCGGTCAGCGCCCCCTCATAGCGCACACACATTGAGCGCACCGCCGGGTTGCGTCCATGAGGATGGTATCGAGCCGGTTGGGACTTCACCGGCGTGTCGTAACAGGAAAGTAGGCGGTCATCGCGTGATTCTTCGAGAGACCTACCAACTCGGAGCCGGGGTTTGCGCCGACAGAGGCTCGAAGCCGGCAGCGCCGGTTCAGCGCGCCCTGGTGGTGATGATCGCCGCGAGATCATCGAGGGCGGTCAGGGCGGCGTCGGCGTCCCGGTCGACCAGCCAGCGCAGCACCAGCCCGTTCATGCACGTGAGCACGAACCGGGCGACCTGATCGACCGGGGTGGTCCAGCTGACTTCGGCTCGGGTCGCGCACAGGTCGAGGAACGCGACGGCTTCGGCGTCCATTGTGCGATATTGCTGCTGCGCGATCGCACCGGCCGAGAGGTTGCCAGCGCTGCGTTGGCGTAGCGCCGGGGCGGTGATCTCGTAGGTCAGCAGCTGGTGATGGGGGGGTGGATTCGATGATCGGCCAGAGTCCGCGGATTCCGGCGCGCAGCAGGTCCTCGAGCGCCGGAATTCCGGTCAGGCCGCCGGGTTCGGTGTACTGCTCGAACGCCGCCCGCATCGCGTCGTTGACCTGCAGGATCTGGGTTTGCCCGAGGTGGGTGAGGAGGGTGTCCTTGTCGTGGAAGTGGTAGTGCACCACCCCGAGGGAGACCCCGGCGGCGGTGGCGAGCGGGCGCATGGTCAGCGCGGCGACGCCCTGCTCGGCTGCGATCGTCAACGCGGCCTCGAGGATCTGGGCGCGGCGCTCGTCCGCGGGGAGCTTCTTCGCCATCGATTGAGCGTAAGTGCTCGACCGTGGGCCGGTGGGTGCCAGACCGCATTCCGAGCAAGGATGTGTGGAACTCGGGTGCGAGGGGGTGTTCCTTCCGATCCGCCGATCTCGACGCTGCGGAACGTTGGGGCCGCGAGTCGATCCTCATCCCACGATGATCAGCATCCCGATGAACGCGACCGCGCTGAGAGAGGCGGCGACGCAGATCGTCCACGCCCGTATCGCGACCCGGTGCCAATCCCGCCCTACGTGCACTGACGCGGCGGTGAGCACCCGTGACTGCGGGTCGGATGCAGCCTGATCGGCCCGTTCCGGCATCTGCTTGCGAGACGCCGCGTCGGCGGTGACCGCCGCGGCGAAAGACGCGGCGACCACGATCAGCGTGGCAGCTAGCACCGCGACCATCCAGAACATGTTCATACCGGCACTCGATCTTTCCTTGTTTGCTGGGCGTCCGCCGCTGACGCGATCGGTCGCCTACCGTCCCCCGCCCCGCGGTGTATCGCCGCGAGGGCGCTCTATGTTGCGCGGCGTCGAAGGCCTGACCGATCGCGGGAGCGGATCAGGCACCCACGGTGTGATGCTCGGGCGCCTGCGGCACGGCCCGGGCGCGGTGCGCCGGTGCGCCGACACCACGCCACGCCGGATCGACCCCTTCGCCAGATGAATCACCCCGAGATTTTCATACATTTTGATCACTCGTCCATTTCCTATTCTGATCACTCGTCGAAATTGAATTGGTCTTTCGTTCAGTTTGAGAAAGTGTCTGATTTCAGTTTTTGTGAAACACCTAGGGTACCTCGTGCGATATGCAGGTAAGCGGGATCGGCGATCTCGTTATACGACAACCAGGTAAAAGGAGTGAAGGTTCATGGGTTCTGCAGGTATAGACTTTTCGGTCGCCTTCGACGCGTTCCTGAAGTGGCTCAGCGTGACATTCGGCGGCGGCATCGGCATCGGCTGATCGCCGGATACGCCCTGGAACGGCGGTGGCTCGACTCACCAGGTGGGGGCCGAGCCACCACCATGAGAGGCGACTTCACCACCGAAATCAAGAATTATTCCGCTGCCGCGGCACGGTTTGCGCGGGGCACTCGGCATTATGCGAGGCGAGGCACATTGCCGTCGAAGGTAACCCCTGACAGAAGAGCGGTGATTGTCATTCAACAACGGTCTCGTGTGACCCGGAATAGCGTATTGCAGCGTGCGGCCGAGGAATTCGACCGACACGGGTATGTGCGCACGACTTTGGAGATGATTACCGGGCCCTCGGGCGTCGGCAAAGGCGCCGTGTATCACCATTTCACGTCGAAGCCGGCTCTCGCTGGCGCGGTCATTTCCGAGGGCATGAACCGAATGGACTATCTCCGTGCGCAGCAGATGCGCCGCCATTCTCGTGCCGTCGAAGCGCTCATCGAGCTCTCCTACACCCTGGCCGATACGGGGCGGGGTGAGGCGATGGTGCGGGCCGCGTTCCAACTGGTTCGCGAGATGGGCGATAGCAGCGGCCGCCTTCACACCTCGACCTCGACCATCCACACCTGGACCGAAACGTACCGAGGCTTGGTGGAGCGGGCCATCGCCGAAGGAGACATCCGGGCGGACCTCGATCCGGGTGAGGTCGCCGAGGTACTCGTCGCAGTCGCCTACGGCGCCCAACTGCACGCCACGGCGACCGGCATCCTCGACGCCGGGGCTCGCCAGGTGGATGAGAGTTGGCGGGTGCTGCTGCCCGCGCTCACCACACCACGGGACAAAACATACTTCCTGCGCTTCGCGCACCGCCGCACACCCGTCACCTCGCCCACTGGGGACACGCCGGGTCGCTCCTGACACCGGCAACCCGGTCCCACCAGCCGCTTCCCATGTCGGTCCGTCGTGCGTGGGAGTATCCGGCAGTGCGAGCCTTGAGTGCGCACCAACTTCCCACCGATAAGGCCAACCCATGCAGGACCCACCCCCTACCGAACGCCCGGAGCAGGTGACGGATCCCGGGAGCGGATCCGACGACACCGGTCTCGCCCCGCCGGGCGAGCAGACCGACGAATTCCTCGCCCGCGCCGTGACCGCTGCTCTCGCCGAGGGCATGTCGTGGGAACAGATCGCTACCCGACTCGGTGTGCCGCCGCCTCCGACCTCCGGCGGGGCACCGACCGACCAGGACTGGCAGAACGCAATCGCGGCCCACGAGAACGCTCGAGCGCAGCGCATCCACGCCGACGACGAGGGCGCAGCACCAGAATCGGACCACCCGGTCATCGACTCGGCGGCCACACGGCACCTCACCGCACCTCAACCGCACACCACACGACACCCACCGGATACGTCTTCCTGAGCCGGGGCGAAGCCCAGGGAAGGGTGTCGGCACCGGGTGGCGTCATCGGCTTTCGCATCCCTGTCCGATGGTTCGACCTGCGATTTTCGGGGAATTCTGAGGTGTTCACAGAACGGGTTCGTGAGCTTCGACGGTGGTCCCGACGTGACGCGCCGCCTGTTCACCCACCCGTTCGCTGCAGGAGTCGGGGACTCTCAGGACGAGGTGAGCAAAATGAAAAAGAAGAGCACGGTGCGCACGGCCATCGCGGCGGCCGTCATCGCTCCCGCGATCGCGCTCGGGACAGGGACCGCGACGGCGGTGCCGGCACTGAGCGTCGCGGCAACCGGTACAGGGGAAGTGACTGTCACCGTGCCGGCCGGGGAAAGCTGGACCTGCTTCGGATTCGACTCCGGGTTCAATTTCAAGACCGGTGCCTTCGCCACCGGTGTCGGCAAGCTGAGCGGCTTCGCGAAGGGGTCCAACGTGACCGTCTTCTGCTTCGGCGGCACGGCGCCGTTCTTCTTCAACGGGAGCGTGACCGTGAAGTGACCCGGCCGGTGCAGCCTGACTTGTCCTCGTAGACAACTTATTTCACCCCCACCACGACACCTGGGGGGCACCCGTCCGCTGGCGGCCGCTCAGCCGGTTGTGTCCGCCTCCGGGCCGGATCTCGCGGTGCCGGGCTCGATGGTGAGGTCGGCGGTATCGGCGAAGACCAGACGTCCGTCGTCGAGGGCGATCGCCCACCGATGCACGGGCGCCCACTCGTGCCCGCGTTCGGCCGTGTCGGTCAGTTCGGAGTAGTCCTCGACGATGACGCCGGTCGCGGCCTGTCCGAACTGTTGTTGGACCAGTACCCGGGTGCCCACGGTCAGGGTGCGGGGCTCCGGTTTCTTGTCGCCTTTCTCGGGCATGCGTATCGAACCTTCTCCCTCGGCGGTGTTCGCCGAGCATAAGCATGACCCCTGCCTGTCCGTTGCGCGATCGATGCCCGGCAGACCAGGGGCCCGGCATCGGGGCGATCCCGACGACCCTCCAGCACCGTTTCCGACCACACCTACGGGGTAACCGAAGGTCGAGGGCGCAGGTCGATGGCGGACATCGGCGAAACGAGGTTCATCGTGATCATTCTCGGACTGATTCTGCTCGTGATTGGGCTCGTGGCGCACATCTCGATCCTCACGACCATCGGGATCATCCTGTTGGTCATCGGGGTCATCCTCGCGCTGCTCGGGTCCACCGGCCGCGCCGTCGGCGGACGCCGCCACTGGTTCTAAGGTTCGGGCAACCCGGAAAACATGGGCACTTCTCCAAGCACGACCGGATGGTCGGCCACGAGGGGACCGGGTCTCCCCGGTCCCGGGAGCCGCGCTAGCGTGCGGGGTCGTGCTCGTGTTCGCTGTTCATCGATACCGAGATCTCGGTCGAGAAACTCTTCCGCATATCCAGCACACACTGCGGCGTGAGTCGACGGTTGGTCATGCTTCGATGGCGGAGGCAGCGGTGTGGAAGTGGGACTCGAGGCCGCCGATGGTGATGTCGAGGCCCTCGTCGAGAAGTTGCGCACCGTCGTAGTCGGCGAGTTCGGAAGCGAGGGAACGCAACCGGGGGAACTTGCTGCGCGGCAGGCGGTGCAGTCCGAGGCGGAGAACATCCTCCGACTCGTCGGGGTCCTCGATCAGTTCCTGGAGCTCGTCGAGAATGTGCCCTTGCAGGAACCCGAAGAACAGCCGGTAGGAGCGCAACGCATTCGGTGGGGTGAAGCCGGCCCGGATGAGCAGTTCGAGGAAGTCCTCGAGCGGGCGCAGCGTGCCCAGGGGTCGTAGGCCCAGAGGTGTCGAGAGGGGCCGGGTCACCAGCAGCGGGACGACATTGGGGTGCGCGAGTGCGAGGCCTCGGTAGCGGTGCGCGAGTAGTCGCAGTTCCTGTGTCCAGTCCTGCGCGTCGGGGTCGATGACGAGTTCCCGGAGTACCAGTTCGACGACACCGTCGAGGAGCGCCGCCTTGTTCTTCGCGTAGCGGTACAGGCTCATCGCGTCTCGCTCGAGTGCCTGCGCCAACCGGCGCATCGAGAGGGCGTCGACGCCCTCGTGGTCGACGATCTCGAGGGCGGTGGCCAGCACCTGCTCGGTGGTCAGGCGGACCAGACGGGTCCGAACCCGGGGACGGCCCTTGGTATTCGACTCGGCGGAGTCCGTGCGCGCACTCATCGCTGCCTCCCTTGATGTGGGACGGACCATAGGAGCCGCGTCCACGCCGGATCGTGTCTCTTATGCAGCCCTAACTACACCGTACACTTGCACTGTAGTTACTAATGGGTATACTTGTGGGGTATGGGTTCGCTCCAGCAGAGGGTCGCGCTCACCAACGTCCACCTCATTCGAGGAGACGTACATGGTGACCCGAATCTGCAACGCCGGGCACCCCATCGAAGGAGTCATCCATGACCTCCACCAATCCCAATCCCGCCGCTCACGCCAACACCGGAGCCGTCACTGCCGGCCCGCGCGCTCAGCTCGAGCCGCGCCGCAGCACCGAGACGAAGGCCGCGTTCAAGACCACCGAGTTCTTCGTCTACATCGCCGCAGTCATCGCAGTCCTCGTCGCCTCGTATCTGGTGGAGACGACCGACGCACACGAGGACTATTTCCGGGCGGACCGTGCCTGGTTCTACATCGTCATTCTGACGATCGCCTATGTCGTCAGCCGGGGCATCGCGAAGTCCGGCAGCCGCGAGCACTACACGGACACCGATCGGCACACCGGAAACTGACTCTTCCCGTAGCGCGGGGGGGTACCGGCCGCGCGTTTTGGCCGGGGCCCCGCGTGCTGGATCAGGCCTGGGCAGGGTCCGCGCCCTGGTCCTGCCACGCCTTGGCGATCGAATCCGTGATACCCCTCTCGAACGAGGAGTGTCCGTGCACCAGACAGTTGGCTCGAAATCTTGTCAGAATTGCTCTCACCCTTGCTCGTTGACGGTGCAACGCCACCGCATATCGATACCGCTCCCGCCGTCCACGCCGTGCACCCGCCCCTGGTCGAACTACCCGGCGTCCGGCGTGTCCTCGACCTCGCGGCGCTCACCATGTTGTCGGTTGCCGTGGCCGCGACGACGTCGTTCACAGTTGCAACCCTTGGTCTGCTCTCCGTGATCGGCGCCCGGGTTGCGTTGCGCCGCAGCTTGACTGCTCGATAAGAAAGGTTCATCCCATGTGGATTCTCGTCAGCCGTCTGCTACGCCGATGGAAGATGATCGTTCTCGCTCTTCCCCTCGTGGCCGCCGTACTGTCCCGACTCGGTAACCACCTCGAACGCCGCGCCGGCAAACCGACCACCGCATCGCGCGGCCTGCTCGGAATCTCGCGGTTCGCCCGTCGCCGGGCCGGCGCCGATGACGCCGCCACGCGTCCGGCCGGCGCACACCGCACACCCGACTCACTCGACCTCAGGAGTAATGCATGACCGACAACACCGCCACAGTGATCAACCAGCTGCGAATCGTACTGGACCTGACGCACAACGAAATTCAGGTCGCCGAGACCCGGATCGCGCAAGCTCGAACAGAAGCCGTCCGCCGGGAGCTGTCGCAGAATGCCGGCAACGCGCGTGAGCGCGCCGGCGCAGTGGAGGAAGCGATCCGTGACCTCGGTGGGCTTCCCGACGTCGTGGGCCCGTTCCTCGGTCGCGCGACTGCGATGGTGAAGGCGATGGCCGAGCAAGCGCAGCCGTTCGACGAGGCTCTGCTCGGTGACCTGATCCTCGAGCATCAGCTCCTCGACCGGGCGCGTTACCTCCGGGCACTGGCGACCGCGTCGCAGCACAACGGCGTCATCACATTGGCCGGACGATTGATCACCGCCCACACCGCCACAGTCGAATGGTTGACGACGGTGCTGGCTGAGGACGCCCTCGGGGGCCCGGCGGCATTGCGACGCACCCCGATGCAGGCCGCTACCGGGACCGCGATCCGGTTGATCAACGTCCCGGCGACGTGGTCGGCGCGCGGAATCGATCGCGCCATTGACACCGTCCGGGCCACCCCGGACCGGATCGGTGCGCTTCTGAGCCGCGGTGCCCACGCCGGTGACGTGGCCACGAAGACGCTCGTCGCCAGTCGCGACGCGGCACTCGAGTCGGCCGAAGAGGTGACCCGCCGAGAAGGCGCATCCGGTGTCGCGGATGCCATCCGCAATGCCCGAACCGTCAATGGTTCTCTCGAGGACGACGAGCTCCCGATCTCCGACTACACCGAACTCAACGTCTCCGGTGCGGTGGCCGCGGTGAAGGAACTCACCGTACCTGGCGACATTCGCATCATCATCGCCCACGAAGAGGCGAACAAGAACCGCCACGGGGTGGTATCGGCAGCGCAGACCCGCCTCGCCGCCATCGCGCAGGAAGTCGTCAGCATCAACTGATCGGACGTGGGCGCCAGGCAGGCCGAACCGCATCGACGCGATGAAGGCCGTCTGGCGCCACCCCACACGCGGGTGGCGGTACCGTCGCCCGCCCGAATACCAGGAGAACATTCTCATGAATGAGCAGAACACGTCCGGACAAGCGCGCAAGGGCCTCCTCGACTCGGTCAAGGGCAAGGTGAAGGAAGTGGCCGGGGCCGTGACCGGCAACGACTCTCTGGCCACCGAAGGACAGCTGCAACAGGCGCAGGCGCAGCAACGTAGGGAAGCGAACAGCGCCGAGGCCGTGGCCCGCGCGGAAACCTCGCAGGCCGCAGAGGAACTCGGTGAGGTGCGTCGCGAGAGTGCCGAGGAACGCGCCGCGATCGGCGCGGAGACGGCGGCCGCCGAGGAAGCTGCCCGCAGCCGGCAGCACGCCGAGCACCAGGCAGCGGAGCAGAACCAGCACCGCCAGGTCGCGCAGGAGCAGTCTCGCGCGGCGGCCGACGCCCGCGACGAAGCCGCCCGCGCGGAAACCGCCGCACGAGCGAAGACGGCCGCCGCCGCCGAAGAAGCCGTCGACGCCACCGACGAACACCGGCGGGCTGTGCGTGAGGCGAACGCCGCCCGCGACGAGGCGGAACGAGTTCGGCGTGCCGCCGAGGGCCTCACCGGCGACGCCGGCCTGTCCTGATCCACTCCCCACGAATCATCGGAGATTGTCATGAACATCCTCACCGTCCCCGTCACCATCTTGCGGTTGCAGTACACGATCCTGCGGATCCCTCTGCAACTCGTCGAAGACCAGCTGATGTCCCGGCTGGCACCCGAATCACCGGCCCGGCTGATGTACGAACGCACCCTCGGGGTGCTCGACGGCGCCGTCGGCGGTGCACTCGGCGACCGTGACACCGAGCGGCGCGGCGACGCACTCACCGAGCGCAGCGACGCGCTGGCCCGGGCGGCGGAACTCGAGCAGGAGGCGGCACGCACCGAGGCCGAGGCGGACACGGCACTGGAGACCAAGCGCAAACAGGTCCACGACGAGCAGGTGGCAGCCCGCGAGGCGAAGCAGCGCGACGTCGAACAGGCCCGCCGCCGTGAGGACGAGCGCAAACAGGCCTCCGCACGGGACGCCGAGCAACGCACACAGGTCGCGAAGAAGAACGCCGATCAACTCGCCGCCCAACGCACCCAGGCCGCGGAGGCCGAGCACCGCGCCGAGCAGACCAAACTTAGGGAAGCGGAGAAGGCGGCGACAGCGCCGGCCAAGGCCCAGCTGAAGGACGCCGCGGACAAGCAGGACGAGGCGGCGGGCAAACGCGCTCGCGCCGACCGCGTGGAGAAACTGGCCGACGCGGAGAAGGCCAAGCGCCGCACCGAGACGGCAGCCAACGGGAAACGCTGACCAGACACCCGGTTCGGTCCTGCTGCAGTTGCGCAGGACTGTTCCCGGTCGCGGCAGGGTTACCTCGGATACACATCGTCAGGCGCGTCCGGACGCGGTGACGGCCAGTCTCCCCCGTTCAGCCAGACACCTCGACCGACCGTTGCATCGGAAGGCAGAAATTGTGAATGTGAACATCGTCCCGCTCATCCTTCTGCCGAGGCTCGGGGGCGGGATCAATGCGCGTCTTACCTCGAAAGGCTTCGTCAGCAGGTTTTCTGCCGGTCACCACCTGTCGTGGTCTCGGTTCTGATGACGGCCATACCGACAGGTTCCTCCCTGTCCGGGTCGAATTTCCGCGCCCAGCTCGAGGTGGCGCAACACCTCGTGATGGAGGCCCGCCACTGCAACGAGGATCAGGCGTTCGACGAACTCCTCGACGTCGCGACCCGGCACCATCTCGATCTCCTGAACTTCGTCGAAGCGTTCAGCGAAATCCCCGATCACGGGACCTGGTTGTCGCCGACCGACGACCTCGTCGGTGCGCGGGCCGTCGCCATCGAGCACTGGCATCGCCTGGCCTCCCCTCGCCCCGACCCGGAACACAAAGGACGGAACGCCTCATGATCGATTCCGGCAGTGGGATCACCACACCCGAGACGATGAGGCCCCCGGTGAACACCACCGAATGGATCAAGGCACATCTCGAGCGTGCAAACCCTCGTCCCCACGGCCGCGGATGACCCGTATAACACCGCCTACCGGCGCAGATCCGAACGCCCGCTGCTGCATGATCACCAACCTCGGGGTAATCGGCCGGCAGGTGCGCTGAACTGCTTTCATCACCGCGGCGCGGTGGTGGAGTTGTTCGACGAGCAGATCGTCTTAGCGCGAACGGTATCGTGCTCATGCGGGTGACCCGCCAGGATGGTTCGACATATGACCTGGGTTCTGAGCGGGGATAAAGCGGTTGACTCTCAAGTGTTGATCACGCGAATGACGTTGCTGATCGCTCCACCTTGCGACACTTACTACAGAGATCGTCCGTCTCTACCGTGTCGGGGTGACATGAGGGGGCAACCATGGCCCGTTTCCACCGCGTCCCGATTCTCGCGAGCCGCAAGCTGCGAACCATCACGGTCCTTGCAATCGCAGCGGGTGTCGCGCTGTTAGGCCCCGTCGCCGTCCAGGCCACCCCCGCCGATTACCAGTTCCCACTCCCAGTCGCGGGAGCCACCGCTTCACCGCCGTTCATGTTCTGGACGCCGGTTGGCGGATGGGTGGCGGCGCAGACTGACCCTTCGGCACCAGGAATTACTCGATTCGTTGCGAGCGCCCCGGCGCCATGTTTTTGTTCGGTCCAATGGCGAAACCTGTCGACTGGTGCCACTGGCGTCACGGCCGCTTCTCCCTGGGTGCCGGAGCCGAGTATCGACGGACGAGCGGTGACTGGATCTGGTGTAGTTGTCGGAACGGTGGGGGTCGGCGGCTCACCAAGTTTCACCTTGCTTCCGTCCGCTGGGGTATGGATGGTTCCGTAGTGTTGAACGACGACACGGTGAGGACTTCAGGGCGGGACCGCAGGTATTCCCGTACGTCAAGAACGACCAGTTCCCATACATCGCCAGTGGCAGTCCATGAGACGAGGCGTTTAGAGACCCTCCACAAGCGACTCAGGTGTCGTCGTCGAGGATGCCGAGCATCTCGGCCAACAGTTGGTCGGCGCGGTCTTCGATGTCGTCCAGAAGGGCGGTGACGTCGCTCAGGCCTTCGTGGGCGTTGTGGCGTGCCGCGATACCCCGTTCGTAGTAGTGAGGGTCGAGGGCCTGGTCCGATTCGGTCGGTGATGTGGTGGGTGCCGATGCCGACCGTCGCGGCGGAAGAGTGTGTGCGGGAGGCCTGCCGGATAGGTGCGCCTGGGTGATGGCGGTGATTGCGCGTGCGGTCAGCGGCGCCGGGACCAGCGGCGTGTGGCCCCAGCGGTTGATCGAGGTCAGCAGCGGTCGGTCATCGGCGAGGTAGGCGGCGTCGAAGCCGGAGAGGTCGCCGCCAGCCTTCAAGTAGTCGGCGAGAGGGCGAATGGCGCCGTGGTTGCGGTCGAGGAATCCGAGGACCTCCGTCCACCTCCGATAGACCGCCGCCACCGCGATCCCGGACGACACCGGCAGAGCGGGAAGGATGATCCGGTCACCGTCCACGGTGAGCAGGGAGGCATCGTTGTCGCCCGTGACGGTGATGTCCCGTCGGCGCAGCCGGGCGATCTGCTCGAAACCGACCCTGGCCGCAGTCAGGACGAGAATGATGGCGTCGCGTCGGCCGAACAACCCGGCCGGCCACCCGGTGACCGGAATCTGAGTGATCCGCTCGGCAACGAGGCCGGAGATGCGTTCCCGCCGGGCAGCTCTGGTGGTGTTGAGGGCGCGGCGGATCTCTTCGCTGCTGCCGGGGACGGGATGTCCCTGCCGGCGGTGGACGGTGTTGATCACGCTGACCCGGCGGCGTTGCGTCGCCGGGGCGGCGGGGTTGTCGTACAGGAACCGGGCAAGTTGTTGCGGTGTGGCGGGGATTTGGGGTTGGTCGGTCGCGGCGCACCAGTCGGCGAACAGCGCCCAGGCATGCCGATCCCGGGCAGAGAGGTTGTGCGTTGAGGCAACGCTGGCACCGCTGCCGGGTGTGGTGGCGTACAACTCAAAGTCCGAGGACAGTGACGGCGTTCCCGACCAGAGGGGTGCGTTCGCGGGCATACACTTCGACCATTTCCGGTGTGGTGTGCCCGGTCTGACGCATGATGGCGTGCGCGTTCGCGCCGTTGCGGAAGGCCTGGGTGACGAAACCGGCACGCAGCGAGTGTCCGCCGAGCTGGGTCACCAGGGCGGGGTCGTAGCCAGCTTGTTCGGCGCGGCGGCGGATCGCCTTGTGCACCGCCGCCCCCGACAGCGCGGTCTCGGACAGGTTGCCGTTCTTGCGGATCGACCGGAACAGCGGCATCCGCGCGGTGGTGCGCGGGACGCCGCCTCGGCACACGTGCGCGTCGAACGGTGCGGCGGTGGTGAGGAGCCGGATCACCCCGGGGCGCCCGCGGGTGTCGAATGCGGCCACGACCTGCGCCCACCGGATGTACGCGCAGGGCGGGCAGCTGTCGGGGCGGTCGGTGAACGGCAGCGCTCGCACGGTCCCTGCGCCTTCCTGGTCGGTCTTCGATCGGCGTAACCGCACGTGCACGCCGTCGTGCCGGTGCACGCTCACGTCGGCGCCGTCCAACCCGACCAGTTCGCTGCGCCGGAACGCGCCGGCGAACCCCATCAGCATCAGCGCACTGTCGCGGCGTTCGAGCACCGCGCCGGCCCACCCGGTCACCGCAGTCCGGGTGGCGCCGACGATGGTGACGATGTCCGTGGTCAGCAGGGCGGCCCGCGGGGTGCGGGGCCGGTCCCCCACCGCGGCGTAGTCACGACGGATCCCGGACAGGGTGGCGCGCACGACCTCCTGCCCAGTCGGAGACTCGCGGCCGGTGCGGTGGTGGTGATGGGCGATCGCAGCCACCCACTTGGTCAAGGTCGCCGGCGCATACACCCGGATGCCGTCCGGGCCGATGGTGTCGGCCGCGTCGACGAGGTAGGCGGCCACCGTCGCCGGGTGCGCCGGCAGCGGGGTATGCCCGCAGGTGGTGCACCACCGCTCGAACCGCCGCCACGCCGACGCATAGGTGCGGCGGGTGCCCTCGGACCGGGACTCGGCCACCGACCGCCCGATCCGCGCCGCCACGGCCTCCGGCAGGTCCGGAAACACCGCCGAGGTGTCGCCGGTAACAGCAGCCGCGGGGAGGTCGCGCGGACGTAAGCCCTGGTCGATCGTCATGCCGAGCACGCTATCGGCACCCTCCGACACGGTTGAACGCAAAAAACGCGCTGAGGTGGGGTTTCCCGGGGGACGGTGCGGGAAGCGGAATTCTCGTCACCGACCGCGCACAAACCGGAAGTAAGCCGCCATGGTGGCAGTGAGAGTGCTCGTGGACAGCATGGTCGTCGTTTCAGGACGTGTTCGCCTCGGAGCGTTGACCGGCGGGGGAACGTTGATACAGCTGACTGTCCCAGAAAGGTCGCCATCTCTGATCAGGCGATTCAGCGCCTGAGAAAGTTTTCTGACACACGACACGAGGTGGAAACCTTCAACGTCGTTCGACTGGTAGCCCTTCCCCACGTGCCGATCTGCTCGCAGTGCCAACCCATCGTGGAGCCGCCCGCCAGTGTCTCGCGCTTCGTTGTCTCAGAAGTGGTCGATCCCGAGACCATCCCGGATTCGACGGACAGAGAGATAGCCCCCCGCCGCCAGTGGCGCTGGGACGACCACTCCGTTCGGTGAGAATCCGTAGATCCGTAGATCCTCATATCCCTCGATCCGTCGATCCGTCGATCCGTGACGCTCGCCTACTAAAGGCACGTTGTCGCACGAATCAGCGCTCAGAAAGCACCGAATCGACAAAGTCTCGGATCTAACAGATTCCCGGACACCCAGCATTCTCGATGCTACGGCGCGATGCGTTGTTACTCGCTCTTGTCGTAATCCAAGAATCGGCTCACTGCCTCCATGGAGTGCGCGGCCTCGTCCCTTGTAACCTTTCGACCCTCGTGGAGTGCTAGATTACGCAAAGTAATAGCCCCTCGGACGTCGTTCACGGCAGCACGATCAATATTATTCTCTGTCGCGAACTGGTCAATTAGACGAATTACGCTACGCGGACGATTCGAATCATCGAGGTCTTCGAGTTTAGAACGCAATTCTTGTTCCAAGCGAGACGTTGCCATAATCAAGGCCGACCTGTACTCGCCCTGCTGAAACAGGCGCTCGGATTCCTCACCTTCGTCGATCATTGTTATATGCTGAGACGATATCAACCAGGCTCTAATCGCGGAAATCAGTCTTTCCGGATCTTCATACACATCATCTCGCATAATTACGCGATGACGGGCGATATCAAAAGGAAGACCGACGGCCGGGTCCGCGATCAACAATATCGAATCTGGGTCCTTTGTGGAAAGCGCCAGTATTGCCTCCGAAATTACCCCTGGAGACGAGATGTCAAAGATCGCCATCTTGGCACGCGATAATAGTGCATTGAGCTTTACCTGCACCGTTTCACCCGGCGTGAAGACATCCTCGGGAAAAATTGGAGTTACTTCAAGGCCGCGGAAAGCTTCATCGATGATGGGGCGGTAGGTTGAGACCAGGCGATACGGGACGGAGACGAAACAACTATTGCTGTCCTGCCCGGGCAAGCTCAAGTCAATCAACGTTGCTTCGTTGGTGCTCCTGCTAGCGCTAATCGCCTCCCTTCTCCAGTACTCATCAATTTCCGTGAAGAAGCGCTTTAGGACATCGCCGTAGTCGTCGCCATCCACCAGCGGCAAGTTGATTACGCGGACACCGCGTCGCTCAAACCTGCTGACAGCGTGAGTGGAGGCGTTCACCGTAACTACCCATAATGGTCGAACCATACTGCCCAACCTATTTTTGAGCAACGCAAGAATCTGACGGGTATCAGGGTCATCGAGGCTGTAACCAATTAGAATGGCCGTGTGATCAATTAGGCTCGCAGCAAGATAGGTGACAAATAATGGATTCTTTTCGAGGAATCCATCGTAATCCTCCTCGGTCAGCACCATCTTGTGAGGATGATGGACGTCGCCGTGCAGTTTCAAAACCGAAGGACCAATATATGGGTTTACGGTAGTGAGCTGAAACTCTTCCAATATCGGGAGACACGACTTGTGCGCCAAATCATACGCTTTTTCAAGCAGTAGATCGAAGTTCGTAGTTATTACGCGTTCAAAGTTAATTTTTGCAAATGCAAGATGTACGCTGCCCGGCACTGCATCGTGGACTCTCACCAGTTCCGCAACTCGCGCAACCGTCGCAACACGGCCGTAAGCGTGCTCGTAAGCAGAAATAGTGTCGAGCGTGTTTTCGAAATCGAAGTTGGAAATTTCTTCAGCGAGCTTTGTTCCCAACGTTCGCCAATCAACAGGTGGCGCTCCGGACGCTATAGAGGCGTTCTTGGATAAACCGGCGCCGACGATGGGCATCCAACGTCCAGCTACGAGATCTTCAAGAATTGGGGGAGGCACCAAGGACAGAAGCGAGTCAGCCACGGACAGACCTTACATCCTCCCATTCGAATCAGACGTCGCCACTGTTTCGTCTACTACGCCGGAATCGTTCAACCGGGCGCTCGGCGGACTGGAGCATGGAGCATCAGCGACGGCGCCACTGCCGCCGTTGGAAACGCCGCGCCGCATCGCCGGTCAACGGGACCGTGCTGGGGACCACGCCAAGAGCGGTTCCTAGGTGCATGACCGCATTACTACCCGCAGTCCTCGCTGCTCGCACGAGGACTCTTTGACTGAATGTCGCCAGCGACATATTCCAGCACTTCGGACGCGGTGGGAACTCTGTTCAGCTTCTTCTTCAGCAGCTGCGGTCCTTCGACCATGGCAACCATGATCACCTGCATTTCCTGAGTGCGTTCGTAGGCCGCCCCAAAGTCATCCATTGGCATGAGGGGCTTGTAGTCGTCCGGAACCCCAAGACCGAGAATGCGTGTCATCTCGATGGCAGACAGGATCCGGTTTCCATGCTCGAAAATCTCGACAAACCCAAGGTCAGCAAAGAGCGATGGATAATTTGGGGCTTCGGGGCCACGGTCGTTCAGCCGCGTGCCGGGAGGAGTGACATGGAGCGCTTCGCTATGAGCCCTGTAGTCGATGGGCTCAAAGTGTTCGTTCGAGTAGGGAGGTAAACCCGCAGCCTTGAGTCTTTCTCGGACGGCCGCGGGGCCGAATTTCTTCATCCGAGCTTTCCGTTCAGCGTTACGCCACTCGACAGCGTTGCCCGGATGAGTCGCGAAGTCCAGCAGCAGGCCTTCAATCTCCATCACGTCTCGCATCGCGTCTGCGGCGACGCCCTGGTAGCCGGACAAGGTCGCTTCGAGAGCAGTCTCGAAGTCAGCACGAGCACGACACACTAAGAACACTTGATCCGCGAACTCCGGGGATGCCGTAAACGACACGACCGCTGTATCGAGGTAGGCGTACAGCTGCTCAATGCCTTTAAGGCGCATACCGTTCATGTAGTCCGCCAGACGCTGCGCTCGTCGCTCCTCTGCCATCTGAAGTGACTTAGCGATCAGCGGTTTCGTCTCGACCAGGGCGCGCAATGAGTCCTGATAACCAGGAATGCCGGACATAGACGCCAAGGTACCGGCGATCTAGATTCCGTGCCGAGATACCAGCATTCGCAGCTCCAGTCTGCATCACACATACCCAAGGCACACCTGAACATCGTTCCCTTCAGAATTCGCGCGAAGCGCGTCGTTCCGATCCTCACAGCGCGCGCCATGATCACAACACCTTATGGACCTCGGTGACTCTAGGTTCCACGGTCCAGCAGTGTTAAGAGTGACGCAGAGACCTGACTGGGAGGTTCGATGGGAACAGTACTTGAGGGGCTGCGTCATGCTCGGGTGGTAGCGCAGCAACATATGAGGGATCGAATCGACCAGGGAACGATGTGGGATGAGCGCACAGTCACTCATCTGCTTCTTGCGGAGGCGTACAAGGAGGGTGAGATCATCCGCTACGCGGAGTTCACCCAGCCGCAGGAGTACGAAGTCGGCGCCGACTGGATCTGGTGGTTCATCGACCGGGCTGACGAGTGCTTCGGCATGCTCATACAGGCCAAGTCACTCAAGGTAGCCGGTGACGGGCACTTTCGGATCGACTTCAGTTACGGCCAATCACGCCAGATCGTCCAGCTCCAAGACAGCGCCAACATCCTTAATATGCCGGCAGCTTATGCGCTCTACTGCGGAGATCCCACTTACCGTGCACAGCTCGCGTGCCAGAGAGGCTGCGCACAGCCCGCGTGCGCAAGATGTGAACAGAAGTCGGTTTCGGTGGTCGCAGCGCTAATCGCGCACCACAGCATCGAATACGGGCCGGCGATGTCCGCTGTACAGTCCTTCCAAAATGCGGAGGCGCTCGAAACGTTAGGAGAACCTATATCGGCCGCCCCACCGCTCGCGTTCACCAGAAGCCGAGTTTTAGCCCCCGACCTAAAGCGCTTCCTCTCTCAGCCTCAGAGCGGAGCAAGGGCGATCGCGAAGTCGTTGCTCGATCAGATAATGCGAGTGCGCGCAGGTCAGTTTTCTGCCCCGGTCACAAGTTTGGTTGATGCAGGCGAGGACGTGATCTTCCGCGAATGCCCCGATGATCGCGGGCACTTTTCGGTTTCGTACATGCCCCATGTTCTGCGCGGGTTGCGTTTGCGACCACCAAGTTACGTGTCTGACTTTATTCGCTTCGGCATCGTTCCCGACCATATTGTCGCTGCTGCCGGTGGGATCGCGGTAGTTGTCATCTAAAGTCCTACTCAACGCCGCTACGAGCGGCTCGGCAGGGGCGTTCGCAAGTGGCAACGCGTCGGGCGTCCGTTGTTCACCGCGGTAAACAAAGTCAACCTGCAGTCGCTTTTGTCGCAGCCTGTCCTACGCGCGAGCGCCCGAAGCGCTCGATGAGCTCGTATCTTCGACCATGTCTCGTGGTTGGATCGACATAACGCAGCGGCATGCAGCGGCCATACCCCCGCTCAGCTTGAGTAAACGCAAGTTTGACCGGGCGATGTGCGAGGCGTTCACCGCTTCGCGATCGGCAGACGGTACAGCGCAAACCTCGTCCAGAAAGCTCAATTGGGTCGCACGCTTCGCGGCCGATCATTCATTCCGCCTCGTTCGACCGACTCTGGGTCTCCTCGATGCGCTGCCGCTGCCGGACCCCGTACGCCGCCTCCTTGACGGCGGCGTCGTCCTCGAGACCCGACCCGAGCGCCCCACCGATGGTGGCGATGGACGCCAGCAGCCAGGCGAGCGTCAGGTAGTCGGAGAAGTTCACCCCGTGCCCGAGAATGCGGGACAGCAGTTCCGGGGGAAGAGTCAGACACGCGGTGAACAGCAGCAGGCAGAACAGGGCTACGTGCAGCACGACGACGCCGATGACCAGGGTGGCCACGGTCGCGGTGTTGTACAGCACAGATCGATCGCGCTCCTCCGGCGACGTCGGCCGCTCCCACAGTTCGTGGTCGAGGATCAGCCAGAGAATCATCGCCACGATCGACAGGACCGTCGCCGCACTCATACGCCATGGACCCATCGTGTCGGCGAACAACCAGATCGTGTTGGTGGCCAGTGCGATCGCACCCGTGGCGAAGGCGCCGACGAGGACCTTCGACAGTCCGGTGACCAGCCGCCACGGCCGGTTCGCCCGCACCATCCCCGACAGCAGTCGCAGCCGCCGCAGCCCCGAGGGCGCGAAGTACCGGATACCGTCCTCAATCTGCACACACGGGAACCGTCGCGCCGCGCCGGGGGGCATGAGTTCCGGTTCCCCGAGGACGCGGGCGATCGCGAGTTCGGTAACGGTGCGGACGCGGCGCTCGATGTGGACGCCGCCCACCCCGGCGACCGAGATGAGTGCGAAGTGGTGGTCGGCGCTGACGTCGGCCACTACCGGCAGGGTCTCCTCGCGACGCGGCAGATCGGTGAGGTACACGACGATGTCCTCCTCTTCGGAGGACGGATCGACCGCGTCGATCACATCTGGGAAATCCGCTTGCTCGTCGGGCAGGTAGGGCTTGCGGCGCACGCACGTCGTCCACCGACGCTCGAGGCGGTCACGGCTTCGCAGGCGTTCCGGCAGACGCTCCGCGACGCGTTCCGCGAGCGCCGCAGGCTTGCCTGGATCCGCGATCAACAGCACCGAGACGTGCTCACCTGCTGCCTCGGAGTGCCCGCCCTGCAGGTGCTCGTTCGCCGTCACCGCCTTCGCGTACCCGCTCGGTCTGCCCCCAAACTCCCAGGCAGTGGGCGCGAGTCGATCACAGCGCCGCCGGGCTGTCCGTGTCCGGTAGATACGTCCACCCGGTCCGCGGAGGCATCGTCGACAAGAGCGGGAATCGGTGGGATCTTTATGCTGGCCGGTGTGCCGGGGCAGATCGACCGATCCGGCGCGACGGTCCCTCAAAGCCGGTCATCGATCCGCTCGCGGGAACCACCTGTCCGTCGGCGCGTTTCCGGACCGTTCCGCAGGTGGGTTCGGTGACCTGTCATTGAGCATCAGCGGATCCTCCGGCGGTTCTCGAAGATGGATACAGAATCGATCGGACTATGGAAGGTGAGACGAGTGCGATACACAGGCAGCGCAGAGGTCGACCGCATGTTCTGTCTGAAGGACGAGGATGAACGCGCGTGGGAGGAGCTTCCGCCACTTCCGGAAATCGGCTTCGGCCTAGCCGCGAGCGATCCCGGGATGATCTACGTCTATACCGGGATGTACATGGGTCCGCTCGATCTCGAGGTGGAAGTGCTCGGCAACCGTCCAGTCACTGTCGACGACGGTTGGGAAGACATCGAAGAGGTTTCGTTCGAGTCATTTTCCGACTCTGTCACCGTGCTGACCGACTCGGAGACGCCGATCGCTGGTTTTCCGCCTACCGTCCTCTCCGCCGGCGCGGGAACCTACCGCGTCCGAGTCCACTCATTCGGGCGTGACCTTAAGTGGGACCTCGTCGCGGAAGTGCCGGTCGAGCAGTACAAGATTCAGATCTGGCCCGCCAGACTAGCTGGCCCGGTCGTGGTCCAACATCGGAGTGTGCACGCGGTGATGGGCCGCTGAAAGGCCTCCGATTTTGTCCGCTCATCGATCGCTGACCGGGGCTTCGCATTCGTGGCTACCCAGGTACGACCAGTGCAGGCCGATTGACGATCCCTGACCGCCCGATTGAACGATCCCTGACCGCCTGAGTCTTCGCTAGCGGACAGAACTACTTTGTTGCCCGCAGCGAAGATCTGCCCGTTCATACTCGAACGATGTCGCAGTTCAGCTGGATCGACTACCCCGTCTCCCCGGAACTGGGTGCAATCGCGCACGGACCGCTCCTGCTATCCGACTCGAACGGCTACCGCGTGGGACTTCGATACCTCATCGCGTATCGGAATGTCATGGATATGGCGCTGACCGTCTCCGCTTCGGGATTGAAGTCAGCGGAGCTTGCCGCCCAGTTCCGCACCACCTCCGCCCAGTTCCGCACCACCTACGTTGCCGCCGATCTGCCTTCGGTTGGAACGTCCGAGGGCGGGTTCAGTACGTGGGTGGTGTCGCCCGAACTGAACATTTACACGGAGAGGTCGAGCCAGAATCCGCACACGGAGGAAGGGCACTACGTCCGTGAGTTCTCCTACGTCATCAATGGGCGCCCCACCGGCGCCTTCCTCGAAATCGAGTACCGATGGCCCACCATCGGCCTCGACCGGACACGCGTCGTCTTGGAGATTCCACCGGCTCGAGCTCTCGACGAAGCGATTGTGCCGATCTGATCCGCCTCGCCTCCGCCGAGGAGTGCGACACCCACGAGATAGGTCGAAGATCGCTCGCCGGTTGTGGATCCTCAACTGGAACGGTGGGATGCGGCCGAGAAGGGCCCTTCGGCCGCTACCGTGACAGGTGGGGAGGTGGCCACGTGGAGTCGACACCGTGGGTGCAAGTGTTGGTGCAGATGGTGCATGGTCCTGATGTGTCGGTCCGTGGAATTGTGCGCAGCGTGGACCGCGACAACCGTCCACGCAACAAGGTCGGGTGGACCACGATCGGAAACCAGTTGCCGCCGACACTCGCCGGCGGTGGTGTCGACGCGACCGAAATGCAGGTGTGGCGCGATGGGATGCGTGTCCGCATCGAGGAACCGGACGGCACTTTGGTGTTGTTGTGTGACGGCACCACATGCTGGCGGTTCCGGCCGGACCGGGATCTTCCGCTCGCCGCCCCGGTCGAGACGTTGCAATTTCGGGGCAACGGCACCGATCTGCTCGCCCGTCAGCCCGCCGAGCACTGGATCGGCGACGACTTCACCCGCCCCGTCGGCCCGATCGCGACCACGGTCTTCCTCGACCGCCCGGCCTGGACATTCGAGTTGGCGCCACCGCCGCACAAATCCCACCCGATGCAGATGGTCGTCGATCAGGCCACCGGGCTGGTGCTTCAGCAACGCAGCGACGGGGCCGGCCTGGTGGAGGAATGGGTGGAGCTGACCGTGGGCGAGGTGTTCGACGACGCGTTGTTCGTCTGGGACGGTGCCGCAGACTCCGCCGCGGACGAGCACCGCCGCCAACTCGCCGAGCATCACGATCGACGGGCCCAACGTCTCGACTGGTTCCGCACGCATGTCACCGCGGAGCCTTTGCACGTTGCGGTCGTCGCGGACTTGAACGTGGACTACGTCCACACCTTCGACGAGCACACCGGAGCGTTCGAGGCCAGTCTGGGAAGACGGACGATCACCGGATCCCTGGCTCGCCGCCCGCACTCATCCCAGCCGTGGGAGTTGCGGTGGGCGGGACCGGTTCATCGATGGTCCACCGCAGACTTCGACTGGGCAGTTGCTCTGCACGACACCGAACTTCCCGTCAGCAGCCTGACCACGTTACAAACACGACTACACCCAGGTGTGTCCGTCCTCGATCCATCTGGCGGGACCTAGCCCTAGCCGGTACGTCGCCGGTGGCCGATCGGATTCCGGGACAGCAACCTGGGCGGACTTGCGGTCAGCTACGGGAAGGTGGTCAAACCTAACGGGCGAGCCGGACTACCGATACCGGCCTGTCCCCAATCGAAGTCGTCAGGCACCCTCAACGGCTGACCATTTCGGTCGACGAACACCACGAACAGCACCGGCCAGCGGCCGCGCTCATTGCGCTGGGCATGGACGAGATACGCATTGTCGGACCATTCTGGGCCGAGCACTGCCCGCGCCCATCCTTCTGCCTCGCTTTTCGACAAGGGTATCCAGTCGAGGTCGTTGGACGAGCCGGCGCGGGGGCCATGACTGTTGATCCATACCGACAACTGTCGTGCACCGGATGAGACTGGGATGCTCCCCCAAGAGCTCGGGTCGTCGCAGGAGCAGTGCACCGTGACGACGCAGCGAGAGGATTCCACCGAGCTCCCGGACAGGTGCGGTATTTCCGTGGTCAGCTTCCAACGTGCGATATCGAACCCCGGCTCGTTCCATTCCTCCAGCGTTCGCCTGAACCAGCCGCGCAAATGATCAACGTCTTCGACGTATGTCGCGACGACAATGTCCGCGACCTCGATTGGCGTGCGCTCCACCATCCCAGTCTCTCACCGCAACCCCAGGCTGAGTGGCTTCGTGCTCATCACCGTTTGCGGATCGTTGACCGGTCGGTGCCCCGAAGCGCCCGATACAGTCACGGGGATGGATCAAACAATGCGCGTCTATCCAGCGGGCCAGGCCGGACCTTCCGGTGGACTCTGACAACCAGGCTGCCGTCGCCAGCGGCGATCGTACCGACGACCTCCTCGCCAGGGCGGTGACCGGGGCCCTTACGGCGGGCATGTCGTGGGCGCAGATCGCCGCACAGCTCGGCGTCCTACCCCCAGTCGCCCGCGACCACGCCGCTCTGACCGATCATGACTGGCAAGAAGCGATAGTTGCCCATGAGAATGCCCGGGCAGCACGGCTCCACGACCAAGCCCTGCCCCGGCGATCCGGGACGCCCTGAAGGCCCTAGACCGCACGCCGGCCGGTCCACACAGGAAACTAGTCACGACGCAGCGTCAGGGCCCGCCGAGAATTCCCGGCCACGCCCGCAAAGATCCTCCGCACTGAACAAGGCCGACGGGTCAGCCCCTCTGCAACGCTCTGAACCGTTAGAGAATGCAGTGGACCGTCGCGTCAGAGCTCAGCGAGAGACACCAGCCCATCCTGCAGCGCCCGGACCAACAAGCCGGACTTATCTGCAACGGGGCGTCCGACAGCAGCGTACTTCGCTCGGATCCGGATCAGGTGGGTGTTGATCGTGCCCAGGCTGATTCCCAGGCCGGACGCGGCAACCGCCTTCGATTCACGACGCAGCCACAGGCGGAGGATCTCCAGCTCGCGCGGTGTCAGCGTGGGCCGCCGTTGCGGTTCCCAGACAGGGTCGGGCGTGGGGTCAGGGACAGAAGCCATACCGATCTCACCTTCTCGAGCCGCCGCGCTTGCCGCAGGACGGCACTGTGCGATTCGACGCTGGGCGCCATCCGGATGGGGCAGCACACGGGGCTGCGACATCAAGAATGTCCGTTTTGTCCGTTGTTTACCGCGGTAAACAAACCGTACCTGAAGCCGGTTTTCAGGACTCGCGGGTAATGCTCCTATAGGCGCGTCGCTGACGGCACCTGGTGAAATTGGTTATCGTCGGAGACCTGTAGAACCAAAGGGGGTGCGGCGACCATGACATCTTCGACAGTCACCGACGTGTCGACGCTGCTGATGATCGATTCGGCGGCTGCGCGGGACCGGGACGACGCCTTCTCGGTCATCCCGCTCGGCGGCGGCGGGTGGGCGGTCGAGGTCCACATCGCCGGCGTCGCCGACATTGTGGAACTGGGGTCGGTCGCCGACGAGCAGGCGTTCCTGCGGGCGCAGACCCGATACCTGCGCAGTCGCACCATTGCGATGCTCGGCGAGACGGCCGAGCAGGCTGCCACTCTGACCTCCGATTCCCGGCGGACCAGCTTGCGGGTCACCGGCACTCTCACCCCCGACGGGCAGTTGGTCGACGTCACCGTCGGCCGCGGACAGATCCCGTCGGGCCGGTGTGTGGCGGTCGATCACGCCGAGGTGCCCGGCATCCTGACCGACCCGGCACATCCGCTGCACCGCCCACTGGCCGCAGCGGATGCGGCCGCACAGACCTTGCTGACCGCCCGCCGCGACGGCGGCGCCCTCGCGTTCTACGACCTCACCCGCGGCTGGGCAGCCAACGAGGACGGAGCCATCGTCGCGATCGCCGCCGAACTGCGGACCGTCGCCTACGTCATCGTGCAGGAGATGATGATCGCCACCAACGAAGCGGTCGCGCTCTGGTGCGTCGAACAGGGGTTGCCGATCCTGTTTCGCAACCACCGGCCCAACCCGGTCGCCGGCAGCACCGACGAGCTGATGCACGAGATCGCCGCCGCGGCCGGGGACCCGGACCTGTTCGCGAAACTGCGTGGGCGGCTGCTGTCGACGTTGCGGGCCGCGAGCTACGATCCGACGGTCCACGGGCATAACGGTCTTCGGCTGAGCGCTTACACCCATGTCACCTCACCGTTGCGGCGGGTGGCGGACCTGATCAACCAGCGGATCATCTTCGCCCACCTGGACCGCTGCCCCGGCCCTTACACCGGTGAGCAGTTGGCCGCCCTCGGCGCGGATCTGAACCGGCGTACCCGCGCCGCCCGGGAGGCGAAGAAGAATCACTTCAAGCACGCCGACCAACGGGTCGTGGCCGAGCAGGCCACCGCCGATCTCAGTGCACTGGACGGTCGCCGATTCCACAAAGTGGTCAAAGCCGAAGCCGCCGCACCACTTCGGGCCGAACTCGCCGCCGAGCTCGCCCGGCGCGTCGACGCCGACCTGCTGACCGCCCCGGATGTCGCGGTCCTGATCGACGCCGCCGACCCCAGCTGGCTTCCCCTCCAGCTCCGCGTTCTGGACACCCTCACCGATAGTCACCCGGAGATGGGGCCGAGCGTGGTGTCGGTGTGGCGGCAAACCCACCCCGATCAACCCCCCACCGACCTCGAGACCCGACAGAATGGCGCCGACCACAACCCCCTGTTCGCCGCCCGCGCCACCCACCAAGGCATTCGCGGACCGTGGACCATCGCGGCGGCGAAGAAACCTGCCGAACAGGCCACTCTCTGGGCGGCAGTGCGCGCGCAGTTGACCGGCACCGATCACCCCGATCCGGAACCGGAATGGCCCACCACGCCACAACCTCCGGAGCCGTCGACTCCCCCACCGGCGCCGGAGGATTCCGGTTCCACCATCTCCGCGGAACCGCACCGGAGGACCGCCCCGGCCGCGCTGAACCTTGACGGGGCGAAGAAGTCCAAGGCGCTCTCCAACCCCACCGCGTGGCTGATGAGCCTCGCACAGAACAACAATCAGGCCCCACCCGAGTGGGAGTTCCACACCGACGGCCCCGCGCACGCACTCCGCTTCACCGCCACAGTGCATCTCGCCGGCCACACCGCCACCGCCACCGCGACCGCGAAAACCGCAGCGAAGACCGCATCCGCCGCCGCGCTCGTCGAGGCACTCTTCACGCAGCACTAAAGCTAATGATGTCCGTTTTGTCCGTTGTTTACCGCGGTAAACAACGGACAAAACGGACATGCCGAGGTGTGGCGGATGATCTTCACATCATTTGGCAGCCCCGCCGCGTGTCGGATCTGCCGTGACCGCCTGGTGCCGTACCGTGCATCCCGTCCGAAGTAGCCCACACGAGTGGGTGAAGCAAACGGAAAGGGTCCCATGACCATTCATGCCCTCCTCAATCAGAAGGGCGGCGTCGGAAAAAGCACCATCGCCGTCAATCTCGCGGCCGTCACCGCCGATGTCCTCAACCAGGATGACGATCCCGATGCCACCTCTCCCGTCGCCGCGGTGTCGATCGACCCGCAGGGCTCGGCGATCTGGTGGGCGGATCGCCTCGAGAATCTGCCGTTCCACATCGTGCAGGCCCACGACGATCTCAACGGCCTGCGTCAGCTGAATCAGCTGCCCGGCATCCGCCATACCTACGTCGACACCCCCGGATGGATCGACCTCGCCGGCGCCGACGACACCAGCGACCCGCTCGGCCGCGGCCCCGCCGCCGACGCCCTACGAGCGGTGCTCGAGGTCGCCGATCACGTCATCGTGCCGATGGAGACCGAACCGCTGTCGTTCGATCCGACCGCACGCACCATCCGAAAAGTCCTCGAACCCCGCGGCATTCCGTACACGGTGGTGATCAACAACTGGGATCCCCGCGATGGCAAAATCGACCTCGAGGAGACCAAGGACTTCGTCCGCGCGAACAAGTGGCCACTAGCGAAAACCGTAATCCGCCACTACAAACTGCATGCCCGGGCCAGCGCCGACGGCCTGGTGGTCACCGAATACCCCGCCAACAGGGTCGCACTGCAGGCCCGCGAAGACTTCTACCGGCTGGCTCTGGAACTGCGGATCGACGGTGGTCGGTGATGGCACGCGGCACCCGTACCAACCTCGCGGCACTCGCCGGCGTCGTCGGCGACAACTCCCCCGTCGACCGTCCCGCTTCCGGTGCGACTCCGACCAATGTGCCGCTCAGCGAGCTGGCCCCGAATCCGCGCAATCCGCGTGATGACCTCGGCGATCTCAGCGATCTGGTCTCGATCACCGGTACCCAACTTCAACCCGCACTAGTCGTGACCCGGGACGCCTATCTGCGGCTGTATCCGGAGGACGAAGCCGAGATCGGGCTCGCCCGGTGGGTGGTGATCAACGGGTGCCGACGACTGGCCGCCGCCGAAAACTTCGGGCGCCCCAACCTCGACATCGTCGTCAAGGACGAGGTCGCCAAGGACCGGGTCACCCTGCTCGCCGCGGCGGTCATCGAGAACGTCGGCCGCCGCGACTTCGACGTCATCGAAGAGGCCAAGGCCGTCGAACTCCTGATCAGCGAGTGTGGGACGGTCGAGATGGCCGCCATGAAGCTCGCCAAGTCCAAGGGGTGGATCTCTCAACGGCGGGCACTGCTCCGCCTAACGCCGGAACTGCAGACAGCACTCCGCAACGGAGAACTCGCCGTCCGCACCGCCCGCTCCCTCGCCCAGGTCCCGCCCGAGGCCCAGGTCCAGGCTTGGGCCGCGGAGAAGGAGCGGGAACACAAGAAGCCCGAGCCGGATCCCACCCCTGAATCCGAAAACCGCAACCCGACAAGAACTCCTGTCACCGCGGCGAAAGTCACGCGCACCTTCCGACGCCTCGAAGCCGACCCAGCCACTCTCGCCGACGCCCTGGTCGACTACCTCGACGCCGACGGACTGCAAGCCCTCATCCAGGCGCTCACCGATCGACACTGATCCAAGCCACGTCACGTCGATTGCGCCTGCGTCGACCCACTCCAACGTGAGCAGACGCCGCTATTCGCTTCGTCAGCTGTTACCGAGGCCCGACCGACAAGGCAAAACGGGCTGAGCGCCGTTCTGCGGTCACCAGCGTCCGTTTTGGCCAAGGACATACCGGCACACGCGAGAACGGCGCTCCACGACGAACCTGTGGCTGGTGAATCGGCTTCGACCCGTTCGTTTTAGATGTCCGGTTGAAAAATCCGGTAAGACGCGCCGGAAACCGAACGATGTGAGATGTCGGCCCGTTCGGCGATACTGGCGAGCATGAAAATCGGCTACGCACGGTGTTCGACCGCCCGACAAGACGTCGCCGGCCAAGTTGCATGGCTCGGCAAGCTCGGCGTCGACGACGCTCAGGTCTACACCGATCACGGCTACACCGGGCGCAACCGGAAACGGCCGGCACTCGCCCGCGCGCTCGAGGTCTGCCGCAGCGGCGACGAGTTCGTGGTGACCAAGCTCGACCGCCTCGGACGCTCAGCCCGCGACCTCCACGAGATCGTCGACGGACTCGTCGAGTGCAACGTAGCCCTCAACATTGATGGCAAGGTGTATGACCCGACCGACCCGATGGGCAAGATGTTCATCGGGTTTCTGGCGATCATGGCCGAGTTCGAGTCGGACCTGAACAGGCAACGCACCCGGTCCGGCGTCGAGGTCGCGAAAGCCAAGGGCAAGATGCGCGGCAAACAGCACAGACTGTCGCCGCTCCGCCGCAACCTCCTGCTGCGGGATCACGAAACCGACCGATTCACCGTCGACGACCTGTGCGCGGGCTACGACCTCAAGCGGACGGCCCTGTACGAGAACCTCAAGCTCGCTCGTGTGGAACGCACAGCGACGGAGCCGAATTCGCCGGACGAACTGTCAGCTTGAGCCGCTACTGTTCGTCCGCCACGACTATCCTCCGAGCCAGCCAGCATCGAAGTCAGGAATGTCGGCATCGAACTCGGCGAGATGCCCGAGTAGGCACTCGACCAGCCCTCCTTTGAACACAACTCACGCGCCGCTCACCTCGGGTGATCACCTCATTTCGTCCCGTCTGCAGGTCCAATACAGCGCTCAAAAGGCACTACTCCCTCTGTCTCAGAAACGTCTGACAGCAAGGAGCGGTCCAACGCAGATCGTGAGACGGGTTTCTGAGACACATCACGGTTTGATAACTTTCGAGGTTCGATCGACTGGTGGGCCGTTCCGTGGTGCCATTCAGGTCGATGCGGCCGTGGGTCTCCAGAGAGGATGGCCGTGTCTCGCGCAGCGGCGTCTCGGAAACGAACGAATGAGAGACGACCCGAAGTGGCGAATAACTATCCAATGTGGAACAACCGGCGCCCCGTTCGCCGCCCCCCGATCCGGGATTCTTCACCGGCTGGGGACCATAGGTCATTCTTCAGTTCGAGTCAGACGATCTACCTGCGTCTTCGAAGTACGGCGCGAGCACAGACTGATCACGAGGATAGGACTTCCTTCCCGCGTCCTTGACCGACCACCTGCCCACTACTTGGGCAGGAAATTCAGGTTCGGACACGTCGTAGCAAAGCGCGTAACCCGCATCGTCAGTGAATTCGGCGAACGGGACTAAACGATGCGAATTCACTATCTCGCTGCTGTCGCTTACGACTGCCCGTATGCCAAGTCCAGGGTTAATAACTGCAAGCTCCTGATCATCGGGGTAATAGGTGAGGAACGGCGTGTGCGCGGGGGTGGAATGCGCCGATGGACGGACAATTAGGAACTCGAACCACCGAACAAAATAGATAGGGGAATCGCCCATATTTGTCAACGTCACGAGCCAGCCAGCCCCGTGCCATCCCCCGAAGTGAAAGCTCGGCGGGTCTGCTACCGCTACGACCCTGACGACGACCTGTTGCGCTCTACGTCGCGCCCGCTCCGACTTTTCTGCTTCATCCTCGTTTCGCCGACGTAGTGCGACCACGACGTTATAGAGGGTCAAGACAAGAGCTGCGGTCGTTGCAATTCCGCTTACCCACTGCCCGGCTGGGCCCCATTGGATGCCCCATCCGAGCTGGCGGTTAAGCGCGGCGAGACTGACAAGAACACCAAGAACGCCAAGAATCATCGACATGAGTGCCAGCGCTCGGCCTGCCATGCAGGTCACCCCGTTCGACTCGCAGTTCGACGGGCCCACCAGCGCCGCCCTGAACTTGAGTTATCCGGCCGGTGGTTGATCGTCACCCTTCTTACGTATGTCATCTTTTTGGCTGTCCATCATGCCCCAACCCTCTACACGGGCGCGGTTTCGAGGGCTATCCGGTTTGACGCTAAAACACTTAGTCCGTCTGCCTGCTCGTATGAGTAGTCGAGCTGCCTGCGTGTAGTCGGGGTCGATGAGGCTCTCGCTTAGCGTCCTCCAGGATTCGTGTGAGTTTCCTTCCATCCTGTAAGGGAAAGACGGGCCTTCGAGCGTGAGTTCTCGCTCGTACCACCTAGTGTATCCGTGGTACGAGTACATATCGTTAGCTTGAAAACGCAGGCCATACAACGTTATTGACCCCCGCCGATTGTTGAAGCAGTCGAAATAGGTGTACCCGTCGTCCGTGGAGCGATAAGTTTCGACTTTGAGGCCGGGGCCTGCCACGCGGATCGCTGCAATGGAGATCACGATACTGGCTGAAGCTAAGAGGCAGCTCACGATTGCTGCGATGCTTCCGAAAGTAGCTGTATCCCACATATCAGTCATTATCTCGAGGGAAGCGCTCTGGAAGTGGGCTCTTCCGAAATCTCAGCCTGTTGAGCGTCGACCACCATCACCCGGCTGGCACCTGGTCGAAGCATCTGTGACCGAACCGCGGGCAGATCCGGCGACACCGGTGACAGCGACGGGGCAGTCCGCAGCGCAGTTCGTGGCCGATTGGTTCGCCGCTCTGGCGAAGGATGTCGCAGCCGGAACCGATTCGTCGGCGGTGACGTCGGCGCCTCGAGTGACCTCGCCGTCTACGACGACCCCCCGAACCACTGCTATGCATACGGCCGCGACGACACTCGCGACCCTTGGCAGGGATGTGGTGTCTCACTCATCCGCGTCTCGGAAACGGCCATTACTGAGGCACCGCCCCAGTGAGGAAACACCCACATCGACTGAAAGCTTGCTCGAGACATCTGGTCCTGCCACGTCAAGATGATCCGCCCCGCGCAGCCCAAGAGACCGGCCTCTGCAATGCAAGCAATACCAGCATTCATTGCATTCGAATCGCTTCCGCTTGCAGCTCCACCACCGCCTCGATTGGTGTGTACTCACGGAATCAGTGCGCCAGAAACGAACGAATGAGAGACGACCCGAACTAGCGGATAACTATCCTATCCAATGCAGGTCAAACTGCCCCGTTCGTCGCTCCGATTCTTCACTAGTAACACGAAACTAAGCGATATTGGCCTATCACGGAAATTGCACAGTTCCAGGGCACTGAAGCACCCCTCTGTACTCGTACTCCTCGGTTACTTGAGTCGGTTTCCTGGAATCAGGCCCCGCAGGGGGTTGCCCACCGAACGTGATCCAACAGGGCCTGGATCCTCCGAAGGCAGTGGAGTCGAATTCTGGCGTCCAATCCGGTGTCTTTACCTCGAAATCCGCGTCATTTCCATAGCCATAGCAGTAGGCAGCCCGCGTGCTCTTGAGGAAGTAATCGATGCACTGTTCCGTAAGGTCCTTAATCTGATTAATGTCGTCGGTTCCTGCCACGAAGCGCACGTTCGACTGCCCGCCTAGATGTTCCCTTGTCACTCCGCGTGCTCGCACCATCGATCCGGAGAACCGGGGAGCCGGGTCCGTCGTGGTCGGGATCGCCGTCGTCGTGGTCGGGATCGCCGTCGTCGTGGTCGGGATCGCCGTCGTCGTGGTCGGGATCGCCGTCGTCGTGGTCGGGATCGCCGTCGTCGTGGGTGCTATTGCGCTCACTTCAGGTTCTGATTGTTCTGCAGGTGTGGATACTGGTATCTCGTCGTGTTTGAGAACTCCGAGGACTATCTCCTTCCGATCCCCTACTCGATCACCAGCAACAATCGACTGAGTGACGACTTGCCAGTTGCTCTCCACTATGACTGTTCGGTCATTGCCCGAGGCGTCGATCGTTTCCACCTGAAGGCCGGTGCTAGCCAGCAAATCCATTGCTTCCGAAAGGTTTTGACCAGCTACGTTGGGAACAGCCGCCTCTGGGTTGAGGCCTTCCTCGTCGGTTGTTATCGCCGCCAGAAGTCCTACGAGGCAAAGCAGCGCTACGAACACAGCGATACCCAGCAGAACCTTCCCAGCCTTGGTGGACTTTTGACCGTTGGGCGCGGGACCTACAGGCTGGTCGGCCGCGGCGCGTTCCTCGGTTTCGCGTTGGGCGTCTGCGGAGGTGTCGGATTTGGGTTGTATGGCGGCGCCGGGTTCGGCTCCGGATGCCTCCTGCTTCGGCTGGTGTGCTCCGCGCATGCCGGGGGGCAGGTCGGCCCTTCCTACCCTGCCTAGGTGGTGGACGTAGTGACTGACGAAGGCCACATCTGCGTCCTGGAGTATGCCGAAGTACAGCCGCTGGTTGTCCCTCGTCGTGATCACCAGCTGTTTCGCTGCCCCAAATGTTGGCAGGTCGAATCGCGAGATGTTGTCGGCGTCGACTGCTCGCTTAGGCCCCTTGGCCGCTACATCGCGGCCGGAGAACGCAAGCACCCGCGCATTGGTAACTGCCAAGCCATCGCACGGCGGACGCATCACAGTAGTCCTCGCCAGGGCCCATACGAACTCGCCCGGGTAGAGATGGCCTGCCAGTGCAGCCATCCACTTCTCGGCAGCCTTCGCCTTGAGTTTTGGGGCAATTTGGAGCGGCATGCTGATCCTGTTCGCTGCTTCGCAGTTCATACCTACGGCTCGGCGTCGTACCGGCGACTTCGACTGATGCGATCCCTCTATCATGCGGATTCTCATCACTGAACGTTCCATTCCCACCACTGCTCTCCGGACGCAGATGTCGGTCATCGCACCGAAGGACCATCGGGGGTCACCATGTGGTAAACAGAGTTGGGCAGGCGCTCAGCACGTCCTCGGCCGGCCTCCCCTCGTAGCAGTAGCCGAGCCTTCTTCACGAATCTCACCTACGGTCTCGGAGTCGCCATCTAGAACGATGTGATCCAAGTCACATATCGTTGCGCCCGGGAGTGGCGTTACCTGGATCGTCTCCTCGTTGCTCTCGTTAACCGTGGCGGTCATATCAATCATGCTCATGGCGCGACATCGCCAAGCCGAACTGCACGACGCACACTCTGGCTGGAGCGCTTTGAACAACAGGAACTCGGCGCGGGCGCTTGGGGCGCGCACAGCACAGCATTCCGAGCGAAGCGCGAATCGAGGGTCTGGATGCTGACTGGATCGGCAACCTGATACCACTGAGGCGCATATTCGGCGTTTGGGTCTTCGGTCTCGCGATGTTCGGGCTTGCAGCCATCGTGGTGATTGCGAAGACCCTTTTTACTCTCGCCGCCTGACCTGAGGACCATCCCCTTCTGATGTCTCACTGATCGACGTCTCAGTAATGACCGATTGAGAGACAACCCGAAACAGCGCATAACTATCCAGAGCCGATCACCGCTGTCCCGTTCGTCGCCCCGATTCGGGATTCTTCATCGGACGGGTGCTATCGGACCGTGCAGCCCAGTTCGTTTCGGCCCAACGGAGCAGGGTGAGTCCCAATGGCGGATACGGGTCGTTGCTGAGCGTTGGGGCAGCGCGTCAAGCGTGGCCAACTGCCGGGGTGGTATTTGACAGACGCATCCTGATCCTGACCAGACGCAACGAACCCTTGTCGTAAGTGATCTGCGGCTGGGCGCGTGGCAATTTTCGGAGCCCAGTAACTCAGAGCCATGATTCGTGGCCGAGAGGCGCGCCGTTGAGTAGGTCGCGGCGCTGCCGCCAATCCGGTAGATGCCGATCCATCAACGCCGTGAACCGTTCCCCGTGGTGGCGTTCGAAGTAGTGCATCATCTCGTGACCGACGATGTATTCCAGGCAGTCCGGGTGCTTCTTGGCGAGTTCGACGTTGAACCACAGATGCCGGGTTTCGCGGTTGCACGATCCCCATTTGGTTTTCATCCGCCGGATTGTCCACTGAGGCACGCTCACTCCGAGCTCACGCTCCCACTTTGCGATGAGGTCGGGGATCGCCTGCCGTAGCTGTGCCCGGTACCAGCGGTCCAGGTAGTCGCGGCGTTTCTCGGTCGAGGTATCGACAGGGGTATAGAGCACTAGCCGGCTTGCGTCGATCTCGAGGTGGGCTCGGCCGGGACGTTCGACGACGGTGAGCCGGCGCCGGAGCCCCCACACGAAGTGCGATTCGCCAGTCACCATTTCCCGCTCGGACTGCCGCTCGGCCGAGCGCAGCTTGTCGCGCTGCCGTCTGATCCACGACAGCCGCTGGATGATCGCCAGGCGGACCTGGTCGTCGTCGAATCGCTCCGGGGCGGCGACGCGGACGCGACCCATCGGCGGGTAGACGCCGATGTGCAGGTTCTTGATATCCTTGTAGACGACATCGATATCGATGCCGCGGACGGTGAGATACGCCTTAGCGGTACTCATTCCTCGCCTTCACCAGGTCGAACAGCTCGTCGAGTCGGTCGAAGTCATCGGGAAGGACACTCTTGATCGCCCGTCTGACGACCTTCTCCTTCATCGTATTGCCCACCCAGTCGTAAGGCTTGCTCGTCATGACCGCGGTGTCCACCTGGATCGGCGTCACCGGGTCCGGCCAGCCGAAGTCGATCAGCGCCCGACGCGCACCGTTGTCTGCCCAGTCGGGATACTGGGTGTCGGAGTCCTTGCTGCCGAGCTTCTTGGCCGCGTTGAGGAGCTTGGCCAAGTACTCCCGGTAGTCGATGGCCTGCTGGCGACGCTGTTCGATGATCGCGTCGAGCAGTTCACTCATCTTGTCGTAGTACTTCGGGTTCATCGCCCGCTCGTCGACGATCACCTTGCGCATGTTGTTGGCAATTGTCTCGGCGACCGCCTCGGGATCTTTCTTGATCCCGGCAGGCAGCTTGTCGATCGCCCCGGCACCACCAAGCTTGACGATCAGGTCGATCAGCCCCGTATCCGCGAAGTCGGAGACCACTTCTGAGGCGCCGGCCTGAATGTAGGTGTCGAGCAGGAACCGCATGCCGGCCTCGTACTGCTTGAAGTCGACGTCCTCACCGGCCCCGAGCTTCACCTCGGCGCGCACGTCAACGTAATGCGCGATCTCCTTCTTGATCGCTTCCGTCTCAGTCGGGCTGTAGCCGGCGGCGGTCATCTCGTTGACGATGTTGCTGTAGGCGCGGGTGACCGCAGCGACCGCTTTGTACAGCGCGACCCGCTTTGGCTCGTTGGCCTTGAGCTGCTCTATGTTGCCCTGCTCCGCCGCGCAGAAGTATTGCTGGTACTGCAACGTGTTCTTCGGTGGCGCAACGGCTTCGACGAGAGCTCGGATGTGTTCAAGGGCGTCGTCGAGACTCTCCCGTGCCTTCTCGACACGGTCGATGAGGAGCCCCTCGATGTCCTCCTTCTCGTAGCCGTCGAGGACGCCGGAGGTGTAGTCGGTGATCGCGGATTCGAGCGAGTTGAACAGATCCTGGTAGTCGACGATGTAGCCGTGGTCCTTGTCGTCGCCGTCGAGGCGGTTGACCCGGCACACAGCCTGGAACAGGCCGTGGTTCTGCATCTTCTTGTCGATGTATAGGTAGGTGGCGCTCGGTGCGTCGAAGCCGGTCAGCAGCTTGTCGACCACGATCAGCAGGCGCATCTGGCCGGGGTTCTCGATGAACTGCTTCTTGACCGCCTTCTCGAACTCCTCGACCTTCTTCATGGCCGTATCTTCGGGTTCGTCGAAGTAGTCTGCCAGCATCTTGCGATAGATCTCGTACTGGCGGATCTTTTCCGTCTTTCCGGCGCCGGCGTCCTCCTTGGAGATGTCGCCGGCGTTCGGGACGTAGCTGGTCACGATCGCGCACTTGCCTTTGAAGCCGGCGTCGCAGAGCAGCTCGTAGAATTTGCATGCCTGGTAGATGCTCGACCCGACCAGTATGGCGTTGCCGCGACCGTCCAGCAGGCGCGGCTTGGTCTCCATGTCGAGCAAGATGTCGTTGACGATTTCCCCGGCGCGGGACTTGCTGGTGAGGACCTTCTGCATGGTGCCCCAACGCTTTTTAAGCTCGGCCTTGCTGAGGTCGGTCATCCCCTTAGTTTTGGCCTCGAACCAGTCGTCGACCTTGGACGACGACTTCAGATTTTGGTCGATGTTGCGGGCCTCGTAGCGCAGCTCGAGCACGACACCGTCCTCGACCGCCTCGTCGAGCTTGTAGGTGTGGATGAACGAGCCGAACGTCTCGATGCTGGTGGCCTTGTCGGCCTTCAGCAGCGGGGTGCCGGTGAAGCCAATGAACATCGCCTCCGGCACGAGCGCCTTCATGGCCTCGTGCATCTTGCCGGACTGGGTCCGGTGGGCTTCGTCGACGAAGACGAAGATGTTGCCTTTAGCCTTGAAGTCCTTCGGGATACGAGCGCGCAGTTCCTTGATGAACTCGGCGGTCGCCTCATCACGCTCAACTTCGCTGCCGTCGGCGCGGAACTTGTGGACGAGCGAACCGATCAGCCACTCCTCGCTCGCGTTGAGTGAGCCGATGAGGTCGGCGCCGCTCTTGGTGCGATAGATCTTCTCGCTGACACCGTTGAACACCTTCTCGATCTGTTCGTCGAGTTCGGTGCGGTCCGTGATGAGCAACACCCGTGCGTCGGGCTGGTTTTCGCGAATCCACTTCGCCAGCCACACCATCGTCAGGGATTTGCCGGAGCCCTGGGTATGCCAGATGATGCCGCCTTCCCGCTTGGCGATGCGGTCCTGGGCAGCTTTGACACCGAAGTACTGGTTGTGGCGCGGCCCCTTCTTGACGCCCGCATCGAAGACGATGAAGTTGTGGATGAGCTCGAGGAACCGCTGCTTGTCGCACATCTGCAGCAGTGCCCGGTCAAGCGGTTCGTCGATGTCCGACGGCTCTTTCCACTCCAGCCAGTACTTCTCCGGGGTATCGATGACGCCGTAACGCAGCCCTTCAACGTCGTTGCCGGCGAAGACGAACTGCACGGTGGAGAAGAACGGTCGAATGAATTCGGGTCGCTGGTTACCAATGGTCTGCCGAATTCCTTCGGAGACTGCAACTTTGGATCGCTTTAGTTCCATCGTGGCCAGCGCGATGCCATTGACGTACAGCACGACGTCGGGGCGCTTGTTGTTCGCGCCGAGGACAGTGACTTCCTCTACGACGACGAAATGGTTGACCGCAGGGTTCTCCCAGTCGATCAGCCAAACAGTCTCAGTCTGTTCACCGATACCAGGCTTGACCTTCACGCCGTAGCGCAGCAGCCCGTAGACGTCCCTGTTCGCCTCGTACAGGTCGTGGCCGGCACCGACCGAGGCCGCTTTGCCGAGCTGGTCGAGGGCGCGGTTGATCAAGTTATCGTCGTAGCCGCGGGCCTTGAGGTTCTGGACGAGAAGGTCGGTCTCGACGTTCGAGTTGTGCTCGCGATACTCCCAGTTTCCGAGGCACTCGTAGCCGAGCCGGTCGCGGAACAGTGCGACGACGCGGTTCTGGGCTTTGCGTTCAATCTGTCCGACGTCGCTCATGAGACTGACTCCACGTCAGACTGATCTACCCAGCGAGCCAGCACGCTGAGGGCGGCGAGGTACTCCAGTGCCTCCTGCTCGCTCAGTTCCTGGTCGACCTCATGGCTCAGCGGGTTGCGGATCCCTGCAAAGACACCCTCCGCGAAGGTCATAACGCCACGCTGCACCGATCTGTAGGTGTCGCCGCCATCATCCCTCATGCGGCGCAGTCGCGACTTGCCTGGCTTTGGCTCGTCCATTGAGAAGGCCTGCTTGAAGAGGTCGGTCTCACTCACATCACGACGACCCACCTTGTTTTGAGTCTCGGCATTTAGCTTTCGAATCGCACCACCAACAGCCTCGCGATAGTGACCAGACCGCCAGAGTGATGACGCTCCGCCCCAGATCCATGGGTGCAACTCGGCCGCAGACAGGTCAGGCGCGTCCTCACCCAGGTTCTTGCGCACCTCGTCCGCGCGAAGAAGCGCCTCCCGCGCTCGGATCGACGCCTCGTAATGGACCGACCACTTCTGTCGATCCTTCTTCGTGATCTCGCTTCGCCAACCCGGAACTACTCGGTCAAGTATCTGCTCAATAACCTGGGCACGTTTGACAACCTCGTCCTCCGAGGACGCCGTCTTATAGCTGTGAAAACCGATCGAGCTAGGGGGCGAGGGAATATAGGTCACCGTGGTGGCCTTTATGAAGTCGTCGAGCTGCTCGATCGCCCACTCGGTATTCATGACGCGGCCTCCACTCGCAGGCGCACGCAGCCAGTGAGAAGCTGCTGCATCATGCCGGTCTTGATGGCACGGACCTTAGTGAGCCGAGCATCGAGCGCCGTGATCTCTGCAGTTGCGTCATCGAGCGCCTCACGAATTGTCACCTGCTCGGCTAGGTCAGGGAGCCGTACCTCCACGCCCTCAATGCGCGTGGAACTGAGGCTTGGAACGCCAGACGCTTCGTTCATGGATCGCCAGTCGATGGTCTGGAATACGTAGTAGAGGAACCGTGGATCCGCCTCAGCCGCAATCTCGGTGTAGAAGAGCGTGTCGACAGTCCAGAACGGACGGCTCTGATACTGCGGTCGATCGATCGTTCCCTTGCGACCGATGAGAACCGATGGCTTCGAATACAGTGGGCGATCAGCCCAACCGATCTGTCCGCCCGTAGCCAAGATCGGGACTGTGCCCGCCCGACTCTCTACGCTCCTTTGGTTACGACCGTGTCGTACGGTCAGCACGTCACCGAGGCGCATGTCCGTCCACTCGCCAGTGAACCCTGGCAGGCGGGTGCGGCCGGCCAGGAGCTGCTGCATCATGCCATGCTTGATCGCCTGCTTCTTGGCGATGAGGCGCTCAAGGGTGGCGATCAGATCGTCGACGTCAACGAGCGCCTCTGCAATTTTCGTCTGCTCACCCAAAGTCGGCACTGCCGTTTCCAATCTCGCGACAGTTGCGAGATTCATTCCAGCTTTGGCGCCTGTGTCTGTCGACCCGACGAAGGCTCGTTGCGGACCCCAGCTGGACAGGTAGTAAGCCACAAATCGACTATCCGCTAGATGCGGATCGAGGCGCACTCGCGCGATGTGCTGGTTGATGTAGGCGGGCGACGGAACGCCCTCATCGACGTAGCCGATGATACCGATATCTGCGGTGATAGAGACGAGCAAGTCACCGGGCGCGAGCCGCGTTCGTATCGCTTCAGCGTCCCGTTGGTCAACCTCGACAAAACGAGGATTGGCGAGATCTAGACGGATCCGATCTCGCGTGAGGTTTGTGATGCGGACGAAAAGGCTTCCATGTTCTGAGTAGTGTGCGGCCCATCCGCGTGAGCCGCTGGTGACCTTGCCTCCAAGTTCAGCGAGTGTCTTCGTTGGCCACGCAACGACTGATGTCGTCATTTCCTGACCTCCATCGCTGCAAGGTGGCCAACAACCCGTGCCTCAAGGTTTTGCAACTCGCCGTCGAGATCACTGACTGTCTCGGCGTATCGCTCACCGACTTCTTGAATGCGCGCAACAAGGTCGAGTGTGAGTGCCTCGACTTCTCCGACAATGCGATGAAGGACGACGGCTCGCCACTTGTCGTCGAGCACAAGCGCCTTGACATCCTGCTCGGTCAGGTCGCCGTACTTCTTGAGTGCGGCAAGGTCAAGATCGGACCGGGCATCCTTGACTGCCTTCTTCACGGCCACCTCCACGTTGTACAGCTTGGTGGCGTGCTGGAGTGCCCTGATCTCGTCAGGATCGCCGCCAGTCTTGATCTTCTTCAGTCGTGCCGCGACAAGCGCCTTGGAGATCTTGTCGTCCTCCATGGCGTCAGCAAGGAGTCCGTCTTCCACAGCATGCTCTTCGATGTACTCCTCTGCGGCGCGGGCGGCTTCCTCTGCGGCAGCAGTGAGTTCATCGATCCTGGTCTGCTCGTCGGCGAAGTATCGCGCAACGATCAGTGCTGGTGGGATGAGGTCCATCTTGTATTTTGTGGCGCTACGACCCGAGCCGACCACCAGGTCGGGCGTCTCGGAGAGCTTGCGCACCATGTCTTCGATGGTTTTGCGTGGTTTGGCAGCATTCAGCCAGCCGTCGGCCATGACCAGGTAGACGTCGTCGTGCATGGTGTCGTGCCAGTATGTCATGAGCTGCTCGTAGACGTCGTACTCGTCGAGCAGTGGCATATGCTTGAAACGAGCCAGCAGGTCGTCGCCGATGGTTGCGATGAGGTTGTTCGGCTTCGTTTCAGCAGTGATCCCGGCGAGTGCGTCGCGGTGCGTGACGAACCAGTCCTCGATGATGCCAGCGGCTTCATCGCGAAGCTTATGGAAGCCGGGTGCGTCGAAGATGGCCTGCTGCACTGCGCTGATGTCGATGGCGAGGTCGCTGTAGCCGGGCCGGTTCGGAGTAAAGATCTGCCCGCGCAACTGCGGGAAGGCATCCCAGTAGCTCTGGAGTGCATCAAGGTCGCGATCGGGGATGCCGCCGTGCAGGTGGGCGCTGAGATCCTGCAGGTCCTCGGGTTCGGATGAGTCGATGTAGCGCGGGATATTGAGGTTGTAGTCGTTTTTGATGTCGGTGATCTCGCTCATCGACACCATTCGTGAGTAGCGGTCGATCTCGATCTGCTTGTTGAAGGTGTCGACGACCTTGTGGATGTCCTGGCTGCGTAGACGATTCTTATTGCCGTCCTTCATGAAGCCCTTGGAGGCGTCGATCATAAAGACTCCGGTACGCGCCTGCGCGTTCTCCTTGTCGAGGATGACCACGCAGGCGGGAATGCCGGTGCCGTAGAACAGGTTGGCCGGCAGGCCGATAACACCCTTGATGAAACCTCGTTTGAGCAGGTTGCGGCGGATGGTGGCTTCGGCGTGGCCGCGGAACAGCACGCCGTGCGGCAGGATGATCGCTGCCTTGCCGGTGCTCTTGAGCGATGTGAGCGCGTGCAGCAGGAAGGCGTAGTCCCCGTTCTTCTCCGGAGGTCGGCCGTATTCGAAACGGCCGTAGTCCTTTTCGAGGCCGTTGTTCCAGGATTTCACCGAGAAGGGCGGGTTCATAACGATGAAGTCGAAGGTCCGCAGGTGATCGCCTTTGGTGAACTGCGGGCTGGTGATGGTGTCGCCCTTTTCGATCTCGGCGATCTCGTTGCCGTGCAGGATCATGTTCATCTTGGACAGTGCCCAGGTGGCGTTGTCTTTCTCCTGGCCGTAGATCGACATGCCGCGGGGTGCCTCGGCCGCCGCTTTGAGGAGCAGTGAGCCGGAACCACAGGCGGGGTCGTAGACGGTCTGGTCCTGACGGGTGTTCGACCCGATGCCGACCACCTTGGCGAGGATGCGGGAGACCTCGGCCGGAGTGTAGAACTGGCCCTTGCTCTTGCCGGACTCGGTGGCGAAATGGCGCATCAAGTACTCGTAGGCGTCACCGAGCAGGTCGTCACCCTCCGCGCGGGAGCCCCGGAAGTCGAGGTCATTGAAAATAGTGACCAGCTTGGAGAGGCGGTCCTGCATCTCCTTGCCCTTGCCGAGCTTCTCCTCGTCGTTGAAGTCGGCCTGGTCGATGACATTGCGCAGATCGTTGGCATCGGCGAGCTTCGCGATGATCTTGTTGAAGCGGTCGCCGATCTCCTTGTCGCCCTTTGCGACGAGCATGTCGTCGAAGGAGCCGCCCTCGGGTACCTCGATGATGCTGTTCGAATCGGTCTTGGCCTTGTCGGACACGTACTTCACGAACAGCAGAGTCAGGATGTAGTCCTTGTACTGGCTGGCATCCATACCGCCACGAAGCTGATCGCAACTTGCCCACAGTGACGAGTACAGATCCGACTTCTTGAGCGCCACGATTCGCCTTCCGCTACTTCTGAGTCTCGCCGACAGCCGCCGATGACTCGATACTCCCGCACCTTCGCATGAAATCTACCCACCTCGACCGGTGCGGCACGCAAGCACTGGAGTGACCTCGACAGCGCGGTGAAACGGCGCCGCAGCCTCTCGCCACCCAAAGTGGGACACCGGTGGTTTCTCGGCAACAAAAAACGCAAGGTCACGACCTCTTTCGAGTTCGTGACCTCGTCCGTCGCAGTTCGTGGAACTGCTCGTACAGTCCGTGAACACGATCGTGGTGCGCGGCACCTTCAACATGCCCGCGATCTGGGCGACGGTGTGCTCGCCTGCGTCGTAGAGGCGTTGAGCGAGTTCGCTCTGGTCCGGGCTGAGCTTCGACGGCCGGCCGCCCTTGCGGCCGCGGGCGTGGGCGGCGGCCAGCCCGTCTCGGGTGTTGGCCACGATCAGCTCGTGCTGGAGCTCGGCCAGCACCGACAACATGCCGAACATGGCGCGGCGCTCGGCGGTGGCGGTGTCGATGCCCTGCTCGAGCACCTTGAGGCCGATGCCGCTCACGGAGTTCGGCGGCGAGGGTGACCAGGGCGAACGACTGGCAACCCATGGCTGGCGACTGGTGCAGCACCGACCGTCCGAGCCGGTCGAGCCGGGGGATCACCAGGACGTCGCCCTCGCGTAGCCGCGTCAGCGCCAGATCGAGCTGGGGTCGTGACGCTTCGGCTCCGCCCGCATGATCGGCGTGGATGTTCTCGGCGACCACCCCGGCGCGAACCAGCACATCGATCTGGTGGTCGGGGTTCTGGTCTGCGCTGGAGACGCGGGCGTAGCCGATCAGCACGTGTCGACAATACCCAACCGCAGGGTTTTTCGACATAGTTTTCCGACACGCGTCATCGACCGACTTGGTGTGGTGTATGTGCTGCTCAGAGCCGGACGCAGCTCTCGGCGAGCCTCGGTCATAAGAGGGCAGGCGGCGCGGCACCGGTGTCTCATCAATCCATGCATCACAACGGTCATTACTGAGGTACCGGCTGAAAGCCGCGCTTGAGATATCCAGCCACCTGCAGCGTCGAGATGATCGGCCCTGCACGGGGCATGAAAAGATCGACATCTGCAATGCAAGCAATGCCAGCATTAATTGCATTTGAACCTCGCTGGCTCCACCACCGCCTGGCGGAATCCCGCAGGTCGAGCGGAGCAGACCCGTCAGTTTCCGACTCCAACCGCCAATTGGCGGCCGTCCCGCATCGTCGATGGGCTCGCGCCGCCGGCCGCACGTCGAGCCGATGCGGAATGCCGATGAAACGCAGTGGTAACTGGTACGGGAGCCGGTGAACGTGGGGCCACCGTAGCGGCGCGGTCTGGATTCTGCAGTCAAGGACGAAGACTAAATTTGGAAGATTCCGAGAGGTCAGCGACGGCCCTGACCAGCAGCGATGGGCCGACTCATCACTGAGTCTAACTACGAGCTCAGCCGTTGGGCGTGTCACAACGCGGGTCGATTGCTGCCCCCCCGGCGTTTGGCACGGGCGAAGACACCGACGACTGGCGGCGACGCCAGCTCCACCCTGCGCAGGAAAGTCATACCGGGATGATTTGATGTGCTCGTGAGCACTGACCCGCCCCGCAAAGGGCCTGAGCTGATCTTCTCGACTGTCCGACCGCTCGGCATCGACGGAGACACCTTTGTCGATGCGCTACGTACCCATCTGGCGAACTACTCGTATGCGCTTGAGGTAATTAAGGTCAGCGATCTGATCAGTAAGCTCCTTCCGGAAGGCGCAATCTCTCCGACCACACCGGAGGATGAGCGCATTCGAACGCTAATCGACGCTGGAGACGAAGAGTGTGAGACGCGCCAGTCGAGTGCCGCCTTCGCTTGTTATGCAGTCGCCGAGATCCTCTATCGCCGCAATGCAGAGACCGGTAGCCCGAGGACAGCATTACCGCGAACCGCCTATCTGATCGACTCCATAAAGCGCACAGAGGAAGTCGACTTGTTGCAGCGAATCTACGGCGACCGATACGTTCAATTTGGACTGAAATCCAATACGCCGAATCGGCATCGGGCACTCGCTGACAAGCTGGCCACTTCACAGTTCTCTAAGTCTAAAGAGACAATCGATCGAACTGTCTCAGATCTTATGGAGCGCGATCAGAAAGAAGAAGGGAAGTTCGGCCAGAAGGTGGCCAAAGCTTTCCCTCGTTCAGATGTTTTCATCGATTATGACGGAGACCTTAGCGATCAAATAGGCCGATTTTTTAGCCTATTTTTCGGGGATCCTAATTACAAAACTCCGAAGCCAATGGAATTCGGCATGAACCTTGCGTATGTGTCCAGCACCCGATCCTCGGAACTCGGCCTCAAAGTCGGTGCCGCCATCGTCGATGACAATGACCACATAATTTCTCTCGGCTACAACCACCACCCGACTGATCCCGATCAATCCCCCGCCTACGACGCAAGCAGCAATGAAATCAATTCGCTAGTTCTCGACACTTTACGCGCCTTGAAGGACGATGCGCTCAACGATGAAACTCGCGAAAAGCTCGCTGCCCGTCCAGAGGAGTTCGTCCGTGAACTATTAAAAGGTTCATTGAACACGGCTCGAATCAGAGACCTTGTCGAGTTCCAATTGACAGTTCACGCAGAAATGTCCGCATTGATCGCGGCTCTCGAACGTGGAGGCATTTCACCAGGACAGACTATCTATGTAACCGCATATCCTTGCCATGGTTGCGCGAAACACATTGTGGCTGCGGGCTTGAACGTGGTCTACTTGGAGCCCTATCCAAAAAGTCGAGCTGAAGCGATGTATGGCGAAAGCGTGAAGAATTTTTCACCGTTCATCGGCATAGCACCGAGTCGATACGACACTCTGTTTCGCGTCTTGGATGAGAGGAAGACCTCCACTGGTGAACGAATTCGATGGGATAGGAAAGCTCGCTCCTTGGCGATTCCTAAAGTTAGCGCTCTAACCGACCAGGGCGAAGTGGCTAAGCGTGAGGAAGCAGCATTAACGCTGCTGGCACCGAATGAAGATAACCAGACAATGACAACGGAGATGCCATGACAAACGTACGCGCAGCGAGCAACAGAGAAGACCTCTTCGCAATGATTCGCTCGGCACATGAGTCATTCAATGAGCTTCCATACAACGAACGGGAATTTCTTCGTCGAGAAATAACCCCTTCGTACACCGAAACGGATGACAGACTTCACAGTCAGGCATAATTGCGAATGATCAATCCAAATCTCAGCTTGGAGCAAGTTCGCGACGATGTCAGGTCGCGGCTCATGACGCTCTTCGACATGTGGGAGCGAACAGATCCGGATGACGACTCCACCCGGAAGTACATCGGTGGCCAGATCGAGTCATTCATGTACATCATGTCGGGCCTCGACAGTGAGGTCTTCGATTTCCTTTTAGCTGACCGGCATCGCCGACTCGGCGTTGAAAATTGGACTGACGAGATCACCGACGGTCCAAACGGGAAGCTGGACTGAACAGCACCAACGCCAGAACCAGAGCGTTCTCGGATAAGGGGTGTATTCGTAGAATACGATGGTGGGATGCTGATCGGGTACGCACGCTGTTCGTCGTCCGCGGATGACGAACAAGGTCAGCGCGATCAGCTGCGGGTGTTAGGCGTGGACGGTGAGTCCATTCATGTGGATCACGGGCTGACGGGCACGGACAGACCCCGACCAGCGCTGACCGCGGCCTTGTCGGGGTTGTCCGCGCGGGACACCCTGGTCGTCACCTCGCTGGATCGACTGGCCCGCTCGGTCGCCGATCTCAGCGCGATCGCCACCGATCTTCAGGCCCGCGATGTGCTGTTGATGTTCGACGGCACGGTCCACGACCCCCAGGAGCCGATCGGGCGAACGGTGTTCGCGATGTTGTCGACCACCTTCGCCGAGTTCGAGTCCGGCCTGATTCGATTGCGCACGATGGAGGGCAACGCCCGCCGTAAGGCTGCCGGCGGCTTCGCCGGCCGCAAACCACTCCTCAACCCTGCGCAACAGTCGGAACTCTACGACCTGCACAAAGCGGGGCGCTCCATCGCAGAGTTGACAAAGCGCTTCAATCTCAGTCAGCCCGGCCTGTACAAATACCTCGCCCGCGAGAAGGCCCGACGGAACGCACCCACCTCCCCTGCAGGCCACTGAGTGACGTCATCACCCACCTCCCCTGCAGGCCACTGAGTGACGTCATCAGCTGGAACAAGGCGGCAAGTCAGCGCGGAGCGGTGTCGCGGCAGCATCGTCTTCTGCAATGAACGAATGCACTCATGCATTCGCCGTGGCCCCGAGACTATCCGGCTCTCGGTCCGTCCTGCTGGCCGAGCGACAGACGCTACACCGTCTCGGACGTCTCGCAGGTGGAGCAGTAGATCCGGCTGAGGGTGCAGTCTTTGCCACACGAGCTCCAGTCCCGGCAGCGGTGGCACTCCTCGCCGTTGCGCTCGGTCGCAGCGGGGTCCCAGCACGTGTTGCAGCGCCAGAAGCCATTACTTCGCAGGCGAGCACGGGCCATATCGTCCGAGAGGAAGTGGAAGTCGCCCTTCACCGTGTACCCGCCCCCGCCGATTTGCACGGTGCCTGGGTGGAGGATCCGTGAGTCGTAGTCAGCGGTCATCCGGTCTACGTGGGCTCGTTGCTCACGGTGCTTCATCAACGCATCCTCCAAATCGGCCTCAGCGACCATCCACCGCCGTCCCTGCTTGACTGCGGCGATGCGGTGATCGCCGAGCCAGACGGTGCCGTGGCGGGTCGCGCATTTCCGGTACCAGTCCTGGCCGCCAGCAGCGGACACGCCCAGCTCACGCTTGAAGCGATCTACGGCGTCGGAAAGAGGTATGTTCACGATTCCGACCGTACTGCGGGGCGGTGACGGAGTGCGCGCAACGTAGCTGCGGCCGACATCCTCGGTTACCCTCCACCCGCCTAGGCGCGGAACAACCCGATACAACAACCGGACCGGGTGACTGCAACGAGGCGGACCTCGGGGTCCTCCACACAACGGCAAGTGCAACGAGTTGCGCACCGGTTGAAGCGTTGCACGCTGATCGGTTCGTAGTTGTAGGTGATGCGCCGTGTTATCCGAAGACGTTGCAAACACACCAACTCGGCTGCGCAACGACGCCCTGCACTGACTTGAGTGCATGCATGCACTCACTCATGAATTACGGTGTGGTCCGATGAGACTGTCGAGGTAGGTGACCTGGGCTTCGAGGGCTGCGCGGATGTCGTCGATGTCGTTTCGTAGCGCTGAGGTTCGTTCGATTGAGTACTCGGCGCCGACGATGTGTTCGTAAAGCTGGTCGACGTCGGCTCCCCCGGTGGCCATCTCGGTGACAGCGCGGAGGTTGTGCACGCTCGTTGCGATGGGGGTCAGCGCGGCCTCGTAGGCGTGGAGTGCTGCGACTCGGTCGATGAGGCCGGCTTCCGCCTTGGAAGCGACTACCTGCCGGCGTTCCCATTCGGCGCGTGCTCTCGCGAGGTTGTGGGTTCCGTCGTCGGCCGGGGCCTCTGGGGTGTTCGCGCGCAGGCGGAGAAGGTCGTATGCCGCGGTAGCGACCATGTGTAGCTCGATAATGAACCCGAGGATGGTGCGGTGTCCGTCGAGTACCGGGTGCGCCCATGCGGGGTGGGAAACGACGCGTGCAACAACGTCCTCTGCGACTGCAACCAGGCGGATCTCGGGTCCTTCCTCCCGCAACGGCCAGTGCAACGATGTGTGTGCTTGTTGGAGTTCTGCGCGCTGTCCGGTTGTCAGTTTCGGGTATCCGCGGGGGCGGCCGGTGATGCTGCGCCACCAAGTTGGCTGTGCAACGAGCTCGTTCGGGTCGATGATCGCGTTTGAGAGGCCGGCGACTGCCGACTGGGTTGTTGCGGAGACGGTGGACCAGGCGATGACGGCTGTTGTACGCGGTGCGCGTTGAGGGAAACGGAGTTGTTCTACGACCCAGTCGCGAGCAACGTGCATCGCGTCGGTCAATTTGATCACCGTCTTCTCACTGGGAAGGGATCAGGATGTCGCTTCGCCCCTTGGACTGCCTAACACTCGCGAGGAGGACGAGAAGGCCCCAGCAGAGGCGGTGCCGTCCGTTTCATCACGTGACAACTGCGTTGCTGGCCGGAGCCGGACGGCTGCCAACGTTGACGTCGCTCGCTCCGGCCATGCAACGCCATGTCTATGCGGGTTGTAGTTCTCGTGCGGGCTGGTAGTCGATCTCGGTGTCGAACGGCTGCGGCAGTGGCGGCACGGTGAAGCCCTCGTCTTCGGCGGCCGCAACGAACGCCTTCCATCGCCTGCACACTGTGGATCGGTCCACGTTGATCTGCTGCGCAACAGTGACCTGCTTGAGGTGCGGTTCACGCACCAGCATTTCGGCAACCTCCTTCACCGGACCGGGCAGCGTGCACTCCCTAAGGAACTGGGTCAGCCCTTCGTGGGTCTGTGGCCACCCGTTGTGGGTCCGCGCCACAACGGGTTCGGCCCGTTGCTTGGGCGGCGCAACGACGTTGACGCTTCCGATTCGAGTGGCGTCGAGGTCAGCGGTTGCTTCGATCTGTTGCGCCACCGGTGTGGCTTCGGGTGCAACCGCGTAGGTTTCCGGTGCGGCGGATGCTTCGCGCTCGATAACCGGTGTGGGCTCGCCCGTAGGCGCTTGCAACGCGTGTGCACGCTCTTCGCGCAGGGCTCGCAACATCACGGTGAACATGTGCAGCAATCCCAGCCAGAGCAGCGGGAAGATCATCGCCATGCCCAGTGCGGCGGGGGCTGGTTGCGGGATGAAACCGAGGTCCTCCCCCGCGGCGACGCGGGCAGCGTTGCGTACTGCGAGCTGGTAGGCGTGGTAGCCGTTTCCTGCAACGCTCAGCGCCACGGTCACCACGGCAAACGCAAAGCAGAATCGGCGGTCCGTGCGGTACTTCTCGGCTTTCAGCTCAACGAGACCGACCGTTGCAGCAGCCTGCGCGATGTCGATAGCAACGGGCGCCATCCAGGAGAAGCCCGGGCGCACACCGATCTCAACGGCGAGCTGCCGCAACGAATCGAACGACAGCGTGAAGGCCAGCGCGCCCATCGCCAGCGCCATCACTGCAACGCTGATCAGTGCGAACATGCTGGTCCGAAACGATGGTGCATCCTGGCTTGTATCGTTTGCCATAGCTGGGAACCTCCAGATTCCTGGTGAGGGGCCCGCCAACACGGAGCTGCAACTCCCGGCGGGCCCCGCTGCGTGTGTTGCGGGGCGTTGCGCGTCGGTTGTACGGCCCGAATCAGTGTTGTTTCAGTCGGCCGCAAATCTAGGGCTTATCCGTCTGCTAGTCGTCGGCAAGCGGGCGGCCGGGCGGAAGGGGGGTGTCCTCCCCGCCGAATGCCTCGCCGTCGTTGTGTTGCGCGACGCGCCGTTGTGTTGCGTCGGCGAGGGCCTTCTCCACGAAGTGGGACCAGTTGCGATCAGATTCCGCGGACTGCGTTGCTTTGAACGCCAGCCGTGCCTGCCGTAGGACATCGGGAGCGATGTAGACGGTGGTCGGCTTGTTACTTGGCCGCTTTTCTCGCTGCGCCGGCGGTTGCGGCGCAGGTTCTGGTGAGAGTTCTCGGTGTGGATCTGTTGTTTCGGCGATGCGGTTCTGCCGGCGGAGGTTCGACAGATCGGGGGTAACGGCGCGCGCCGGGGCGTTAGGCCGAGGCGGCAGTCCCTTGATCTGTCGGTTCGGTGCGTTCACGATGCGGCCTCTTCGGTCTCGGCTGCCGTGATGCGGCGAACCATTTCCTCGGTGACCGCGAGAAGGTCGTCTGCAACCGAGGTCGACGACTTGGGCGCGAGATCTACGGCCGTTGCGTCGCCGCGAAGCACCTCGTACCACTTCGGACCGCTACGAACGATGTCGTCGAGCTCGTGCACAAGGAGTCCGCGCTCACGGGTTGCCTGCGCTGTTGCCTCGGAGTGCCGCACTGTCTTGTCGAAAACGACGTCTTCGCTGCCGCCAAATGCGTCGGCGATAGCGCGGCGAGCCTGCTTCTGAACCGTTGTCGCAGAGGTGCCCACGCCTGTCAGAACGACGCCAAGCAGGTCTAGGTCTGGATTTACGCTAAGAACGGTGTTGAGTCGATGTACAACGGCCGCCATTCCCTTCCTGCTCGATGCATCGCTCTTGACCGGGACCAGCAGCCATCGCGCTGCCGCGGCGGCAGCGGTCTGAAGGGTTTCGTCCCCGGGAGGGCAGTCGAGGAGGATCATGTCGTAGTCCCCCGCAATGGGCGCCAGAGCCGCTGCAAGTGCAAGTTTCGCACCGTCAGGATCCTTCGATGCCTTCGCTGCCAGAGCTGCCGTGGCCTGCTCAAGGTGAGTTCCACCAGGAAGAACATCAAGATTCGGACGGATATCCCGGACCGGATTGAGTGGCTCACCGAAAGCTAGCGCCTGCGCAAGATTCCGTCCCTCATCGTCGACCTCGGTGCCTGTGTAGCCCAGATCCTCGGCGAGGTTGCCCTGGGGGTCGAGATCGCCGATCAGCACTTTGTAACCGGATGCTGCTAACAGACCACCCTCATTCGCTGCCAGCGTTGTCTTGAAGACTCCCCCCTTCCCGTTGATGATCGCGATGACACGATGCAACGCGGTCGCATCGCGTTGCGGGACTGGTTGCGTGCGAGGTGGCATTGATCTCTCCCTGCTTGCCCCGGAACGGGTTTTTCGCTGTCAATGCTGGCATTACCGCTAATCAAAGGAATGCTGGTAGTCACGGCATTCCCGGCGTTGCTGGTGTTACCTGTGTTGCTGGTATTGCGCACGATACCAGTTAAACCGTTATTGCCAGCATTACTGTTTGATCGGGCGTGTCGCCCGAGACAGTATTAACAGCAATGCTTTTCTGCAGTTCACGGCGTTATGACAGCAATACCGGCAATGCTGGCAGGACACCTACTGCCGGTCTCATACCCCAATACTGTCTTTGCAGTTAATACAAGCACGCTGTTCCTAGGCACGCCCTCCCATGCCCGGTGGGTGATTGAACACCAGCATCGCAAGCAATGCTGGCAAAGCCGGTAACACTGGCGACGAGTTCGTGTCATCTCGAATGCGCCTCCATTGCTGGCAATGCTGGCAATGCTGGCGTATCGGGGACCCCAAAGTCGGGGACTGGTGGCCACGTATGGCCTCCTCGGCGCGATTTCAAGGTCGCTCCGTTCTCGTCGCGCCCCATCACGGACTCTCGAGCGCAGTAGACGCGCTGGCGAGATGCCCGTCCGGGCACCCGCCGACCACGGCCTACACCGAGAAAACCGGCCCGAACTGCTCGGGAGGGCCAACACTGCGTGCATTCCGGGTTCTGCGTAGGTCCTGGTGTCGGTAGCGGGGCATGATGCCAGGTAGCAGCATCATCCACATGTCGTCGACGCGTTCCTCGAGGTCGGCTCCTCCGGTGTGGATCAGTGAGAGGGTTTGGACACCGGTGAACGCTCCGATCACGAATCGCGCGAAGGTTGCCGGATCTGTCTCATGGCTGATGTCGCCCTGGTCGATGGCGCGGCGTGCGAGGTAGTCGCAGGTGTTGATCCAGTCGATGTAGGGGTCGGCGGGTCCGTAGCCTTTGTCGCTGAGCTCGACGGTGATACGGATCCCGGCTCCCACGATTGGCTCGTGAACGATCTGCCTGGCCATTTCGTGGCACAGCATCACGAT